>CAYRMQ010000041.1:0-15444 GCA_964425305.1 uncultured Anaerolineaceae bacterium | reverse complement strand
GCCGGGAGGACGGCCGGGAGGACGGCCGGGCCGGTCGGGAGGACGGCCAGCCCGACCACGCCCGGCGCAGTCGTGGACCTGGTCGACCGACATGTCGCGCCAGTCTGGCCCCTCGTCGAGCGCAAAGCCGAGCGCCTGCGCGGGCGCTCACGCGAGCTGACGCAGGACGCTTTCCTGCTCGAGGCGACGAACGGCGCCGACGTGGTGCCCTCGCCCGGCCTGGAAGAGATCGAGGTCTTCCCAGCGTGGTTCCTTCGCCCGTGGGATGTCTTCTGCGAGAGCGACCGCGCGCTGCTCGTCGGGGTCGGCGGTCTCGGCGGCCGGCCGACCGATGATCCGGACGCACCGCCCGACCGCCTGATCCGCCTCGCCCGCGCGCTGGGCGACGAACGCAGGCTGCGCATCCTGCGCCGGCTCGTCGGCGGCAGCCACACGCTGCACGAGCTCCCCCCACCCATCCCAGGAAACGCCGCTGCTCATGCGCCCGTAGGCGCCGGCTCAACGCGATGGCTCTCTCGCTTCCTCGGCGTCGTGCCACCAGGCGCGCAGCGAGGTGCACCTGCCCCGCTCGTCCAGTGCTGCCAGCAGGATGCCGTCGCGCATCCGCGACGGGCCCGCGTCGCCAACCCGGTACGACAGGCGATACTGGGCGATGCCGTAGGTGTCGCCGGCGCCCAGGACCTGCCCCGCGAACCTGACGTCAGCCAGCCCGGCGAGCTCCGCCTGCCAGTGATCGGAGATCTGCTGGCGGCCGCGGACGCGCTCGGCGAAGGGCGCCGGCTGGATGGTGGCCGCCGGCGCGAAGAGCGCCGCCAGCGCGTCGGCGTCGGCCCGTTCCCATGCATCGCCGAAGGCCGTCAGCCAGGCCCTGAAGGCCTCTAGCAGCGGCGGCTGGCGCACCCTTGCTCGACCGCCTTCGCTCGGGCGCCGGCTCAGGCCGGCTCGGCCGCCCGCGCCGCGGCGACCTTCTCGTCGATCGGCGGCAGCTCGTGGATCTCGCGCGCGGCGCGGATACCCGACTCGAGCGCGCCCTGGATCCAGGCGTGGTACAGCGAGCAGTGCTCGCCGGCGAAGTAGACGCGGCCCTCCGGCCTGACGATCGCCGCCTGCAGGCTCGTCTGCTGCTCGGGCGCGAACATGGCGAACGCGCCGCGTGCCCAGCGGTCGCCGTACCAGGCATGCGACGCGCCGACCTCGAACTCCTCGCGAATGCCGGGATGGATCTGCTCGACGTCGTCGAGCGCCTCCTCGATGCGCGTACCCTCGTCCATCGCGCCCCACTGCAGCGCGTCCTGGCCCCACGAGTACGAGGCGAGCAGCACGCCGCGCGTCGTCGACGGGTCGGGCGTGGGGTAGTTCAGCCGGCGCACGGGCAGGTCGGTGACGGTCGCGCCGCCGAGGATGTTGTCCTGCTCCTCCCAGATGCGCCGGCGGACCTGGAACAGGATCTTCGTCGAGGCGTGGTAGTTGAGCTGGCGGATGGCGCGGTGCTTCTCGCGGCTGAAGCGCTTCTCGATGTGGCGCAGGACCGAGAACGGCACGCTGCAAATGGCGTAGTCGCCGCTCAGCGAGAAGCGGTCCGGCCCCTGCCGGCAGTGCAGCGTGACCGATTCAGAATCCTGCTCGATCGCGCGCACCTCGACGCCGAAGCGGACGGCGTCCTGCAGCTCGGCGTAGAAGGCCGTCGGCAGCAGGTCCATGCCGCCCGCGATCTCCTGCATGTCGACGTACGCGCCGCCGAGGTCCTCGCGCAGGATCTCGACGACGGCGTTGTGCATGTCGGCCTCGAGGAAGTTCATCACCGCGTAGTACTCGATCGCGCCCTCGGAAAAGCCGCGCAGCTTGAGGAACTCGTAGAGCGAGTACTCGTCGTAGCGGCGGACGATCTCCTCCCACGCCTCGTCGCCGGCGCGGTCGATCATCTCGCGGATGTCGGCGATGGCCTCTTCCCACATCGCGTCGGCAGTCCGGCCGCGCTCGTGGGCGGCCAGCTCGAAGGGCAGCTGCTGGGGGTTCGCCGCCGCCTCGGCGGCGGTCAGGCGTACGCCGCCGATGTGGACGAGCCCGTTGGGGTTGCCCATCACGAACGGGCGCAGCGGCAGGTTGAACAGGTCGCAGTATTCGAGGGTCAGGGTGTGCGCGCGCGGAATGCGCATCGCGCCGGCCTCGGCGTAGAGCCCGGGCGCGAACGAGCGCAGCGTGTAGATCCGCCCGCCGACGCGGTTCTGCGCCTCGAGCAAGATCGGCTCGTGGCCCTGCCGGCGCAGCTCGAAGGCGGCGACGAGGCCGGCCATGCCGGCGCCGATGATCAGCACGCGCTTGGCCGGCTGCGGCCGAGGCTGGAGGCCTTCGCGCGGCGTGGCCAGCAGCTCGGGCGACTCGGGGATCTGCTCGAGCGGCTGGATGACGCCGGCCTCGGCCAGGCCGTGCTCGGCCTCGTGGGCAGCCTCGCGCTCGTCGTCGGGTCTCATCGTCCCTCCCTTCGTGGCGGTAGGGCCGAGTCTAGTCGGCGATCAGGAACTCGACGATCTCGTCGCGGCTCATGGCAGTGCCCCGCCGAGCTCGTGCGTTGAACTCCTCCTCACCCATCGCCTGCCGCGCCTCGCGGGTCACCCGCTCGAAGTGGTCGACGAGGTCCCAGCGGACCGGGGCGCCGCGATCCGCTTCGGCCGCCGAAGCTCCCGCGGCCACGGCGACGCGCGGCCAGTCGCCGCGCGCCGCATCGACGCCGGCACGGAAGACGATCAGCGTCTGGTAGACCCACGCTGCCTCGCGCGCCGCGCGCTTGTCAAACAGCGTACGCACGCTGGCCACGTACGCCGCGGCCGCATCGACGCCGAGCTCTACCTCGACGGCGGCGAGATACGCTCGGTAGACGTTGGCCGACTCGGTCTGGCCCGCGCGCTCCGCGTGACGGATGGCCATCCGCCATGACTCGCGGCTCGCCTCGAGGTCGCCCGCCTGGAACTCGAAGAAGGCGCGCTGCTGGCTGACGCCGGCCAGCAACTGGTCCGAGCCCAGTGCCCGTGTCGCGGCAATGGCCTCTGTGAACAGCTGCCGGGCTCGCAGCGGATCGCCGTGGGGGTCCATGTGATGGGCAAGGTTGCCGAGGGCAGACGCGATCGCATAGCGGTCGTCAAGCCGGCGCGCGAGTGCCAGGGCCTCCTGGACAAGCTCGGTGAATACCTCGTTGTTGGACCCAGCCCGGCCATGGTGGAAGAGAACGACGGCGAGTGCGATGTACGCGCTGGCGTAGCCGGGGAACTGGCTCAGCAGCGCCCCTGCTGTGCCCTGCTCCTCGAGCCGGCGGAAGATGGCGATGGCCTGCTCGATGTCAGAAGCCGCCTCCTCGAACTCGCCGGCGTAGTCACGCAGCCTTCCGCGCGCCGCCAGCGCTCTCGCCCGCAGCAGCTCGTTGGCCGCCGGCCAGCCGGCGCTCATCGCGCGCTCCATCCACGACAGCGACTCCGACCAGCCGGCATAGCGCGCGAAACCGATCGCGGTCTCGAGTGCCGAACCAGGCTCGCCTGCCTCCAACGACCACGTCAACGCCTGGCGCACGTTGTCCGAGTCGGCCTCGACCCGCCTGCGCCAGACCACCTCGTCAGGCCCGACTGCGTGCTGCGCCGCCGTGATGGCCAGCTCGCGATAGTGCGCTGCGTGACGACGACGCACGACGTCGGCCTCGCCGCTCTCCTCGAGCCGCTCGCGAGCGAACTGGCGGATGGTCTCGAGCAGCCGGTAGCGAACCTCGCCGGCGTCGCCCTCGGCCAGCACGAGCGACTTGTCGACGAGGGCCGGCAGCAGCTCGATGATGTCCGCCTCGGCAACGGCATCGCCGGTGCAGGCCGCCACCGCCGCCTCGTACAAGAAACCGCCCTGGAAGACCGACAGGCGGCGGAAGAAAGCCCGCTCAGCCTCGCTGAGCAGGCGGTACGACCACTCGATGGTGGCATTGAGCGTCTGCTGCCGCGGAAGGGCCGTTCGGCTGCCACCGGTCAGCAGCCGAAATCGCTGGTCGAGCAGCTCGGCCAGCTTGTCCGGGCTGAACGCCCGCAGCCGCGGCGCAGCCAGCTCGAGCGCGAGCGGCATGCCGTCCAATCGGCGGCAGATCTCGGCCACGGCTCGTGCGTTGTCGGCAGTCAGCTGAAATCGCGGCAGAACGGCGGCGGCCCGTTCGCTGAAGAGACGAACAGCGTCGGATGACGCCAGACCTTCCGGATCGGCAGCATGGTCTGGCCCGGGCAGCGACATCGAGCGCAGGCCATAGACGACCTCACCGGCCACGCCCAGTAGCTCGCGGCTGGTGGCGACCACGCTCACGTCGGGTGCCGCGGCAAGGACAGCCCCGACAAGGTCGGCCGCGGCGTCGAGCAGGTGCTCGCAGTTGTCGAGGATGATCAGCGCCCGAGCCGTGGCCAGGCTCGCGATCACTGTCTCGCGAGCGCCGACGCCCCGGCTCTGGCTCACGCCGATGGCTTCGAGCACCGCACCGTCGACGAGGTCCGGGTCGGCGACCGCGCCAAGCTCGACCAGCCACACGCCGTCACGGAATTCGGCCACCAGCTCGGCGCCGGCCTGAACCGCCAACCGCGTCTTGCCCGACCCGCCAACGCCGGTGACCGTTACCAGCCGGTTGTCGCGCACGAGATCGAGCAAGCGGGCGAACTCGGCTTGCCGTCCGACGAAGCTGGTCGCCTGCACGGGCAGGTTGCTGCGCGTGCCCTCGAGTGTCCTGGGCGGTGCGAAGTCGCGCCGCATCCCCGGCGCGACCAGCTGGTGCAGGCGCTCGAAGCGGGCCAAATCCTTCAGGCGATGCTCGCCGAGGTCGCGCAGCTGCAGCTCGTCGGGCAGCCCGTCGGCGGCCAGCAGGCGCGCCGTCTCGGATACCAGCACCTGCCCACCGTGGGCTGCCGATGCGACACGCGCTGCGCGGTGAACCTCCAACCCGACCAGCCCCTCGGCGTCACGCCGTGCCTCACCGGCGTGTATACCCATCCGGGCCGTCACGACGGCGCCGGCCGGCCAGTCATGGTCGTTGAGCGCCCGCTGTGCCGCGGCGGCCGCCCTGAGTGCGGCTGCCGCCGTCGGAAAGGTGAGGAACAGCCCGTCGCCCTCGCGGTCGACGACCTCCCCGCCCTCTGGCGCCGCTGCCTCGGCGAGGAGCAACCTGTAGTCGCTCAACAGCTGGCCGTAACTCTCGGCACCGAGCGAGGCCAGCAGACGTGTCGAGCCCTCCAGGTCGGCGAAGAGGAAGGCGACCGTCGCAACAGGCGCCCTCGAGCCGGACTCAACAGAAGCCACAACCAGCCATGATATGTGGCAGCGTCACCCGTCACCCCGGGCTGTCACTCCCTGAACAGCTCGCGCCGAGGGAGGCCCGTCCGGCGGGCGACCTCGCGGGCGGCCCACGACCTGCTCCAGCCCTCCCCCACCAGCTCGGCCACCTGCGCGCGGCCGGCTTCGAGGCTCTGCTCGGCGGTCTGCTCAACTCCGACCTCCGCACTGGCGCCGGCGACGACGATCGTCACCTCCCCGCGCGGCGGGTCCGTCGCCGCCCCGTGCGCAAGCTCGGCCAGCGTGCCGCGCCGGACCTCCTCGTGCAGCTTGGTCAGCTCGCGGCAGAGCGCCGCCCGCCGTTCGCCGCCGCACGCCGCGGCCAGGTCGGCCAGCGTCGCCGCGGTCCGCCCGGGCGCCTCGAACAGGACGGTCGCGCGCTCGTCGGCGCAGATGCGCGCCAGCCGCTCGCGCCGCTCGCGGCCGCGTCGCGGCAGGAAGCCCTCGAACGTCCAGCGCGGAGCCGGGACGCCGCTCGCGACCAGCGCCGCCAGCACCGCCGACGCGCCGGGCACGGCGATCACACGCCCACCGCGCGCGGCCCATTCGGCGACGAGCCCGCCGCCGGGGTCGCTGACCAGCGGCGTGCCGGCGTCGGTGACCAGCGCCAGGTCGGCGCCCGTGGCGAGGTGGGCGGTCAACTCGTCGCGCCGTCGCTCGGCGCTGCGCGCGTGATAGCTGACCAGGCGCGTTTCGATGCCGTGGCGTGCCCACAGCCGGCGCGTCAGGCGCGTGTCCTCGGCGGCGACCAGCGGCACCGAGCGCAGCACGTCGAGAGCGCGAAGGGTGATGTCGGCGAGGTTGCCGATGGGCGTGGCGACGACGTAGAGCGTGCCGCCCGCCGGCGGCTGCCGGCCCATCAGCCGCGCGACGGACCCGGACGGCGGCGCGGGTAGAGGTAGTCGACGCCCGGCGTGCGCAGCGTCAGCTTGGCCACGGGCGGCGTCTGGCGCTTGAACTCCGAGCCGGCGATCAGCCCATGCACGCGCCTGATGTCGGCCGCGGCGAAGCCCATCTCGCGCAGCTGCTCGTCTGTCCGGCGGCGGTCGACCATCCAGTACAGCAGCCGGTCGACGGCAGCGTAGCTGAAGCCGACTTCGTCCTCGTCGGTCTGGCCCGGCCACAGGTCGGCCGACGGCGCCTTGCGCAGGATCTGTTCGGGCACGCCCATCTCGGCGGCCAGCTGGCGCACCTGGCTCTTGTACAGGTCACCGATCGGGTTGAAGGCCGAGGCGTTGTCGCCGTAGATCGTGGTGTAGCCGAGCAGCGCCTCGGTCTTGTTGCCGGTGCCGGCGACGAGCCCGCGCCAGACGACCGACTGGTCGTAGAGCACCGCCATCCGGGCGCGCGCGGCGAAGTTACCGCGGCGCAGCGACGAGACGTCCTCGCCGCCGAGGACACCCTCGAAGTAACCGTCGACGATGGGCGTGATCTCGATCAGCCTGCGCTGGCAGCCGAGGCCGGCGATGACGCCCTCGGCGTCGGCGCGCGACGCCGGCGATGACGTCCGGTACGGCAGCAGCAGGCACAGCAGCCGCTCGGCGCCGATCGCCTCGGCCACGAGATGGGCAACGAGCGCCGAGTCGACGCCGCCCGACAGCCCGAGCACGACGCGCTCGAAGCCTGCCTGGCGCAGGTGGCCGCGGATGAACTCGGCGATGATGCGGCGCGCGACCGACGTGTCGATGAGCAGCTCCTCGGGCAGCTCATAGGGCAGTGCCTGCGCATCGCTCGTCACGACCGCCCGCCTCGCTCGCCCGCCTCGACCGCGACGCTCTCGTCGACGGGCACGCCGGCCCGCTCGCGGACGAGCCTTTCGAGCTGGCGCAGGACGAGCTCGGGCCGCTCGTCGCGCAGCAGCGGCAGCGCAACCCGCTCGCGACGAACGTCGTCGCGGTCGACCTCGACGACGAACAGCCCCTCCTCGTGGAGCGGCGCCTGGAAGACGACCTCGCCCGCCGGGTCGATGACCTGTGAGCCACCCCAGAAGGCGACCGACTCCTCGACGCCGACGCGGTTGACGAAGACGACGAACGTCGTCGTCAGCTGGGCGTAGGCGCGCATGATCGTCGACCACGAGCCGGCCGTGCCCAGGCCCGTCTCGCGCGTGGCCGCCACGTCGCGGCCGGGCGACGACGAGATGTTGATCAGCACCTGCGCCCCGTCGAGCGCGAGCAGGTAGGGCGTGGGCAGGTGCCAGAAGTCCTCGCAGATGCAGATGCCCAGGCGCAGCCCGAGACGCGAGTCGACCGCCCGCAGCTGCTGGCCCTGGCCGAAGAAGCGGCGCTCGTCGAAGAGCCCGTAGTTGGGCAGGTAGCTCTTGCGGTAGACGTGGCGCAGCTCCCCGTCCTCGAGCAGCGCGGCGGCGATGTACAGCTGGTGCTCGTCCGACTCCTCGACAAAGCCGACCACCGCACTGAGGCCGGCGGTGGCGCGGGCCAGCCGGGCCAGGCGCGGGTCATCGCGCCGGAGGGCGACCTCGGCGTTCAGGTCCTGCAGCAGGTAGCCGCTCAGGCCGAGCTCGGGAAAGACGACAAAGTCGGCGCCCTGCGCGCGCGCCTGCTCCAGCAGCGCGAGATGTTTCTCGACGTTCTCCTCGACCACACCCAGCCGCGGAGCGAGCTGGGCCAGGCCGACGCTCAGTGACGGCATCAGGGCGGAGTCTAGCGGCGGCGTCAGTACGGCAGCACCTCATCCTCCAATCGGTCGCCTGCCCAAATCGTCCACTCGCGCTAGCATTCCGGCGTTCCAACCACCGCACCGTTGTTGTCGTATTGATGCCTACACTCATTCCGTCTGGTCGCGACGTCGTCGCCACGCTGCTGTTGAGCGCGGTGCTGGCCGCCTGCGGCACGTCCGCCCCGACACCCAGCCCACCGCCGCCGCCGACGCCGACGCCGACGCCGGCGGAGGGCAATTTCCATGCCTTCCCCGAGCTCGAGGCGCGGCTGCCCTCGCAGGTCGGCGGCCGCGAGATGACGAAGGTCAGCCTGGCCGCCGTCGCCGACGAGCAGCGCGAGATTACCCACGACGTCCTGCGCCGCCTGGACCGGACCGCCGATGACGTCCAGCTGGCCGTCGCAACCGGCGGCGAGGCAATCCAGGTGTCCGCTTTCCGCGTCGTCGGCGCCGACGCCGTCGAGATCATCCTCGCCTTCCAGGCGGCCGAGGAGGCACATCAGGACAACATCGCCGTCTTCGGCGTGACGACGATCGCCGGCAAGCGGCTGGTGACGCGGACGACGCCGGCGCAGACGACCTATCTCTATCCGTCGGACGACATCATGTTCGTCCTTGCCGGCACGTCGGCGCTCGTCGAGGAGGCCCTCATCCAACTGCCCTAGGCACGCGGCAGCCTAGGCGTGGGGCAGCGCCTTCTCCTTGCTGATCGGATCGTCCGGCGACAGCGGCCCGCCGGCAGGCGGCGAGCCGTCCTCGTCGGCGTCGCCCGTCGCGATCTTCGAGGCCTGACCGGCGGCTGTCGCGATCGCCTGCGGGTTGATCTTCTCGGCCCAGTGGCAGGCCGCCAGTTGGCCGCGGCCGAGCGAGCGCAGCGGCGGCTCCTCCTCGACGCAGTTCTCCGGCCGGCCGAGCTGCTCGTACAGCCAGCAGCGCGTGCGGAAGCGGCAGCCCGACGGCGGGTTGGCCGGGCTGGGCACGTCGCCGCGCAGGACGATGCGCTGCTTGCGCAGGCGCGGATCGGGCTCGGGCACGGCCGACAGCAGGGCCACGGTGTACGGATGGCGTGGATCCTCGTACAGGCGCTCGACGGGCGCCAGCTCGGCGACCTTGCCGAGGTACATCACCGCCACCCGGTCGGAGAGGTACTGCACGACGGACAGGTTGTGCGCGATGAACAGGTACGTCAGGCCGAACTCGCGGCGCAGGTCGATGAGCAGGTTGAGGATCTGCGACTGGATCGACACGTCCAGCGCCGACACCGGCTCGTCACAGACGACGAAGTCGGGTGACAGGGCCAGCGCGCGGGCGATGCCGATGCGCTGGCGCTGGCCGCCGCTGAACTCGTGCGGATAGCGTCGCGCGTAGTCGCGGCGCAGGCCGACGATCTCGAGGTAGTCGCCCACCCGCGCGTCGCGCACCGATCGCTTGGCCCACTGGTTGCTCTCGTCGGCCTGGGCGAGGAGGCCCTCGCCGATGATGTCCGAGATGGGCATGCGCGGGTTGAGCGACGCAACGGGGTCCTGGAAGATGATCTGCATCCGCCGGCGCAGCCGCTTCAGGTCGCGCCCGTTCTTGGCGAAGATTTCCTCACCGGCGAGGTATGCCTCGCCGCCCGTCGGCGGCACCAGCCGCAGCAGCGTCCGGCCGAGCGTCGACTTGCCGCAGCCCGACTCACCGACCAGGCCGAGGATCTCGCCCTTCTCGATCTCGAAGCTGACGTCGTCGACGGCGCGCACGTCGCCCACCTTGCGGCGCAGGATGCCCGAGTGGATGGGGTAGTACTTGACCAGGTTGTTGACGACGACCAGCGGCCGGCCAGTCGCCGACCCGCCGCCACGCGCCTGGCGCGCGCTATCAGTGAGGGTCACGCGGCTGGCCCCTCCTGTGTCGTATCGACTGTCGGCACGGCGCTGGTGGCGGGCACGGCCTTGGCGGCAGCCGCCTTGCGTGCCGCGGCGACCTGCGCGTCGTGCAGCTCCTGCGGGATGGCGTGGCCCGGCGCGCGCTTCCACAGCCAGCACGCGACGGGCGGTCCCGCCCCTTCCTCGACGCGCGGGTCGTGCTCGTCGCACGGCTCGAAGCGGTACGGGCAGCGCGGCGCGAAGTTGCAGCCGACCGGCATGTTGAACGGGTTCGGCACGGTGCCTTTGATGACGTTGAGCCGCGTGCCGCGCGCGCCCTTCGATGGGATTGAGGCGAGCAGGCCCTCCGTGTAGGGGTGCTTGGGCTGGAGCAGCACGTCGTTGACGGTGCCGTGCTCGACGACCCGGCCGGCGTACATCACGACGACGTCGTGGACCATCTCGGCGACCACACCCAGGTCATGCGTGATCAGCATCAGCGCCGTGCCCGTCTCCTCCTGGATGCGCCGGATCAACTCGAGGATCTGGGCCTGGATGGTCACGTCGAGGGCGGTCGTCGGCTCGTCGGCGATGAGCAGCTTGGGCTCGCACGAGAGGGCCATCGCGATCATCACGCGCTGGCGCATGCCGCCCGACATCTCGTGCGGGTACTGCCGCACGCGCCGCTCGGGGAAGCTGATGCCGACCATGCGCAGCGACTCGATCGCCCGGTCGAGCGCCTCGCGCTTGTTCACGCGCAGGTGCATGCGGACGGCCTCCGAGATCTGGTGGCCGATGGTGAAGACCGGGTTCAGGCTGGTCATCGGCTCCTGGAAGATCATCGCGATCTCGTTGCCGCGAATGCGCCGCATCTCCTCGTGGGACAGGGCGAGCAGGTCGCGGCCCTCGAAGAGGATGCTGCCCGAGGGGATCTCGGCGGGCGGGATGTCGAGAAGGCGCATGATCGTCAGCGCCGTCACGCTCTTGCCGCAGCCGGACTCACCGACGATGCCCAGCGTTTCGCCGCGCCTGATCGAGAAGCTGACGCCGTCGACGGCCCTGACCGTGCCGTCCATGACATGGAAGTACGTACGCAGGTCCTCGACTGCCAGGAGCGTGTCCGGTGCGAGGGCCGACTGCGCCGGCAGCGGTTGGTCGAGCGCCGCCCTCATCCCTCGCGGCTCCGTGGATCGAGAGCGTCACGCAGGCCGTCGCCCATGAAGTTGATCGACAACACCGTCAGCGCAATGGCCATGCCCGGGAAGAAGGCCCACCACCAGTTGCCGTGGCGGATGCCCTCCTGCGCGTTGGCCAGCGCGTTGCCCCAGCTGACCTCGGTCTCGCGGATGCCGAAGCCGAGGAAGCTGACGAACGCCTCGAGCACGATCGCCTGCGCGATCAGCAGCGTGCAGGCGACGATGACCGGGCTCAGCGCGTTGGGCAGGATGTGGCGGAAGGCTATGCGCATGTTGCCCACCCCCACGGCACGTGCGGCATCGACGAACTCGGTCTCGCGCAACGACAGGAACGAGGCGCGGACAAGCCGTGCTATCAGCGGCCACGACAGGAGGCCGATGATCAGCACCAGCGAGAGCACGTCGCCGCGGCCGAAGAAGCGCGCCGCGACGAGGATCACGAACAGGAACGGGATCGCGAAGAAGACGTCGACGACGCGCATCAGCACGTTGTCGGCCCAGCCACCGATGAAGCCGGCGATCGACCCGACGATGACGCCGATCGTGCCGGCGATGGCCATCGAGAAGATGCCGACCATCAGCGAGATGCGGCCGCCGTTGACGACGAGGTTGAAGACGTCGCGGCCCTCGCCCGTCCGGCCGAAGATGTGCGCCGCCTCCGGCGGCATGCCGCCCGGCCGCGGCGAGCCGGGGATGTGGGTGAAGACGAACGGCTGGAAGATGGGGATGATCACCACGACGGCGACCATGAAGGTGAAGATGCCGAGGCCGACGAGCGCCATGCGGTGGCGGCGGAAGCGACGCCACGCCAGCTGCCACTGGTTGAGCGAGGCAAGGGCGACCTCGCGGTCGACCTGCAGCTCCTGGTCGGCGTCGACCAGGTCCTCGGCAACCCGCGGCCGATCGGCGGCGTCGGTACCGATGCCGCTGGCGCCGGCGGGACGCGGGCGGGTGTCGTCGATCGCCATCGCGCCCTAGTACCTGATGCGTGGGTCTGCCCACGCGTAGACGACGTCAGCCAGCAGGTTCATCAGGACGACCAGTGTGGCACCGATGAACAGGATCGCCATGGCCAGGAAGTAATCACGGAAGAAGATCGACTCGAAGTACAGCCGGCCCATGCCCGGCCAGCTGAAGATCGTCTCGGTCACGATCGCGCCCGAAAACAGGAAGGCCATCGCGAGGGCGACGTTGGTGATGATCGGCAGCAGCGCGTTGCGGAAGGCGTGGCGGAAGATGACCCGGCTCGAGGGCAGGCCCTTGGCCCGCGCCGTGCGCACGTAGTCCTGACCGAGCACGTCGAGCATCGCCGACCGCACGTAGCGCGTATCGGCGGCGACGCTGACCGCGACCAGCGTGATGACGGGCAGGACCAGGTGCGTCGCGATGTCGCGGATCTGCGGCCACGGATCCTGCCAGAAGGCGGCCCAGTAGCGATCTGAGTTCCACGACGCGGGCGCCTCGCGGATCGAGACGATGCCCTGCGGCGGGAGCATCTGGAGGTTGACCGCGAAGAAGTAGATCAGCATCAGGCCGAGCCAGAAGGTGGGCAGCGAGTACAGGATGTAGCTGAGCAGCGTGACCGTCTGGTCGAACAGCGAGTAGCGCCGGACGGCCGCGATGACACCCAGCACGATGGCCAGGCTGACCCAGATCAGGAAGGCCGTCACCATCAGGATCAGCGTCGCCGGCACGCGGTCCCAGATCAGGTCGAGCACGGGCTGGTTGGGCGCGACGGTCATCGACAATCCGAAGTCGAGATGCAGGACGCCGTTATCGCCGCCGCCGAGCGACTGGGGCAGGAAGTTGGGCATGCCCTGTCCCGAGAAGAAGCCATCCAGCCCGGTGCCGCCGTGCTGGCAGTTCCAGACGCCGAACCAGCCACCGAAGGAGCGCATGATTCCGAAGACGTCCGGGTTGCGTTCGAGGCACCAGCGCGCGAGGTAACGGTCGACCTGCTCTTCCGAGAAGCGCGGGTTCATCTGGAACTGCGCCTGCGGCCCGCCGGGCGCAATCATCATGAGCGAGAAGGTGACGACGGCGATCAGGAACAGGACGGGGACCGCCTGGAAGATGCGCCGAACTATGTACGAAGCCATGCTCTCGAACTCTAGCTGGGCAGGTAGAGTGGCATAGGACGGCGGCTAGCATAGCAAGTGGGCGCCCAAACGGGCGCCCACTTGTTTTGGCCGTTTGATTACATCCCTAGTGGACTAGGGGATGAAGTACCACTCGTGGATGTTCCACACCGGGCCGAAGAGGCTCGGGTTGGCCTGGAAGCCGCCCAGGTGCCGGCTGACACCGGAGGTCTCGCCGCGGTAGTACAGCGGGATCTCAGGCTTGAGCTCGACGACCTTGCGCAGGATGTCGCCCAGGCTGGCCAGGACGTCCTCGGTCGAAATCGCCTCGACACCAGCCTCGAGCAGGGCATCCAGCTCCGGATCGCTGATCCGGCTCCAGTTGCCGTGGTCGCCACCGGGCGGGATGTTCGACGAGTGGAAGAGGCTGAAGTACAGGCCTCCCGGGTCGCTCAGCAGGTACGTGAACAGCGAGATGTGGTAGTTGCCGCGCGACAGCGCGCACTCCGTCTCGTTGGTCACGTCCGGGTAGCCAGCGAACACGACGCTCGCCGCATCCGCCGTGCGAATGTCGGTCGGGATGCCGACTGCCTGCAGGTACTCGTTGACCTTGCCCAGCGTCGTCAGGCGCGTCGGGTTGCCGGCGGTGGTGCACATCGTCAGGCGCATGACGCGGCCATCGCTGTGCGTGCGCGGGCTACCCGTCCAGCCAGCCTCCTCGAGGAGGGCGTTGGCGGCGTCGACGTTGTAGGGCTCGCACGTGACCGACGGATCGGCCCACCACGAACTCGGCGGGGCGTTGGTGCACGCCTCGGTGTACGGATGGCCGGGGAAGAGCACGTTCCACAGATCCTCCTTGTTGATCGCAAGGTGGATCGCGTTGCGCACCCGGACGTCATCCAGGCCGACCTGGCTCGGATGGGCCAGGCCAGGCGGCATCGCCCGATCGGGATCCATGCCACCACCCGAGTTGAGCTCGAGGTGCTCGTACAGCCAGGCCGGGATCAGATCGGCGCGACCGATGTCAGGCGACACGTTGACGATGGCGTCGTAGTCGACCTGCGTCATGTTCGAGATCTGGTCCACGTCACCGGTCAGGAAGGCAGTGATCATGCCGTCCTTCGTGCCGAAGTACTGGCGGCGCAGGCCGTCCAGCATCGGGCCGTCGAAGGCCGTGAAGTTCTCGTTGCGCGCGTAGTCGATACTGCCCGGCGCAGCGCCGGTGAAGACGAAGGGCCCGGACGCCGGGACGTTGGCCAGCTCGTCGCTGAGCGGCATCGAGCCGCCGACATCCTCCGGCGCGATGTTGGCGAAGTACTGCTCGGGCAGCGGGACGAACGCCGCCCAGGCCAGCCAGCCGGCGTACTTCTGCTGCCAGTTGAAGACGATCTCGCTGCCGTCAGCCGACACCTCCCAACCCGTGATGTAGTAGTCGGAGTCATCGGGCAGGCGCAGGGCGAGGGCACCGCACTGGCTGCAGCCGGCGGCGTCACTCTCGGCCATCTGGACGGCCCAGTCGTAGGTATAGCCCAGGTCATTGGCGTCGAGCGCCTCGCCGTCCGACCAGGTCAGGCCGGGCTTGACGCGCATCGTGACCGTGAAGCCATCGCCCTCTTCAGTGGCCGTCGGCAGCTCGGAGAGCAGATATGGGATCCACTCGCCGTCCGCGTTGACCAGGATGTTTGGCATCAGCACCGGGTACGCCGCCTGCGAGACGACCCACGCGTTGCTCAGGTAGGGATTCACCGTGGGCGGCTCCTGCCACTCGCCGATGATGATCGTCCCGCCCGGCTGCGGCTCGCCGTCAGTCGGTTCGGGCGTGGGCGGCGGCGGGGTTTCCGGGCCGGGAGTTTGATCGACCGGCGTCGGGGTTGCCGGCGGCGGCGTGGCGCCGTCGGGGGGCGCCGTGGGCGCTTCAGTGGCTGGCGGCGTTGCCGTACATGCCGCCGCCACCAGTAACAGGGCGGTCGACAAAGCGAGGCCTCGCCGAGTCCGGAGACTCATGGGCGTCCTTCCTCCTCTGTGCGATGGTGGGCGGCCGATGCGACCACCCTGAGGATCGCGCTACCGCCCCGACCTACGCGCGCTACGCAAGGACGCGCAGACGTCTCCCACGGAGGCCGAGGGTGCCCGGCATTATAGGTCGCTGCAACGAACGGGTGTCAACCTTCCGTTACGGCTTCTTAAGCAGCTCTCAAGCGGGGCACACCGGCTCGCGGCCGGTGAGCGGGCGCCAGCGCAGGTCGGGCTGACGCGCCGCGCGCGCCTCGTCGAGGCGGCGCACCGGCGCGTTGCGCGGGGCGCCCGTGA
>CAYRMQ010000040.1:0-23958 GCA_964425305.1 uncultured Anaerolineaceae bacterium | reverse complement strand
GGCGTTGGCCGGCGCGCTGGTCTACGCGCGCACCGGCGCCTCGAGCTACTACACCAAGGTGCGCAACGCGATCATGGCGGCGATGGGCACCGAGCGGGTCGGCTGCACCAACGCCATCCTGTCGCTCGGCCGCCAGCTCGGCTCGTACGTGCTGGCCGCCGACTTCATCAAGCTGTCGGGCAGCGACGACAGCAGCTTCCGCAGCTGGCTGAGTAAGATACGCACGCGCGAGCTGGGCGGCCACGGCCGCTGGACCTCGCTCGTCGGCACCCACGCTGACGCCAACAACAACTGGGGCGCCTTCGCCGGCGCCAGCCGCATCGCGGCCAGCCTCTATCTGGGCGACACTACCGACGTGGCCAAGGCGGCCAAGGTAGTGCGCGGCTTCTTCGGTGACCGCAGCGCCTGGGACAATTTCCGCGGCCAGGGCAGCAAGAACAGTGCCCTCTACGACACCGAGCGGGTATGGGCCTGCGACGCTTCGGCCTCCGGCTTCGTGCCGATCAACCCGAGCTGCACCAAGTCGGGCATCAACCTCAACGGCGCCATCGTCGGCGACGTCTACCGCGACAACAACGGCCTGACCTGGCCGGTCGGCAAGACGGGCATCATGTACACCCTCGAATCGCTGCAGGGCCTGGTGCTGCAGACCGAGCTGCTGGCACGCAACGGCTACGGCGCTGCCTGGGGCTGGTCGGATTCGGCCCTCAAGCGCGCGGCCGGACTGGTCACCCGCAATGGCAAGGCCGGCGGGCCGAGCTGGAACCTTTCATCGACCAGCTACTACGTGCCCTGGCTGCTCAACTTCCGCTACGACCTCGACCTGCCCACCAAGGCCGCCGGCTACGGCCGCGTCTTCGGCTACACCGACTGGCTCTACGGCGGGCGCTGAACCCAGTGGGCGCCGACCGGGGGGCAGTGCCGGCGGCACTGCCCTTCCCCGGCCGCGGATCACGAGCGGGGAACGTTCGCCAGCTCCTTCAGGCGGGCCTCGAGCCGCTCTGCCGCGGTCTCCCACGAGAAGCGGCTGGTCACGTAGGCACGGGCGGCAGCGTCGGGGGCCCCGCCTGTAGCCGCGCGAAGCCGCAGGCTGATCTGCTGCGCGAACTCCGCCGGATCGCGAGCGATTGAGACCGGCGGGACGCTCTCGTCCGTCGCCAGGCCGGCAGCCGCGAGCGGGCTGATCACGCAGGGCACGGCCATGGCCATCGCCTCGAGAACCTTGTTCTGGATCCCGGCGCCGAAACGCAGCGGCGCGGCGAACACCGCCGCTTCCTCGAGATGGGGCCGGACATCCTCGACCAGACCCGTAACGGTGACCGTTCCTGCCGCAGCGCGTTGGCGGAGCGCAGCCGGCGGATCCCGTCCGACGATCCGCAGGCGGGCGTCGGACAGATCCCGCCGGACCAACGGCATGACGACGTCGATGAGCTGAAGGGCGGCATCCGTGTTCGGCGCATAATCCATCGCGCCGGTGAACACGACCTCGTGCCCGAGTCGATCGGAAGTGCGTCGCCAGTAGTCGACGTCGACGCCGTTGGGCACCAGCGCAACCCGGCCGTCCTGAGCGCCGACGGCCGAGGCGGCCGCCCGCCGGTCGCTTGCCGAGGCAAACAGAACGCAGTCGGAACGCTTCAGCAGCGAGCGTTCTCGAAGCCGGGCGAGAAGGTATTGCGCGGCCACCAGGGGCCGATCCCGGATCCTGGCTACGCGCAGCCGGCGGAGGTGGTTGAGAGAGCGCAGATCGCACAGGTCACTCACCACTGGCAGGCGCCGGGCGAGCAGCGGGAAGACCGGGAAGGCCTCACTACCGGCCAGCACGACGACGTCAAAGGTGCGCGATGAGGCAAGCTCCTGTGCCCGCCGCCCTAACAGTCGCGCGGGCCCGACGGCGACGCCGAGCGGCGTCAGCAGACGCCTCAGCGCTGACGGCTCGGCGCGCACGACGTGAACGCTGGCATACGGCTCGAGGGCGGCGACGTCATCGTCCGTCGTCTGCGGGCCGGCCAGTGACAGCAGGCTCACATGGTGGCGCCGCGACAGCTGCCGGATGAGGTGGTAGTGGCGTAGCCGACCACTCGTCAGCGGATAGGGAAAGCCGCCGCTGACGTACAGGATCCGCATCAGTAGTCTGGGGTGGAAGCGAGCGCCAGGGCGAGGGCCGACGGCGTGACGTGCCGGCTGTGGTCGAGGCGGTATGTCGGCAGCCCTTCCAGCGCCGACTCGAGAAGCTCGAGCTCGCGCGCCTGCATCTCCTCGACCAGGTCGCTTCGTCGTTCCGGGAAGGCATAGCGGAAGCGCCAGTAGGCGTCCAGGAAGTCGAGCCTGTGGTGAACGTGCGCGACGGCCATGCGCCGGGCAACGTCTGCCGACTGGACTCGGCTGACCATGGTTACCCGCCGGCCGCCGATCGCGCCCTCCCGAGCGACCAGCCAGTACAGCCTGTCCAGCCTGAGCGACCGCGCGCGCGAGATGAATAGATCGTCAGGATGAACATCGACGCGATTACGGCGTGCGATGGCGGCGACGGCCTTGCCCACGAGCCGTCCGGCCGTCGTCCCGCCGCTCACCTTGCTGGGTAGCGCCAGGCCCCGGTCGAGAAGCGCGCTGCGGCGCATCCTGTGCCGCAGATCGGCGCGGACGGCGCGCCCATCCACCCAACGAGCGCGCAGGTGCCACGGCTCGAGGCGTACCGGCGTGGGCAGTCCGAAGAGCTGTCTGTCCGACGTCAGATAGGCCCACTCGTCGGCGACCATCGTGCCGCCATCGGCCATCGCCGCGAGAAGCGCCTCGGTCTTGCCGCCCTGCGACCAGCCGGCGGCGGCGATTCCGACGCCCCCCTTGACGAACGCGGATGCGTGAAGCGGAACGATCCCACGCGCCAGCATCGACAGATTGAGCAGCGCTATGAGCAGTGGCACGCGGCCGCCGCCGCGCTCGCATTCGATAACGATCTGACCGCCGATGTCGTCGAACGGAATCCGCACCCAGCGCTCGCGCCGCCCGCTCGAGCGCAGGGCCAGCCCCAGGTCGGTCCACCTGGCGTCGCCCGTCCCGACGCGGCTATATCCCTCAGTCGCGCCAGGCAGCCGATCGGAGTAGCGCAGGCTGATGGCGGGCGTCCCACCGGCTACGACAGGTGTCGACGGAAGGCCGATCTGCCGCTCGATCGCAGCCACGTCGTCCACGCCAGCATCCTCGAGCTGCACGGTCAACAGGCCCTGAACGTCGATCTGGCGGTCAACCGGCGATGGCTCCATGCGCCCTACACCAACGGCCCATCGGCGGGCTCGCCTCCGGCCTCCGCCGATCGGCCGGTCGCCCTCTCAGCGAGCAGCTTGGCCAGCCGCAGTCCTTCGACGGCAAGAGGAAGCGGATCCTGCCAGGCTCGAACATCCCACCTGTCGCCCGGCCGGAAGAGGGTCGCCGCCGCCGCCAGCACGTCGCGACGACGGGGAAAGGCGAGGCCCGGCGCGAGGCGGCGCCGCAACAGCGTCGTAGCGATCCAACTCGCTTCGAGCCCAAGGTCATGCGACCGGACGCCGATGGCATAGTCCGTCTTCGGCGGCACGGCCGGGTTGTCGCGCCCCTTGAGGAGGAGCCGCGCCATGAGGTACGGGAAGTCCATGCCACTGGCCACCGCCAGCGGCAGCGAGCCCCAGATACGGCCGTTGATCTCCATCAGCTTGGGGCCTGCCGCCGTCAGCTTGAATTCGACCATTGCCAGGCCTGTCCAGCGCAGTTCTTCGAGCAGCCGCAGCGAGTAGTCGAGCAGGGTGGGATCGAGGGCTACGCTTTCGCGGTAGGCGCTGGCTCCGCCGGTCGGTGGCACTTCGCGCAGGCGGCGGTGTTGGAACGCAGCCAGCGCCCGGCCCTCGTGGAGCAGCAGCTCGACGCCGTTGCCCTCGCCGTGGCACAACTCCTGCACGATCAAATCCGTCTCGCCCGCTGCCTCAGAGACCAACAGTCGAAGCTGCTCCTCGTCGCGGGCGTAGCGCACCTCGAGGCGACGCAGCGGGCGGCCGGGCCTGTAGATGCGCGAACGACGCGGCTTGACGACCACCGGCCAGCGAAAGTCAGCCGCGGCCCGCGCAGCCTCGACGGCGCCGCGCACGAGCGCTCCGCGAGGCACGGGAACGCCCAGTCGCTCTGCCAGCTGGATGGTCTGCCACTTGTCCCAGGCGACCTCGAGCGCGGCCGTTGGCGCCACCGCCAGCTGGCCTACGGCTGTTTCGCGTGGCCAGGCCGCGTTGAGCGGCAGGATGATGTCTTCGGTCACCGGGATCAACAGGTCGATGCCCAGCCTCCGTGTCGCCTCGATCAGCTCCCCCGCCGCCGCATCGGGTGCACGCGAAGGCGAGGGATAGCGCAGCCGCCCGGCCGCGTAGCGCGAATGCAGCCCAGGGCTCAGGCGTGTCTCGTCGGCCGCCGTCACGTGCCAACCGCGGCGGCCCAGAGAGCGAATTACGGCAAGCGCGCTGCCGCGCCGCGCGTCGGTGACGATGACGCGGGGACGGTTCACTTGAGCGCGCGCAGCACGGATCCGACATTGTCGTCGATCCAGGCGGCGGTTCTGGTCGTCTCGGGGTGCCTGGCGAGGTTGGACTCCACGCCCCACAGCCAGTACAGGCCTAGAGCCTGACGCGTGGTCGGGCGCCACGCGGCGTCGTAGGTCGAAGCCAATGCCGCGTACTCCTCGGCTGACGCCTGGGGGAGCGACATCAGGTCGTGCACCATCCATCCCCACGGGCGACGGTCAGTAAGACGGCGAAGGGTGATCGCGAAGTGCAGCAGGTCGTGCAGCGGCAGCTCATGGCCGCGCAGGCTATCCCAGTCGACCACACCGGAGATGGTTCCGTCCGCCCGCAGCAGTAGATTACCGGGCCAGTAGTCGCCGTGGATCCACGACGTCGCGGCGGACCGCCCCAGCAGCGCGCGCCTGAGCTCCTCGGCCAGTGCGAATAGTGGCTCCTCACTTCCCGCGCCGTAGCGCTCGGCAGCAAGTCCTGCTGCGGTCCGCGTTCGGCGGGAAACCCACCGTTCGATGTCACGCTCGGCGACCCGGGTTTCACGCAACGTGGCGTGGTGGAGCGTGCCGATGACGCCGACGCCGAGTTGCAACAAGGGCTCGCCGAACGCCCCTCCGCCCCGTGACGCCTTCGTAGGCGCAGGCCTGCTGCCTGGCAGCCGGCTCTCCAGCACGAATGTCCAGCCTGCGTGGCGACCGGTCAGGAGCGGAACGGGCAGCAGCGGCTTCAGCTGGTCCAGGCCGGCGTGGCGGCGAAGCATGCGCAGCAGACGCCAATGACGACGGAGGTTACGACAAAGGTGCGCGTCGTGAGCCAGCTTGAGGAGCGCCGGCTCACCGGTGGCGCCCGTCAGGTCCACCACCACCAGCCCGGACCGCGTAACGCCGACGCCGTTGACCCGCTGGTCGCGGGTGGAGCCACGCCGACTGTCGGCGACGCCGTCGAGGATCGCCGGCAGGATGTCCAGGGCGGCGCGCCGCGCTCGCGCATGTCTCACGCGGCGGGCCAGCCATCCGCGGCCGCGCGGCACGATCCCTCGGCCGGCGGCCCCTCGGGGCAGGGCGGCGCCCGCTCTGTTCACTACGCCGACCGCGCTCGGCCGGCGACCTGACGCAGGCGTCGGGCGACACGCCGGGAGAGCCGACAGCCGGAGCGCAACATGCGCGATGTCCCCGATGCTCGGTCGACGAACTCGCCGAGCTGCACCCAATCGCCTGCCCGTGCGAGCTCAATCACCCTCGCCGGTGTCCAGGCCGACCGGCGGGCGAAGACGTGGCTGACCAGCGGGCCATCCGGCCGCGCGTGTTCGGCGAGCAGTGACAGCCGATGCGCGTGCCGTGGCCGCATGGTGCCGTGGTCGAACAGGCTGTGCAGCACGAGCAGCCAGAATTCGTCATCGGGATCGGGTTGGCGGACGGCGCCGCTCGTCGTCGACCGGTCGAGGATCTCCTCGACGGGCACGCCTATGGCACCGAAGCGCAGGTCGGAAGCGAGATCGACACGGGCCGGCGGCAGTCCGGCAGGCGGTCCGTGGGCAAGGGTCACGCGCCGCTCGCCGCGTTCGGTCACCTGCCAGCCGAGAGCGAGCAGGCGTGCCACCGCCGCCGGCACGTCCCGCGCCGACAACAGGACGTCGACGTCGCCATCGGCTTCGACGAGCGGATCGCCGCGCAGCAGGCACCAGCGCACGCCCTCATCCTCGAGCGCGATCAAGGCGGCGTGCGTTGGCCGGGTGGCCGACCCGTCAGCCACTGTCGTGACCTGCGCCAAGGATGAGCCCGAGACCTGCCGACGAGGACTCTGACAGCAACAAGCGCAAGAGCCGAAACTGGTGGCCGCTCGCCAGGTTGCCCTCGTCAAGACGCGGCGCCTCGCGCAGCGCCTGCACGGCGAGGTATGTCCAGAACAGCGGACGGACAGCTCCAGCCGGTAGGCCGATCGATCGCCGGTAGTGATCGACATAGCCGGCGAATGCGTCGGTGAGCTGCGAGCGATGGACGAAGTGCCGTCGCACTGCATCGAGTCGAGAGAGGACGCGGCGTCGGCGGCTTGACCAGACGGCGTAGGTCAGCAGGAAGTGGAACAGGTCCCACAGCGGCATGCCGGCCAGCTCGCCGTTCTCCCAGTCGAGCATCGCTACCTGTCCATCGTCGCGGACGATCAGGTTCTGCGGGGCGACGTCCCCATGCCAGACGACCAGTGGCAGCCGCTCGTCGCACGAGGCGAGTAGTGCCGGCTGGCGCCGCACGAAGTCGGCCATCGTCGGCTCGGGCTCGTACGAGGACAGGAATCGCGCGACGAGCGACTCGAGCGCCGTGGCGATCTGATCTGAATCGACGCGCCTCGCCGTCTCCGTGGCGAGCGCCTCGAGGATGCTGACCGTCTGGGCAAGGTGGGGGTCCGTCGCGCCGCCTTGCGACGCCCGTATGAACGGCGTGCCGTCGACTGCCCGCTCGGCCACCGCGAAACCGGCCGCAAAGTCGCCGGCGAAGCGCACCTGCGGCGCGCGACCGGCTCGCCCGAACTGCGTCGCCTGGACTGCCGCCAGTACCCGCCGGGCGTTCTCGAGGTGGTGATTGAACTGCGGTCGCTGGGTCAGCTTGACGACCAACTCGGGCCGCGCAGCGGCGCCCTGATACAGGAACAGCAGCACCTTCTGTGAGGAGTAGTGCGCCTTTGCCGAGAGTGCCCAACCAAAGCCGCTGAGATCGCAACCATGCACAGCCGCGAGGTCGACGATGTAAGCGGGCGGCGTCGTGGCGTCGGCGGGCCGCTTACTGCGCAGCAGGCCCAGCCGAGTCAGCGGTGCGGGCGGCATCAGCCGCCCCACGATGCGAGCGGCCGGCGTCGCGTACGGGACGCCGCGGCGCTGAAGCTCGCGACCCAGCCACTGCTCCTCGAGGCCGGCCTCCCCGACGTGGAGCGCCGCGGCCGTGTCACCCAGCGGGATTGCCGAGCGCGGTTCACCGAAGAGCGGCGTCAGGCGCATGACGAGACGATCCTGACGGTCGGCCAGCGGCAGCGACGTTCGCCGGCCCCGGACGAATGTCTCGCGGTACAGCGAGCCGGCCGCGCCGAGCAGAGCGCCCGCCTGGCTCGGTCTCGTCAGCCCGCGCCGGGCGCGCCCAGAGCCGGCCAGCCAGACGAGGTCGAGCCCGCGGGTATCGTGCACGACGGAATCGGCGACGACTTCGACGTTGGGCCAGCCGTAACGGTCGACCACCTCTCTCCACCGGCCCGGCGGCGTCGTCGCCGGAACCAGCCGCACGCGCTGCGCGAGCAGCGCGAGCCTGCTCAGCGCCGACGGGTGCGGGTCGCCGAGGCACACCGCGGTGTTGAGCTTCTGCGAAGGCAGCGCGAAGGTCCACGCGGCTCCGCTCACCTCCCCGCGTCGATTCGTTCCAGGCGCGAAGGGTAGACGGCGAAGACGCGCCAGAGGCTCATCCACGGTCGCCATGTTACGCGTCGCCGGTCGCGCTCCGAGCCGACCGAGTAGTCCCTTAGGGTGGTGGATGCGGTGCGACCGATTCGGATATGCTCGCGGCGATGTATCGCCCCACTTCGCCAACTCGAGGCGCGGACAGAGCACCGGCACTTCGCGCGCTGACGTCAGGGGCCGCGCTCCAGTCGTGAAGGTTCTCGTCACCGGCGCGGCGGGGTTCATCGGCTCACACCTCGTCGAGGCTCTACTCGACGCCGGATATGAGGTCGTCGGCCTGGACGGCTTCGTCGAGTCATACCCACGCTCCTACAAGATCAACAATCTGGCTCGCGCGCTTACTCGCCCGCGCTTCACGTTCCACGAAGCGGATCTCAGGAGAGATGATCTGCGCGAGGCGCTGCGCGGCGTCGATGCCGTCATCCACGAGGCGGCAATGCCCGGGCTACCGCGCAGCTGGACCGAGTTCGACAGCTACCTGACGAATAACGTGCAGGCTGTCGAACGGCTGCTGGCCTCGAGCAGGGACGCCGGCATCCAACGCTTCTTGCACATCTCGACATCGTCGGTGTACGGGCGGATGGCGGTCGGTGACGAGGAGATGCCGACCTTCCCTGTCTCGCCTTACGGCGTGACGAAGCTCGCAGCCGAGCATCTCGTCCGCGCATACATGGTCAACTTCGGCCTGCCGGCCGTGATCCTCCGCTACTTCTCGGTCTATGGGCCCAGGCAGCGCCCGGACATGGCCTACCACATCTTCTGCGAAGCGTTGCTGGATGGGCGGCCGTTGAGGGTCTATGGCGATGGCCGGCAGACGCGCTCCAGCATGTACGTCGACGACTGCGTCCGGGGCACCGTCGCGGCGCTGACGAACGGTCGCGTGGGCGAGGTCTACAACCTCGGCGGCGCTGAATCGATCAGCCTCGTCGATGCGATCGACCAGCTGGCCGAGGTGCTCGGAGTCGAACCGGTCATCCACTACCAGGAGCCGCGCCCCGGAGACCAGAGAGACACTGCCGCCGACACGTCGAAGGCAGCAGCTCACTTCGGGTACCGGCCGATGATCTCGCCGCACGAGGGTCTGGCCCTGCAGGCGGCGTGGCACGCAGACCTTCGCAACCAGCGCGGGGGCGGGCGTGTGGCCGCTTCCGGCTAGGTCGCTCACGCGCCCGCATGAGGACACTCGCACTCGTCGGACCGGACGGCGCGGGCAAGTCGACGATCGCGCGGGAAGTCGTCCGCGCACTGCCCGTGCCGGCGCGCCACCTGTACATGGGAGTCAACCTCGAGAGCAGCGGGCGGATGTTGCCGACAACGCGCCTGGTCCTTGCGCTCAAGCGCTCGCGGCGGCTCCGGTCGCCCGGCGAGGCGGCACGCCGGACCGCGGGCAGCGCCGGCCATGGGGCCGCCGGCGGTGGCGCACGGAAGGTGCTCAACGATGGATACTCGGCGCTCAGGTTGCTGGCCTGGCTGGCCGAGGAGTGGTATCGCGCCTTGATCGCCCGCTCATACACTCGCCGCGGGTACGTGGTGGTCTTCGACCGTCACTTCCTATACGATTACTACGCCAGTCATGTCATGCGCCGGCCCGGTCAGAGCCTCGTCGCGCGGCTGCACGGCCAGGTGCTGCGCCGCTGGTATCCCCGGCCTGACTTCGTCGTCTGTCTCGACGCGCCGGCGGAGGTGCTCTTCGCCCGAAAACGGGAGCACGACGTGGCGGCGCTAGAGCGGCGCCGTCAGGAGTACCTGGCGCTGGCCCGCATCGTCTCCGACTTCGCGGTCATCGACGCCACGCAGCCGATGTCGGAAGTGGTGGCGCAGATCACCGGCATGGTCGAGGCGCGTCTCGCCCGAGACGCCGAGACGAGCGCAGGCCGACGCTCGTCGGCCGTCTAGTAGAGGCTCGCCGGGCCGAAGACCTGCCGTGAGAGGGCGGCGATTCTGTCCATCCGCAGGCGGATGATCCAGCGTCCGCCTGTCTCGCTCAGCGGCGGGTGCACCGCCCATGTCGGCGAGCCGAACACCCAACTGTCCGTCGGCCGGCGGCCGGCGAGCTCCGCTACGCGCAACGCCTCGTTGATCTGGCTAGGCGGGTAGTTTGTGTTGAGCACGCGCGAGACGCCATCGATGATGCGCGCCAGGTCACCAACACGATCCGCCCGCAGGATCTCCCTGCGTAGAGCGGCAAGCACCTCCTGCTGCCGGGCGGCGCGGACGAAGTCGTTGTTGCCCGGGCCGTGGCGACTCCTCACGAAGTGCATCGTCGCGACGGTGTCCAGGCGATGTTCACCGACCGGCAGATAGAAGTTCCGGTGGTGATCGTTGATCGCTCGGTGGTTGTAGACGGTTATCTCACCAACGGTGTCGAGCACCGTCTTGAAGCCGGGGATGTTGACCGCGGCGTAGTGGTCGATGGGCACGCCCAGCAGGAAACCGATCTGCCGGCTGAGGGCGCGCATGCCACCGCCCGGGTAGCGGTCCGGGTTTCGGCGGGCGTAGCTGGCGAAAGTGTTGAGACGACCCATGTACCTGCCGCCGTCGTAGAGCGGGAACTCGGCGATGTCCCGCGGAAAGCTGAACATGTAGACGTCGTTGTTGCTGCGATTGACGCTGACCACGATCATCGTGTCCGTCAACGCGTGCGTTCGCCCGAGCGCCCAGTCGACGCCCACGAGCAGCACGTTCGTCCAGCCGTCATCAGCGCCGTCCAGGTCTCGCGGGTTGACGTTGGGCGGGGCGGGGCCCGGCTCGATGGTCGGTTCCTCGTCGTCGGGGACCTGCTCGACCGGCGGCTCGTCGGAGTCGACCGGCGTCTCATCCGGGTCGCCGGGGTCCGTTGGCCCGCTGACCGGACCTTCGGTCGGCAACGGCTCGCCGTCGGGACCGGTCGGCGGCGGCCGGAACAGATCGTCCTCCTCTGGCCAGAGGTCCGTGTCGAGCGCCACGTCCTCCTCGAAGATCCGCTCGCCTGCCTGCATGAAGCCGAACGTGTACCAGGCGCCGTAGCCATGGCTCAGCGTGATCGCCGCGATCAGGAGTGGAACGAGCATGGCAGCGACCCTCGTGCGCCGGCCCGTCCGCCAGGCGTGGAGCACACTGAACGCGCGCCAGAACCCGAACTGGACGATGAGCACGGTCGCGGCCAGCGCGACCGCCGGATCGAGCAGGCGGAGCGCGGCCGAGGTCAGGCCATCCGACAGGTAGATGCCTACGAGTGCCACCAGGGCGATTGCCGGCAGTGCAAAGATCGCGGCAGCCTTGAGCTGTCTCAGGTAGCCCTGGCCGAGACCGGGAAAGAGAAAGCTGAGGAAGGCGGCGCCCGCCGCCGAGAAGCGCGGAGCAGGATCAACCTGCCGTGACGCCATCCATGGACTCCCACCGTAGTTTTGAGCGGCAAAGGTACCGCACGACGCGTCCTCCGACAAGCAGGGTGATGCCAGCAGACCACACTTTCTTCGCTCTCAGCGCATTTAACCGATCGGCACCGTGACCTCAGCGCAGGAAGCGCAGCGGGAATCACAAAGCTCGGGGAAGGTGTCGGCGATACCAGCTGCCGCGTGCCGGCACCTCGAACGACACGAGTGCTGCTGCAGCGCCGAGCACGAATGCTGGATCGCTCATGATGTCGACTAGCGCGACGGCACCGGCGACGATGGCCACATAGACGGTAGCGTATGCGCGCTCCAAGACAGTGACTACCCGTGAGCCTGCGCAGCACGAGCTGTTTGAGGATGTTGTAGAAGACGTACGTTGCGAGGATGACCAGCGCCGGCGCGCCTACTCGCCGCTGCCCTTGAAGACCTCGAGGACGGTGCGCAGGATGAGCTTGATGTCGAGCAGCAGCGACATCTCTTCGATGTACTTGATGTCGAGGCGCAGCCGCTGGTCGAACGAGCTCGTGTGGCGACCTTCCAGCTGCCAGATGCCGGTGATACCGGGCGGGACCTCCAGGCGCTCGCTGTGCCAGAGCGCGTACGAATCGACACCTATTGAACAGGGCCGCGGCCCGACCAGGCTCATCTCACCTTTGAGCACGTTGATGAACTGCGGCAGCTCATCCAGGCTCGTCTTGCGCAGGAGTCTCCCAACTCGGGTGACGCGCGGGTCGTTGGGAATCTTGAAGTCCGGCGGTGGCAGCACGTTGAGGTGAGCCAGTGACGCCTTCAGCTCCTCGGCGTTCTGAACCATCGTCCGGAACTTGTACATGCGGAAGGGCCTGCCGTCCCTGCCCGCCCTGACCTGCGTGAACAGCACGGGTCCGGGCGAGTCGAGACGAACCACCAGCGCGCACAGCAGCGCAACGGCGGCAACCGGCAGCAGTATCACCGTGCAGAAGATGATGTCGAAGGCCCGCTTCGCCTTCAGATACTGTCGTGCGTAGGGGTAAAAGCGCCCGTCGAGCGGCTGGGCGATCTCGATCCGGCGGGCGAAGATGGTCACGTCGTCACGCCCTCGGGTGCACGCTGGCCTTCGGCGTTCTGCTCGGGATCAGCCTGCTGCAGCACAGCCAGCAGAGCGCCGACGGTGATGCCGTGGTCGGGAAAGACCGCAAGCTTGACGCGGTCGACGGGAAAGAGCTGCGGCATGCGGCTTCGCGCCCGCTGCAGGAAGGCTTCTGCCTGGCTCCTGTCGCAGTCAGTCAGCAGCACATGCAGCGACGACCCATCTAGCCAGGCGCGGTCCGGCGTCCGAAGCACTGCGTGGAGGGAGGCGGCGACGCTCAGCCCGAGGGCCGTCCGCTCGGTCAAGTCGGCGGATGGAGACGACCAGACATCGGCCGGTATGCCGATCAACGCGAACTGCCGCTCGTGACGCCGGCTGCGCGCCAGCTCGGAGTGGAGCGCCGACCAGCCACTCTCGGCGTAGTCCGGCCGCTGGCTGAGGCTGTAGCCACCTCGAATCCAGATCGCGCCGGCCAGGACGAGCGCTCCGAGTGCTCCCGCGGCCAGCGAAAGCAGCTCGCTCAACACGCCGCTCGAGTGAACCAGGGCGGCGAGGATAGCCCCGCCAAGGATCGCCACGCCCACCAGCCGCAGCCAGCGAAGTGCCCATCGTCGCGCGGGATCGTCCGTCCGGACGAGCCGTTCCATGGACGGCATCGTGCCCTGCCCACCCCACTCTCTCTCTGCCAAGTGCCCACCAACGTATGCACTAACGGCCAGCTGGGAGGCCGCCGTTGATTAGTGCGTGAAGCCCACGGTGTTCTTCGAAGACCCTGACCGGGAGGGTGAACAACCGTCTGAAACGATACAGGACCATCTACCTACGTCAATAGCGCCGACGGCCCAATGTGTTGCTGCCAAGCAACCATGTCCTCAAGCATCCTCTACGCCGAATGTCGCTGGGCGGTTTCGGCGGCCGGCGTCGGGCTTTCAGTTTCGAAGTAGCAAGCCCGGTCGACGTGGCGGGCCGGTTGGCTGTACGTTCTGATTCGTGCCCGGACGTATCTGAGTTTTGGCAGCCCGGAGCAGCAAGTGACTGGTCGAGTCGAGTGCGCGTCCTGTATGTGACTGACGGGCTGCCATACCCGCTGACCAGCGGCCGACTGCGGCACTACTTCCTGATTCGCGAGTTGTCCCAGCGCCACGTGATAGGCCTCGTCAGCCTGGTTGCGCGCGACGTCGAGCCCGACGACGTGCGCGAGCTCCAGAAGTTCGCCGACGTTCGTCTGATCGGTGAGCGGCGGACCATCGCCCATCGGATCAGGCGGGCACTGGGGTTCGCCGACCCGGCGCTGAGGCGGCTCGCCGGTGAAATTCAGGAGTCTGCCCTGCGCGGCGAAGTCGACGTCGTCCTGCTCGCCGCACGGCCTGCGTTCGGGCTGTTTCGGCTGCTGGCGGGACGCGTTCCGATCGTCGTCGACCTGTGTGACTCCGAGACACTGCACCTTCGACGCAGAATGGCGTTTGTCCCTGCCCGCGAGCGGCCAATGCTGGCGCTGCGCTACGCGGCCAATCGCCGGCGCGAGCAGACGATCCTCCGCCGCAGCGACGCCGCTCTATTCGCCTCAGCGCGTGACCGGCGAGCCGTGGCCGGGGCGCGGTCGAACGCAGACCGGCGCCTCGCGCTCGTTCCCAACGGAGTCGATCTGGACCGCTGGCGACGGCAGACGGACCGTCTGGGCGACGAAGTCGTCTTCAGCGGCGCCCTGGACTACGGTCCCAACGCCGACGCGGCGACGTACCTGATCGACGTCATCCTGCCCCTCGTCCGGCGCGACGTACCCGAAGTATCGCTTCGCATCGTTGGGCGCGACCCGTCGCCCAGCCTGCGGCAGCGGGCGCTGGACAGTGGAGTGACGCTGACCGGCTTCGTCGATGACATGCGGCCGCACCTGGAGCGTGCGGCTGTCTTCGCGGCTCCCCTTCGCTATGGCGCCGGCATCCAGAACAAGCTGCTCGAGGCGATGGCGATGGGCTTGCCCTGCGTCGCCTCATCTCTCGCCGCTGCCGGCCTCGATACGCCGCTGGGTCCTCCACCGATAGTCGTCGCTGACGATCCGGCCGACTTTACCCGAGCCATCGTCGGCCGTCTGAGAGCGGCCGGGCATGGAGCGGCGCCCGACTCCCGGGCCCGCGCTTACGTCGCGCAACACTTCTCGTGGTCCAGCGCCGGACGGGCGCTCGAGGACGTTTTCGAGAGGGTCAGCCGGGCGGCGACGGGGTGACAAAGTCAGGCAGCCGGCGAGTGCTCCCGGACGGGGCGGGCAGCCTTCTCCGCCGACCGACGGCAGACTCCGGCTGGCGAGGCCGTGATACTGTCGGCGGGGAACGACATTCATCGGGTGGGCGATGGAGAACTCGCGGGTTACAGCCGGCTACGACGCGAGCCGGTCCGCCACGAACAGTCTTTTCGGGAGGGGCAGCTCTCGAGCGGCAGATGCCGCGGCCGAGCCTCCGTTGGCGTTGCTGCTGGGTGATGTCGACATGCTCGCCGCCCTACGTCTGGCGGGGATCAGGGCGATCGTCATGGCCGAGAGGGGCAGCCCTCTCCGCCGTTCGCGCAACGTCGTCGGCGCGCTGCCCCCGGTTGATCCATGGCGCGAAGCGGATCGTCTCGTCGAGAGCCTGATCCGGCTGGGCGAGCGCCGCGCCTCGCGCCTCGTTCTCTTCTATCAGCAGGACTCGGAACTGTTGGCCATCTCCAGGGCTCGTGCCCGGCTCGAGCGGCACTTCGACTTCCTGCTGCCGTCCGCTGAGATGGTCGAAGATCTCGTCGATAAGTCGAGGTTCCTGGCTCTCGCCGAGAAGTTCGGTCTGCCGGTGCCGGTCACGATCGTGCTCGGCCCGCGGCGTCGCAAGCTGCCGAAGCGAATGCCCTACCCGGCTCTCGTCAAGCCGGTCCGGCGAGACGGCCGCTGGGAGTTCCTTCACGGCCGCGGCAAGGCCGCCGTCGCCCACTCCGAAGAGAAGCTGCTCGATCTCTGGGACGCCGCGCGGCGCCTTGGCCTGTCGCTCGTCGCGCAGCAGCTGGTGGCTGGTCCAGAGAGCGCCGTCGTCAGCTACCACGCCTACGTGTCGGCCAACGGGCGAGCGCTTGGCGAGTTCACCGGCGGCAAGATTCGCACGAGACCGGCAGCATTCGGACACACCACCGCTCTCCAGGTCATCAACGACCGCGACGTTTTCGAGGGTGGCCGCCGCGTGCGCGACCAACTGGGCCTGATCGGCGTAATGAAGATCGACTTCAAACGCGCGCCCGACGGGAGGCTCTATCTGCTGGAGATCAACCCGCGCTACAACCTGTGGCACCACCCCGGCGCCGTGGCCGGCGTGAACCTGCCGGCCATCGCATACGCCGACCTGACGGGCACCGCCCTCCCCCTCCCGCCCATCGCGCGATCCGGCGTTCGTTGGTGCCGCTGGGCCGACAAGGCAGCCGCGCGCGAGGCCGGGATGTCCTTGTTCGGCTGGCTTCGCTGGGCGGCGGCCTGCCAGGCGAAGTCCGGCCTGGCGCTAAGTGACCCACTGCCGACGGTACAGCTGGCTGGCCAGCGCGCGGTCGACGCGCTGACCCATCTCGCGCGACGGTGACACGCTGGGGAATTGTCGCCGACGTGCACGGCAACCTGCCTGCGCTCGAGACGGCGCTTGAGCATCTCCACGAGCTGGGAAGCGAGCGGCTCGTATCCGCCGGCGATACCATCGGCTATGGCCCTCACCCCAACGAGTGCGTGGCGCGCCTGACGGAGGTAGGCGCCATTCAGATACTCGGCAACCACGAGCTCTTCGTGCTCGGACGGATCAGCGGCGACCGCTTCGTCGAGCGAGCCAGGCGGGCTCTGGCATGGACGCAGGGCGTACTGTCCGACTCGACGCGCGACCACATCGGCGGCCTGCCAGATCGGTTCACGGAGGGCGAGCTCGTGGTGGCGCACGCGGCTCTTGACAGTGCCGAGGAGTACATCCTCACGCGAGGTCAGGCGGCGCGGCAATTCGCCCACATGCGCGACGTCCTGCCAGATGCCCGTCTGCTGATCCTCGGCCACACGCATCAGCCAGCCGCCTTCCGCCAGATCGGCCACGCCGTCCGGCGCCTGCGCGTGCACGTCGCGCCGCGGCAGCTCGAGACCGGTCATCGCTACCTGCTCAATCCGGGGAGCGTCGGCCAGTCACGCCAGCTCGAGCGGCATCCGCGCGTCCGGTTCATGCTGCTCGACACGAGCACGCGCACGGCGCGCTGGTACGCCGTGCCCTACGACTACCGCCGCACACGGCATGATCTGGAACGCGCCGGCCTGCCCGCCGATTGGGTGCACGCGCGACCGTCTGCCTGGCGCGCGTTGCGGCGGCTCGCACGACGCGTGGTCCGGTGAGTGGAGCCGGCCTGCGGCTTGGCCAGGCCCTCGATTTCAACCTGCTGAGGGCCGACTGGGCGCGGCTGGCGCGGCTGAGCCGGCGCATCTTCTCGACGCCCGAGTGGGCAGAAGCATGGTGGTCCTCGTACGCCCGCGGACGAAGGTCATTGATTCTGCCCATGCTCGACAGCGACGATCGAGTCGTCGCGATCATGCCGCTCTGTCTGGAGGAGCGTTGGCCGCTGCGGCTCGCACGCTTCCTCGGCCACGGCGCGGCGGATGAGCTGGGTCCCGTCTGCCACCCGGCCGATGGACCACGCGTGGGCGATCACCTGAGAGAGCGCGTTGGAAGCCCACCGCTGAGCGTTGACATTCTGCTCTTCGACGCGTCGCCCGAGATCGAGCGCTGGGACCAGTTGGTGGGCGGTAGCGCCATCCACACATCCAGTAGCCCATCCGCAACGTTCTCCGGAACCGACTGGGACGATTACCTCCGCTCGCTCAGCCGCAACCAACGTGAGCAGGTCCGCCGGCGCGAGCGCCGGCTGTTCCGCGAACACGATGCTCGCTACCGCGTCACGACTGACGGCGAGACGTTGGTGACGGATCTGGACACGTTCTTCGACCTGCATCGTGCGCGCTGGCCGAGCGGCTCCTCGCTCTTGGGTCGGGAGCCCTTCTATCGGGACTTTGCGGCACGGGCGCTGGAGAACGGCTGGCTCCGACTCTCCTTCCTCGAAGTCGGGGGTCGGGCAGTGGCCAGCCATCTCGACTTCAGCTACGCCGGCGTGCACTTCCAGTACAACTCCGGGCGCGACTCGAGATGGGACGAGTATTCGGTGGGCGGTGTGCTGCGCTGGCTGACGATGCGGAACGCGTTTCAGGAGGGCGTGACCGAGTACCGCTTCCTTCGGGGTGGCGAGGCGTACAAGTGGCGAATCGCCGATCACGACCGCGGATCTGCGATCGTCGCAGTCCCGGGCACGAGATTGGGACGAATCGCGGTTCAGATCGCCAGGCGCCTGGCACGGTCGCGATCCGGTCGTGACCTGCTGCTTCGGCGAGTGCCGGACGCCTGACGCGTACAGCGTCAGCTTGAGTCGGTCACCATCGGCAGGTCGGGAGTTCCTGCCGACCGGTCGACGTTCCACCACAGCGCTGCCACATCACGGTCCAGCAGCTCGCTGAGTAAGGCGACGTCGGACGCGAACTCGAGCTCCAGTCGACGACGGAGGTTGGGCGCAAGGGGTGGTCGAGGAGCCACGCGGCGATCAAGCCGGCTGTGATGGAGGCTGCGCATGACGTTGGTCGCCCTATCGGGACCCAGCACCCGCGGCAGGAGGTCTCGTGCGGTCCACGTGGCGAGCGGGCTCCTGAGCAGCCGGCGCAGTGGGCCACGCCTGCGCCGGTGGCTCGCGTTGTACACCGTGAAGGAAGGCGGTACGTAGTCGTCGTCCACGTCCAGAAATTGCAGCAGGCGGCGGAAAGCTGCGGCGGGATCAACCACCATGTCCTCGAAGATGATCACGTGTATCCGCTCGCGCCCGAACGTTTCGAACCAGCGCTTGAGGTGCGCACCGAATAGCGCACGATGGCGATAAGTGGCACCGAGCTCGTTCGAGCCCGGTGGCAGACGCCTGCCGGCATGGCGATCCTCGTCCGCCTCCAGTGCCTCCTCAAAGTCCAGGATCTCCTCCCTCCCATTCGATACGCGCTCGTTGTGCATCGCGTACACCATCTCGACGGGATCCCTGAGCATAGCCACGATCCAGGCAGCCGGCTGGAAGTCATGGATAAGCGTCGCGGCCTTCGGCGAGTAGAGATAGGTTGTGGAAGCCTCGCCGACGCGCTTCGCTTCGCCGGCGCCGTCGAAGAGCGCCAGGTACCCGGCTTCGTCCTCCGGATAGTGCAGCCGGCGAGGTCGCCCGCCCAGCACATCGGGTGAGAAGTATTTGGGTTCCTTGGACGGCGACATGTAGACCTGCGGGTGCCCTTTGAGGTACTCGTACATCGAGGTCGTGCCGCTCTTCGGAGCGCCGATGATGAAGAAGTCTGGCTTCCGGCTCATCTCCACCGATCAGCGGTAACGCCGCGGCCCGAGCTTCGCTTGGGCCGCTCGCCGGTGCGCTTGATCACGTTGGGCGTGACGCGCGTGTCCCACCTCGGCAGGTAGCACGGTCACCGACGTCACGTCCAACCCCGGCACCTCGCCGGCCGCAATCGCCCGCCGGCCCCTTCTTTCGCCGGCCTTGCGCGCCGCCGCCCGCTCTGACGGCTTGGCTGTTGGTGCCGCAGGCGGCTGACCCCTCCCCTCGGCCGCGGCCCGCTCGGCGTCGCGTGCCACCTTCACGGACGCGTCCTCCTCCAGCACGCGCAGCCGGATCGACTGGATCTCGTCACGCAGCGCCGCCGCCCGCTCGAACTCGAGCTCGCGGGCCGCGCCCTTCATCTCGGCCTGCATCTGACCGATGAGCTTGGCGATCTCTTCCCGTGACATCTGGGATAGCTCGCGGGCGCGCCCCTCGGCGCCGTACGCGGCGCTCGCCTCGGCCACCGCCCGCAGCCGGTCGTTGGTGTCGCGGATCTCCTTGCCGATCGTCTGCGGAACTATGCCGTGCTCGCGGTTGTACGCCTCCTGCACCGATCGGCGCCGGTTCGTCTCGGTCGATGGCCACCTGCATCGACTCCGTGATCGTGTCGGCGTACATGACCACCTCACCGCCCACGTTGCCCGTCGCCCGCCCGCTGACCTGAATCAGTGACCACGCCGAGCGCAGGAAGCCCTCCTTGTCGGCGCCTTGCTATCGGTGGCCCCGGTGGTCGCCTCGTCGGCGGACTCAGCCGCGGCCGCTGCGTCTCGCTGGTCCATGGTTGGACTCTACCAGCGCCGTGCGACCCTCCGATTTCGTGCGCGAGGCTTAACCGATGCGACGCGGACGTAACGCTGTCGTTCGCTGGCGATGTGCGTAACGGTCCTGTGATCGACCATTACGCTTGGCCCCCTCAGCCGCGAATGGGTTCCAGGGAGTTTCATGCGGGGGAAAGGACAACGCCGTGAAGACCGAAATCGACATGATCCAGAGCTTGGCTGGAAGGTGTATGGCAGCGACGGCGAGAAGGTCGGGCTCGTGACGTCGTTCGATGAGCACACGCTCGTCGTGCGAAAGCCCAGCCTGCTCGGCGACAAGGAGTTCCATCTGCTGCGCCACACCGCCTCTTCGCCTAGCGGCGACTCGCGTAGCGGCGGTGCGGGAGATTCGGTCGACTGGCCGGGCTCGTCTGTGGGCTGAATTCCCGTGGGCCATTGAATGGCGCTCGGACCGTCAGTCACCAGGAGCCCGGCGTCGGGCTATCGTAGGGGCGGACAAGGAGGTCGCTGCGCATGTCCGGGTGGGCAATCCGAGCGCGTTTGATTGCGTGCGTCTTGTTGATGGCGGCTTGCGGCACGGCCGCGCCGAGCCCGCCGCCTGCAACGCCGACGCCTGCCGCTCGCGTCACATCCGCTCCGCCCACCGTCCCGCCCGATCAGGAGGCGGCATTGGCCGAGCTGTGCGATCCGACCAATGAGGCCGGCCTGTCGAACCTCGTCGGCGAGCTCGAGGGGCTGAGCGAGACGGCGGACGCGCAACGGCTGGCCGAGCCCATCGAACAGGCGATGACCAATCTGCGGGCCCTCAGGCTCGGGCCCGACGGCATGTCGGTGAGGGACTCCGCGATTGGGCTTATGGGTGACCTGGTGCGCGGCGTCGACGATCCAGCCACGCGTGGGGCAACGATCACCGCCGCAGCTCAGTCGATGCGTAACCTCGAGGCGGAGGTCTGTTCGTCGCCTGAGATGTAGACCCAAGACCCGAGAAGGAGAGGGCGGCCTTGAAGGCCGCCCTCGGTGTTGCCAGACGAATCCGGCTTCGGCGGGGTGACCCGTCAGGGCAGCGAGAACAGCTGCGTCTGGGGATTGAGGTGGAGCAGCCGGATGTCGCCGGACAGCGCCTTGTGGCTGGCCCGGTAGACGTTCAGCCCTCGGGTGATGTCCGACTCGTAGATGAAACCGTTGTACCAGTAGGTCGACCAAGCTCCGCCCAGCTCGCAGCCCGGAGGGCTGGTGGCCGAGCAGAACGGTCCGGACCCGAGCGAGTCGGGATCAGCCCAGGCTACGGCGTGCGCGGCCGCCGGGTCGGTGAAGTCCACGACCCAGGTGCCGGCCTGATAGTGACCGCCCACGGCCACGTATCGTCCACTCCTGAGCGGGACGATGTTGTAGTTGTGGACCGTGCAGTTCTCGTCCGGCCCCTGCGGTCGCTCAAGCACCCACTGGCCCAGCTTCGTACCGGTACTGGCGTCGTAGAAGAACATGCTCTTCTTGATATCCGGGTCCGCAGCCTCGCACTCCGCCTGGCCGCCACCGCCAGGCTCCCAGCCGAGCACGAGCACCTGCCCGTCCCAGGTGAAGCTGGCCGAGTGCCAGCGTCCACCTACGCCGACCTTGTTGCTCGAGCCGTCGGCTTCCTCGACCGAGTACAGGAAGTGCGGCGCCTCGAGCGTGCCGCCCAGCGGGGCCCCGATCGAGAACACGTTGGCCGCGTGGCCGCTGGCACAGGCCAGCAGGTTCACGTCGCCCAAGATCGCGCCAGCGTCGTGGCAGCCATTGTTGCTACCCAGCGAGCCGCCGGTGATCGGCACATAGCCGATGTGGCTGGCGTTTTCCGGCTCGCTCAGCGGTACCTCGATGATGTTCATTGCGTTGCATACCGGCCGGCCGTCGCCCGACGAGTTGTTGCTGTAGATGATCAGCCGGTCGTTGCCCAGGTCGGGCACCAGCGTGGTGGTATGCGAGCCGCAGCCGTCGGCCGTTCCACGGTCCGCGGCCCCCGCCGCGCTGAACTCGACGGCGGTGAGCAACACCGGATCCCTCGAGTCGCTGACGTCGAAGACGTGGACGCCCTCGAAGCCCACCGGCACGGGCTCGCCCATGCACAAGCGGCCACTCGGCGCCGGCGAGTTCCACGAACGAACCAGGATGTTCTCCCAGACCACGACGTCGCCCTGGTCGCCGTTACAGCGGGGGTGTGAGAGCAGCTTCGGCTTGCCGGGCGCGGAGATGTCGATGATCCGGAAGCCGTCGTAGTTGCCCTGGTAGGCGGTCTTGCCCCAGAAGGCCAGGTCAGAGCTGATCTCGCGCTGGGCGGCCGGAACGTCGAACGAGGCCGGATGCGGGCTGTGCCCAAGAGCACGGATGTTGTTAGTGCTCGGAAAGCTGCTGTGCTCGGCCAGCGCGACTGCCGGCAACGCAAGCGCCAGAAGCATTACCAGCAGGATCGATGCTGGACGCGACGGTAACGCCATGGAGTCTCCCTCCTCCTTCGTGGTGGATCGTCAGCGCACGACCACCTTCGGCTCTTCCCCCCATTCGTGAGGTGTGTTTCCGCCTTGGCACACCTTCCTCTCTTGAAGCGGATCGGCGCGGTACAGGCAGATTGCAGGCATGGGCGACGAGACCGATGCCACCGGTCCGGCGCCGCTGCCCTCCCCAAGGGGCGCACGCTACGTCGCCGGCTGCCTATCCCTTGGCCGCGCTGGCACCTCCGACCCCCAATTGGCTGCGGATGCTGGGGCTACCCGATGCGGCGATGCTATGGCTGCGCCACTGCGACGTCAACTCGATTCTTGATTACAGTTGCGGCCGCGCCTCCGGCGACAGAGCCACGCCGAGTGACCAACCACCGGACGCGGCGTACTTTCAGAGACGGAGAACGGACCCTGCCTTGACCGGTCCTCGTTCGTCTGGCGGACCTTTGGCTAGCGACAGCGGCGCCTCCCCTGGCGGCGGGTCGGGCGCTCCCCGGTGCGCTTGATCACGTTGGGCGTGACGCGCGTGTCCCACGTTGGCCGCTCGAGCCAGCGCGCCATCCAGCCCTGATCGTCGCCCTCGTGCTCATCCTTGATGCCGGGCAGCCAGTCCGACGCGGTGCCCTCGTCCGGTGCCTCGCCGATGATCGGGATGCCGTCGACCGTCGCGGCGGGCTCTTCCTGTGCGGGTAGCACGGTCACCGACGTAACCTCCAGTCCCGGCACCTCGCCGGCGGCGATGGCCCGACGACCGCGTCGCTCGCCGGCCTTGCGCGCGGCTGCCCGCTCCGACGGCTTGGCCGTGGGGGCCGGCGGAGGCTGACCCCTCCCCTCGGCCGCCCTCCCGTCGGCCGCCGCCCGCTCGGCGTCGCGTGCCACCTTCACCGACGCGTCCTCCTCCAGCACGCGCAGCCGGATCGACTGGATCTCGTCACGCAGCGCCGCCGCCCGCTCGAACTCGAGCTCGCGCGCGGCGGCCTTCATCTCGGCCTCCAGCTGGCCCACCAGCTTGGCGATCTCCTCGCGGCTCATCTCTGACAGCTCGCGCGCGCGACCCTCCGCGCCGTAGCCCGCGGACGCCTCGGCCACCGCCCGCAACCTATCGTTGATGTCGCGGATCTCCTTGACGATCGTCTGCGGCACGATGCCGTGCTCGCGGTTGTACGACTCCTGGACCGACCGCCGCCGGTTCGTCTCGTCGATGGCCACCTGCATCGACTCGGTGATCGTGTCGGCGTACATCACCACCTCGCCGCCAATGTTGCGCGCCGCCCGGCCGCTGACCTGGATCAGTGACCACGCCGAGCGCAGGAAGCCCTCCTTGTCGGCGTCGAGGATGGCCACCAGCGTGACCTCGGGCAGATCGATGCCTTCTCTGAGCAGGTTGATGCCGACGAGCACGTCGTACACGCCGAGGCGCAGGTCGCGCAGGATCTGCACGCGCTCGAGCGTGTCGACCTCGCTGTGGAGGTAGCTGACGCGCACGCCCATCTCGTGCAGGTAGTCGGCCAGGTCCTCTGCCATCTTCTTGGTCAGCGTGGTGACCAGTACCCGCTCTCCCCGGTCGACGCGCTCCTTGATCCGATCCATCAGGTCGTCGATCTGGCCCTCGGTGGGGTGGACCTCGACGGTCGGGTCGACGATGCCGGTCGGGCGGATGAGCTGCTCCACCACCTGTTCGGCGCGCTGCAGCTCGTACGGGCCGGGCGTCGCGCTCATGTAGATCACCTGGTTGAGGTGGTCCTCGAACTCGTCGAAGGTCAGCGGCCGGTTGTCGAGGGCGCTCGGCAGGCGGAAGCCGAAGTCGACGAGGATCTCCTTGCGGGTCCGGTCGTTCTTGTACATGC
>CAYRMQ010000039.1:0-24047 GCA_964425305.1 uncultured Anaerolineaceae bacterium | reverse complement strand
GAGGCGGACGTTCAAACTGCGGTCCTGCGCCGCCAACATGGACAAGTAGCGCGCGTCTGTATACATTCTCGACAGGCGCCTTGCCCGGATGCGAACGAAGGGTTAACGGACGCCTGCCACTCAGGGCAGAGCCAGCGAACCTGTGTCGCGGAGGGTATCTGTGTCGAAGCGCCCTTGTCACCCCACGCGGTCTGGGTGAGGTCGACCTTCCCTCCCGTGTTCACTCGCGGAATGCAGGGATTCCAGGCGCTGCACCATCGCGGATACCGCATCTACTTCACGGGGATGCTGGCTCGCGGCACTGCGGTGTGGGTCCTGTTCGTGTCCATTCCCTGGCTGGCGGTCGAGGGCGGGGCGAGCGCTTTCGAGCTGGGGATCATCTCCGCCTCCCTGTTCCTGCCCGCCCTCTTCCTGTCACCGCTGAGTGGAGTCCTCGCCGACCGTGTCAACCGGTCGAGTGTCCTGCTGGTCACGCAGGCCGCCGCCGCGGTCCACGCCAGCGTGCTGGCCGCGAGCGTGTATCTCGGCCTGTCGAGCGTTCCAATGCTGATCACGTTCGCGCTGCTCTTCGGAGTCATCACCGCGGCTGAGCTGCCAGTTAGGCAATCCTTCCTGACCGACCTCGTGCCTATCGAGGAGGTGCCCAGCGCGGTGTCGCTGCACGCAACGGCCTGGAACGTCACGCGCTTCATCGGTCCGGCCGTGGCCGGCGGCCTGATCGCGACAGTGGGCGTCGTCGCCTGCTTCGTGCTGTCGGCCGTTGCATCCGTTGTCGTCGCCGGTTCGATCTGGATCCTCCGCCGCTTTCGGCGCCATGCTCGACCCGCATCGCCGGGCAGCGCGAGTGTCATACGGTCCCTTGGCGAGGGCGTGCGGTTTGCAACCCGCGACGCGCGTATCCGGTGGGCCATGTTCATCCTGTCGGCCGCCGGCGTCCTGGGCGTCCAGGCCTTTCAAACACTCGCACCTCTCTACACGTCGCGAACCTTGGGCCTCGGCGGTGGTGGGTACGGTGCCTTCATGGCTGTCTGGGGTGCCGGAGCCCTCGCCGGAACGTTTGCCGTGACCATGTTCGCGCGAGGCGACAGGCGGCCTTGGCTGTTGGGCGGAGCGGCCGGCCTGGCGGTCCTTCTGGGCGCGCTGGCCTTGACCTCATGGCCACCGCTGGCGTTCGCCCTCGCCGGTGCCCTTGGGTTCGCGCAGATCTCGACGATCCAGAACGCCATGATCACCGTTCAGCAAGCGGCTACCGATCGCTTCAGGGGCCGCGTCATGGGCCTGTATACAACGGTCTTTCAGGGAACAAACCCGATCGGTGCCGTCCTGGCCGGCGTGCTCGCAGGGACCCTTGGGATAAGCGCGGCCATGCTGCTCGGGGCCGGGGGCCTGGCGGCAGTGACTGCCTTGGCCCGCCTCCGGATGCGCAATTGATCAGTCTCGGCCCCAGCGAACCCCACCCGGATTGGACAATACGCGCCAATCTGTATACATTTCTAGGGAGCACCTAGACCCCGGCGCAGGCCGATGGTCAGCAGGCGCAAGGGGGACGGACCGGTTGCCGAAGCATCGTCACCGCTCCGTGCTCTGAGGCTATAGCGATCATTGCGGCGAATGCCATGAGGCAGTGCAAAGGTGAAGCTTGAGCGACACGGCGCCCCCTCGACGTACGCGACCACGCCGCCTGAGTGCACCCGTGGTTGACTCATTGCGACGCCGCCGCAGCGGAACCTCCTCCCCGCTCCGGCGGCAGGCTCTCGGCGACGGCAGCATTGCAGAAGAGGTTTCCTTCTTCAGCATCGGCGTCCGGCTGGCGGGCACGTTGAAACTGCCCCGAACAGGCAAGGCGCCCTACCCCGCCGTCGTTCAGGGCCCAGGATGGCTGGGTCTTCGTGACGCGAAGCTCTACCACCCCTACCACCAGCGCCTGCTTGCGGCGGGCATTGCCGTGCTCGTCTTCGACTACCGCGGGTTCGGAGGTTCAGAAGGTGACGCGAGCTACCTCGATCCCAACGCCCAGATAGTTGACTGGCAGAACGCCGTGACCTACCTGGAAACCCGACCGGAGATCGATGCCGCGCGAGTCGGCGCCTTCGGATCGGGTGGCACGGGCGGCGGAAACGCCGTCGTCGTTGGCGGCATCGACAAGCGTATCAAAACCGTCGTCAGCCAGGTGCCTATAGCCGACGGGCGTGACTGGCTGCGCCGCATGCGTCGCGAATACGAGTGGCTCGAGTTCCTGGAGAGACTGCGCCAGGACCGCCTGCAGAGGGTAATCAGCGGGCGGTCGGAGCTGGTCTCGCCGCGCGATGGGATCATGGTTCCAACGCCGGAGCGTCGCACGACAACCTTCAAGTCGGACGTAGACGGGCGCGTGCCCGAATACGTTGAGCTCGCCAGCGCGGAGGCCATCTTCTCCTACCGGCCGCTCGACTTTGCCTCTCGGATCTCGCCCCGCGCACTGATGTTGATCTGCGTCGAGAACGACGCCACAACCCCCGAGGATCACGCCTATGCGATGTACGATCGGGCGGGGCCGCCCAAGCGTCTCGTCGTTCAGACCGGCACCACCCACTACGGCGCCTACGCCGATTACCGGGACGTCGTCAACCCGCTGATCGTGGAGTGGTTCCAGCGGCACCTCACGGCGGGCGAGGTACTCGTCCACGAGGAGCGCGCAGAGTCCGAGGTCATCCATCTTTCGAGGGAAGAGCAATGAACGAGCCATCGCGCGCTCCGTACGATCTCGTCGTTCGCGGCGGGACCCTCGTCAGCCCCGCCGGACGCATCGCCGCCGACGTTGCCATCCGCGGTGAACAGATCGCCGCGATCGTGGAGCAGGGCGTATCGATCGCGGCGCAGCGCACGATGGATGCCGCCGGAAAGCACCTGCTGCCGGGCGTCATCGACGTCCACTCGCACCATCGCGAGCCCGGCTTTACACACAAGGAGGACATCACCAGCGCCACCAGTGCGTCGGCAGCGGGTGGGATCACGACATCGTTCGCGATGCCCAATGTCGATCCGCCGCCGAACAGCGTCGAGCGGCTGCAGGCGATGTTCGAGCTGTATGAACGCAAGGCCGTCGTCGACTGGAACGTCAACCCCGCCGCCGTCGTCCTCGACCAGATTCCGGGGCTGGCACGCTGCGGCATCGCCGCCTTCAAGGTCTTCATGGTCGCCGACACCGGCCGGAGCTATCCGCACATGCCCGGCATCGGCGTGCACGACCACGGCGAGCTGATGGCAATCTTCGAGGCGGTCGGCGAAACCGGCCTGCCGCTGATGGTCCACCCGCACGACCAGCAACTGATGGACCACATCGAGCGCGGCTACTGGGCCCGTGGCGAGCGCGATTTCCGCGCCTACGCCAAGGCGTACGCCGACCACGACGGGATCATCTGGGACAGCGCTGCCGCGCTGCTCCTGCGTCTCCAGCTGGCAACCGGCACGCGGCTGCACCTACTCCACACGCAGACCATCGGCGTGATCGAGCAGCTGCGCCGCGCCAAGTCGGCCGGCCAGAACGTCACAGCGGAGGTCAACACCTGGGGTCCCTTCCTGGGCAACGACTGGCCGACCGTCGAGCGCCTCGGCTCGTATGCCCTGTCGTACTGGGTGCCGGAGAAGAACACGGAGCCGCTGTGGGAAGCAATGCGCGACGGAACCGTCGATCTCTTCTCGTCCGATCATGCCCCACACCTTCGCGAAGAGAAGGAGCCCGGCTGGACAGACGGCTGGAAGGCGCACACGGGCACGCCCTCCGCTCAGTTCTACCTGCCCCTGCTGCTCGATGCCGCGGGCCAGGGCCGCCTGTCAATCGAGCGCGTCGTCGAGCTGACATCGGCCGCACCTGCCCGCGTGTTCGGACTGACGCGCAAGGGCCGGCTCGAGGTGGGGGGTGATGCCGACATCACCATTGTTGATCTGGATGGCGAGCTAGAGATCACCGACGACATCGTGCTCAGCAAGAACGGCTGGACGCCATACGCCGGCCGCCGGGTGCGGGGCGTGGTGGAAGCGACTCTGGTCCGAGGTAGAACGGTTTATGAGGGTGGCCACGTAGTGGGTCAGCCCGGATGGGGCCGCCAGGTCACGCCAGCGCGCCAAGGATAGGGAGGAAGCAACATCAATGGCCACCCGATTCGGTCTCCTGGTGCCGCACTTTGGCGAGCACGCTGATCAGGACCTACTCGTCGAGGGAGTGCAGCTCGCCGATCGACTCGGCTTCGATTCCCTTTGGGTTCGAGATCATCTCGTCTTCCATCCGCACGGCATGGAGGGCACGGACCGCACATTCATAGACCCGTTCGTGACGCTCAGCTTCATCAGCGGCGTCACCGAGCGCATTGGCCTTGGCGCAGCCACGATCATTCCCTTCCGCCATCCCATCCAGATGGCGTTCATGGTCGCCTCACTTTCCTGGATCACGCGGCGCAACTTCGATCTCGGCATCGGCGCGGGCAATTTCCAGCACGAGTTCGACGTCGTCGGCCAGGGCCACGTCAAGCGACCGGAGATGATGCGCGAGCAGACGCTGATCGCACGACGGCTATGGGCCGGCGAGACGATCGAGTGGCACAGCGAGCTGTACGACTTCGAGGACGTCTATCTGAAGCCTCAGCCGCTCCACCCCGTGCCGGTATGGTGGGGTGGTGCGACACCCAAGTCGGCGCGCCTTGCCGTCGAGTTCTGCGAAGGATGGCTGCCGGGACGGATCACCTTCCCGACCTACGAGGAGCGCGTCGGCCAGATCCGCCAGATGACCGCCGAGCAGGGTAAGCCCATGATTATGGTCGGTGCGGTGCCGGTGACCAGCATCGATGAAACGACCGAGGCAGCGGTCAACCGGTTGAACGTACCCGGACTCATCAAGAACGCCAACAACCAGAAGTTCTGGGTCAAACCCGAGTCGGGCGAGTTCACACGCATCGAGGAGCTCGATGGGTCTATCCTCGCCGGCACTCCCGACGACATCGTGCGCGGTGTCCAGCGCTACCAGCAGATTGGCTGCGACCTGCTCATCTTCGACCTGCGCATGCGCTTCCCCGATTGGCTGGAGCAGATCGAGGTCCTGGCCCGCGACGTGATGCCACTTGTCAGCGAGCCGCTCTCGGTCAGCGCCTAGGGGCGATGGCGGCGAGCCGGCTGTCGGCCCGCGCAGGTTAGGAAGACAGCCCGTGCCCGAGTCGTGGAACGTGCGCCTCGTCGGCCACGCCGATATGGACGGCGAAGGTGACTGCATGCACGTCAACCTCAAGCACGGCTATGCCTTTGTCGGCCACATGGGTGAGCGCGGTACGTCGATCATCGATGTCCGCGACCCAGCCACGGCCAGGCTGGTAGGGCGCATCCCCTCGTCACCCAATACGCACGGCCACAAGGTGCAGATCGTGGACGACGTGCTGCTGGTAAACCGCGAGAAGATCCCGCGGTCGACCGGCCCGTGGGTGGCCGGCATGGACATCTACGACATAAGCCAACCGACAAGACCGCGTCACCTCGCCTTCTGGCCATGCGGTGGCAAGGGCGTCCACCGGATGACCTACTGGGAGACGCCGTATGCCTATGTCACCGCCGGTGACGACGATTACTCGGACCAATTCCTGGTCATCCTCGACCTGGGCGATCCCGGTGCACCGCGCGAGGTAGGGCGCTGGTGGCTGCCGGGGATGAAGTCGGGCGAGGAGGCCGACTGGGGCGATGGCTGGACGGTCAAACTGCATCACGCGTTGGTGCGCGACGGGCTGGCCTTCTGCTCGTGGTGGGACAAGGGATTGGTCGTTCTTGACATCGCCGATCTGTCGGAGCCCAAGATGGTCGCTCATCTCGAGTTCGGCCACGATGCCAGCCGGGCGACCCATACGGCTTGCCCGCTGCCCGGACGCGACGTGCTGGTCGTCGCCGAGGAGCGCATCGCCGATGGGTGCGTGGGCGTGCCTCCCAACGCACGCCTGGTCGATGTGCGCGACCCCGCCCGGCCGCGGATCACGGCGGTGCTGCCCGTCCCAGAGGGCGACTTCTGCCAGCGTGGCGGCCGCTTCGGCCCGCACAACGTTCATGAAGGGCGGCCGGGCTCGCTGGTCGATGGCTCGACGGTCTATCTCACGTACTTCAACGCCGGGCTGCGCGTTTATGACGTGACCGACGAGACCAGGCCGGTGGAGATCGCCTGGTACATCCCGGACGCACCGGCGGGCCAGCCGGCCATCCAGCTGAACGACGTACTGGTCGCCGACGACGGGCTGATCTACGTCACAGACCGGCGCGCCGGCGGGCTCTATATCCTCGAGCTGACGGCGGGCGCCGCTGCCATTAGACGAGTCCCGCGCCGATAACCAGCGTCGCCGTGCCGCCGGCGATCATCACGGCCGACAGCACGACCAGCGTCCAGCGGAGCATGCTGCGGCGGCGGCCGGTTGCATATTCGGCGATGACCACCCACAGGCCGGCCGCGCCGTGGACCACCGCCGCGACGAGCATCGTCCAGGACCAGCTCAGAAAGAGCGGTGATGCCCAGCGGCTGGCGACGAAGGCGCTATCTGTCTCGGCCACGTCCGTCACGAAGTGAGTCAGGGCGAAGTGGCCCAGTACCAGCACCGACAGGATGAGGGCTGTCACGCGCACAACGAGCCAGTTGGCCAGTGGGCCCCGCCCGTAACCGCTTGCACTCATGCGAACACCGGCGCCATGATGATCGCTGCTCCGCCGAGGCTTCCCACGATCGTAATGACGGTCACGATCCGCAGCGAGCGAGCGGTCGTGACCGGCCCCACGTCGACCAGGTCGATGGCCAGCAGGCGTAGCCCATTGAGGGCGTGAAAGAGGATGCCTGCAAAGAGCAGGCTCTCAAAGACACGCATCGGCGGCGTGCCGTAGACCATGTGCACCTCGTCGTATAGCTCGGCCGAGATAGCGTACAGGCCGACGTCGACCAGATGCAGGGCGAGGAAGGCGAAGATGGCCAGGCCACTGATGCGGTGCGCATAGAACGCCCAAGGGAAGATTTCCGGCCGCTCCAGCGGGGACCGGCCCAGCCGGCGAAGGAGGTCGCCCGACACCGGTCGGACGCCGAGGTTGCGCGACGCACGCCCGATGACCAGCACGCTGTAGAGCAAGATGCCGAGGGTGATCAGGCTGAGGGCGCCGATGAAGGCCAGCTGCGGAGGCGTCATGAAGCCCCGGCTCCGGCGACGGCAGTCTCGTCCGGCTGCAGGCGCGTCATCTGTATCGGTCGGGTATCAACGACCGGCTCGCCATCGAGATAACGCACGACGACTGTGCGCAGCCAGGTCGCATCGTCACGTTCGGGAAACTCTGCGCGCACGTGCATGCCTCGTGATTCGGCGCGGGCACGGGCAGAGGCGATCATCAGCCGCGCGACCGTCAGCTGGCTCTGGAGGTCGAGCAGCTCCTGCCAGACCATGTTGGCCCTCGGCGAGCCGCTTGCGCGCAGCCCCCGCAGGCGCATGTCGAGCCGGTCGACAGTTTCGGCCGCCTCGCGCAGCCCGCGTGCACTGCGCAGCAGCCCCATCTCACGCCACATCACGGCCTGGAGCGTCCTCGTCAGCTCGTGCGGCTGCTGAGCCGCCGGGGCTCCGCCGAGCAGGCCAAACACCGCCTCCAGCCGCTCCGCCGCGAATGCCTCCGCCGCGGCACGGCCGGCAGGAGAGACCGCCCGGCGTTCTCGAGCCAGCATGGCGCTGTGCTCGCCAACCTGCGCACCCATGACGGTCGACTCGGCGATGCCGTTGCCGCCGAGCCAGCTGGAACCGTGGGTTCCGCCGCCGTCCTCGCCGGCGACCAGCACTCCACTCAACTCCGTCCGGCCGCGGTCGTCGATGACCACGCCGCCGATCTGAATGTGAGCAGCGGGAGCCACCTCGACAGTCTCGCGCCTGATGTCACGCAACGTGGCACGCCACGCCCGCTCGACCATTGGGCCGAAGCGGGCCTCGATCGCATCGGCTCCAAGGTGGCGCAGATCGAGTATCACTCCGCCTGACTCGGTGCCGCGGCCGGCGGCGATCTCGGCGTAGCACGCGCGCACGACGACGTCACGAGGCGCCTTCTCCATGCGCTCGGCGTCGTAGTGCAGCATGAAGCGCTCGCCGCGGCCGTTGAGCAGGTGCGCCCCGGCATAGCGCATCGCTTCCTCGAGCAGTATTCCGGTCAGCCGCGAGCCATGGGCAACGAGCCCGACGGAGAGGAACTGGACCATCTCCATGTCGCGCAGCTGCAGCCCGGCCCGCGCACACATCGCCAGTCCGTCACCAGTCTTCTCGCGCGCCGGCGTCGCGACGCGGTACATCGTTGCCGCGCCGCCGCTGGCTACGATCACCACGGGAGAGAGCACGACGATGCCGACCCCGCGCCTCCAGTCGAGCGTGACCACGCCGGCCACTCCCCCGTCGCGGTCGGGAAGCAGATCCAGGGCACGCGTGTCCGGCAGCTCTATGACGGGCAGCTGCAGCAGTCGATCGCGCGACCGGCTGACGATCTCCATGCCGGTGTGCTCCCCGCGGTGCACCTTGCGCGGAAACGACTGCGCGCCAAAGGGCACCTGCTCGATGCGCCCGTCGCGGTGGCGATCAAAGAAGCAGCCGATGTCCGTTTCCAGCCAGCGCAGAATCTCGGGTGCCCGGCTGGTAACCGTCCAGGCCAACTCCTGGTCGTTCAGGAAGTCGCCGTTGCGCACCGTGTCCTCGAAGTGTGACTGGACCGAATCGGCCGGATCGATGGCGGCGTTGTAGCCCTGCACCATCACGCTGCAGCCCGAGCGACCGACGATCCCTTTCGAGATGACCGCCACGCGCAACGCCGGATCGTCGCGCAGCGCGTGTATGGCGGCCATCAGGCCGGCCGCGCCGCTGCCCACAATGGCGACGTCGCATTCCAGCGTCTGGTAGGCGACGCGCGGAGAACTCATCGGCCCAGCCCCAACCGGCGCCGGCGCAGCAGCCGGATTGCGCGAGCCGGATCGATCCCCTTCGGACAGACGGCCGTGCAGGCGCCGATCTGATGGCACGAGTCGATACCCCCGTCCCTCGCCAGCGTGACAAGCCTCGCCCCGGCGGCAGCCTCCCGGCTGTCGGCGACCAGGGCGAGGCCGCGGGCCAGGGCGGCAGGGCCGAGGAAGGATGCGTCGTGGGCGGCCGTGGCGCAGGCCGCGTAGCACGCACCGCAATTGATGCAATCGAGCAGTGGATCGACGGTCTTCCGTTCAGCCGATTGGGGATCGATGAGGGCCGGCTCGTCGAGGTCGGCGCGCCGCTGGAAAGCCGGTCCAACCTGCTGCCAGCGCTCATAGAAGGGCTGCGGATCGACTATCAGGTCGCGGACAACCGGGAAGCCGCCGAGCGGCTCAATCGTGATCGCTCGCGTTCCGGGTTCTACCGGCGTCTGGCAGGCAAGCACCGGCCGGCCGTCCACCCGCACGGTGCAGGTGCCGCACATCGCGATGCGGCAGGACCAGCGGAAGGCGAGCGTCGGATCGTGCCAGCGTTGGACGTCGAGCAACACGTCGAGGACGGCCATCGGGCGGCGGGGCTCGATCGAGAAGTTACGCGGGGAGTTCCTGTCGCTGCGCGCGATGGTTACGCGCAGGTTGTGGCGCGCCCGCTCGGTCACCGGCCTCAGCTCGTCTCCGATGTCTCGGCGTCCGACATCCACATCGGTGCTTCGGCCAGACGGTCCTCCAGGCGAGCGAGGAACCGCGCGGCCGCGACGCCGTCGACGGCGCGGTGGTCGGAACTGAGCGTTACCGTCATCACACGCCGTACGACGACTTCACCGTCGACCACGACGGGCCGAGGGGCTGCTCTGCCCAGGGCCAGGATGGCGACCTGCGGTGGAACGATGATGGCAGCGAACGAGCTGACGCCGTGCATCCCCAGGTTGGACAGCGTGAAGGTGCCCTCGGTCAGCTCCCGACCGCGCAGCCGGCCGGCACGGGCGCGCTCGGTCAGATCGGTCAAGGCGAGCGAAATCTGGTCCAAGCTGAGCCGATCGACATCGAGGATCGCCGGCGCGACCAGCCCATCGTCGACCGGAATGGCGACGCCGATGTTGATTTGATCATGCAGCTCGAGGGCGTCGCCCGCCCAGCGTGCGTTGAAGCTCGGCTCCTCACGCAGAACATGGCCGAGCGCGCCGATGACCGCCGCCGTGACTGTCACGCGTGTTGCTCGCTCGGCCCTCGTGTTGAGCCGCGCCAGCTCATCGATGAGTGGATCGAGGATGACCTCGGCCGAGACATAGAAGTGCGGCGCTTGCCGCTTGCTGTCGGTCATCCTCCGCGCGATCGCGGCGCGCATCGGGCTGAGCCGAACGACGCGCCTACCGCCGCCGGGTGCAATCTCGCGTTCGGGTGCGGCAGCCTCGCTCACGTGCCATCCTCCAGGTAGCCGATCACCTCGCCCACGCGCACCTCCGCTCCGGCGTCGTGAACGATCTCGACGAGCGTGCCCGACGCCAGCGCTTCCATGCCCACCGTGGCCTTCTCGGTCTCTATCTCGACGACTTCTTCGCCGCGCTCTACCCGCTCGCCCAGGCTCTTCAGCCAGCCGGCCACCGTGAAGGTGTCGGCGTCGTAGCCGAGATTGGCCATCTCGATGGGAATCCGCATCGCAACCTCCCAACGCCAGGCCGGCTTAGCCGGCTGACACCTGCAGGATGACCTTGCCCTTGTTCTGCCGATTGAGCAGGATCTCGAACGCCTCGCGTACGCGCTCGAGAGGCAGGACTGCGTGGATGTTGGCCTTCAGTCGACCTGATCCGGCCAGCTCGAAGACCTCCTCAAAGGACCGCAGCGTCGAGCCTGAGCTGCCGATCAGAGCTACGCGACTTCGGAACAGCCAATTGAGATCGAGTTCGACGATGCCGCCGGCATGCGAACCAACAACCGTCGCCCGGCCGCGGCGGCGCAGGGTGCGCAGGGCCTCCTTCCAGATGGCCGGGTCGCCGGCGCTCTCGACGTACAGGGACACGCCCCCTGGGTGGCGCTCCAGCAGCGGACGCGAAAATTCCGGCTCGGCGGCATAGTCGATCACGTCGTCGGCGCCCACCTCGCGGGCATACGCCACGCGGTCGGCGCCGCCGGCGGCACCGATGACCGTCGCGCCGTGAAGCTTGGCCAGTTGAATGGTGGCCGAGCCGATGGCGCCAGCGGCACCCGTCACGAGGACCAGGTCGTCCGCCCGGATGCGGGCCCGGCCGCGGAGCATGGTCAGGGCCACCGGGAACGAGTGCGCGATGGCAGTGGCTTCGGCAAAGCTCACGCTATCAGGTATGGGCAGCACGTTGCGGATCGGCACGGCGATGTACTCGGCCATGCCGCCCGGCCGGTGGACCCCGATGTTGATCAGGCGTTCGCATGCGTCGTCGTCGCCGGCGAGGCACGGGCCGCAGCTCGCGCATGAGATGGATGGCTTGACGACGACCCGCTGGCCGGGGCGCATCTCTTTCACGCCCGCACCGACGGCGGCGATTACGCCGGCCGGATCGATGCCCAGGACATGCGGCAATCGAAGTGGCCCACCGCGCTGCTGACGGCCACGCATGGTGAAGGTGTCCTGCCGGTTGACAGCCACCGTGTGCACTCGGACGAGGACCTCGCTCTCGCCCGGCTCAGGCGTAGGCAATTCCGCCGGCTCGAGGCCCTCCGGACCGCCAACGCGCGTCAGGACAATCGCCCGCATGGTCGCCGGCAGTCCGACGCCGCTAAGCGTAGTCATGCGACTGCAGCCCCAACAGACGCGCGGACCGCGTCGGCAATCCGTTGTTCAGACGGTTCTATGTAAGCCTCGAGCGGCCCCGACAGCGGCACCGGCACGTCGAGGGTTGCCACCCTTCTTATCGGGCCGCGCAGCACATCGAAGGCATACTCGGCGACCAGCGCCGAAATCTCCGCTCCCACGCCACAGCTGCGGTGGCACTCATCGACGACTACGACGTGGCCCGTCTTGGCAACAGACGCGAGGATGGTCTCGAGATCGAGCGGCACGAGGGTTCGCGGATCCACGACCTCGACCGATATCCCTTCGCCCGCTAAATGCTCGGCCACGATCAGCGAGCGTTGGACCATCCACGAGGTGGCCACGATCGTCACGTCGGTTCCTGCCCGCTTGACGTCGGCAACACCGAACGGGATGGCGTGCCAGCCGTCGGGCACCGGGCCGGTCACGTCAAAGAGCTTGACGTGGTCTGCCCAGAACACCGGGTCGTCAGACTCGACCGCCGTGCGCAGCAGCCCATTCACGTCGCGCGGCGACGAGGGCAGCATGATCTGGATGCCCGGCGTGTTCCAGATCATCGCCTGCGGGCTGTGAGAGTGCTGTGGCGCGCCGCCGCCGCGTATACCGTGGTTGACATGAAAGATCGCCGGAACGCTCGTCTGGCCGCCGGTCATGTATCGAACATTGGCGGCCTCGTTCACGATCTGGCTGAACGCCTGGAAGATGAAGCTGGCCGTCGCGATGTCGACGATTGGCCGAAGACCGGAGATCGCCGCCCCGATGCCCGTACCTACGTACCCGATCTCGGCGATGGGCGGGAACCAGATACGGTCGGGGAAGTCGTCGCGAATCTGGGCCATCAACGCGCGGTGCTTGGTCAACCCGAAGAAGTACTGGCCCATCAGGCGGACCCGTTCATCCGATTCGAGGGCACTGCGCAGGCCGCGAGCAAGGGCTTCGGCGTAGGACATCTCTTGCATCGTCTGGTCGCTCATACAAACACGTCCTCGAGTGCTTCCTCCGGCGCCGGGTACGGGCTTTCCAGCGCGAACCGAACCGCCTGGTCCATCTCCTTGCGAGCCAGCCGGTCAATGTCCAGCACGGTCGCGCGATCGACTTGATCGGCCGACAACAGCTCACGGACGAAGCGCAACAGGCCGTCCTGTACGCCGAACCATTCGCGGTGCTGCTCCGGAATGAGCTTCTCGTCCCACGCATAGGCCACGTCTGTCTCGCCGGTCACGAGTTCCGGCCACACCGGACGGCTGCCCGGCCAGCGCACCGTCCAGGTCTCGATGAAGCTGGCGCCGCCGCCGCGCCGAGCGCGCCGGACGGCTTTCTTCATCTGCGTGTGGACGGCGTTCACGTCGGTGCCGTCGATCGCCACCGCCGGAACACCGAACGGCTTCACCAGATCGGTCAGGCGCCGTACGGCCAGAGTCGACGACGGATACTCGTTGGCTCGCTGGCCGAGGGCCTCGAGACTGTTGTTCTCGCACAGGAAGATCGTCGGAAGCTGCCGGTAGGCGGCGATGTTGACGGCCTCGTGCCAGGCGCCCTCCTCCAGCGCTCCGTCGCCGAACAGGCAGACGCTGACACGATCACTGCCCAGCTCCTTGAAGGCGAACGCTGACCCGACGGCAATCGGCAGCGGCCCGCCGACGGATGCCGAAGTGGTGGGGAAGCCGTGTTCCAGCGAGGCGAGGTGGAGTGTGCCGCCCTTGCCACGGTTCGTGCCGGTCGCCTTGCCCAGGATCTCGGCCATCAGGCGTGACGGATCGGCGCCGCGTGCGATGAGGTGGCCGTGGTTGCGATGTGTCGTGTACGCGACATCGCCATGCTCGAGCAGGGCGAGGGCTGGGACACCGGTCGTTTCCTGCCCGATATAGACGTGAAAGTGGCCGATCTGATGGTCGGCCGCCAAACGGATGAGGGCCTCCTCGAAGCGGCGTATGCGGAGCATCGCCCGTAGCCAGTCGAGGAGCACCGCGGCTGGCAGATCAGGCAGCATCGAATCCTCCTTCGGTCAGGTGGCTGGCGGCCTTGGCCCTGCGCGCCAAGCTCCTTACGACTTCGGCGATCCGGTCGACCGATGGCACGAAGGCCTGCTCCAGCTCCGGCGCCGCGGGCACCGGTACGAAAGGGGCCCCGACGCGCGCAATTGGCTCGTGCAGCGCGTCGTGAGCCGCCGACTGGACCGCCGCCGCGATCTCGCCGCCGATGCCGCCAGTCTCGACCGCCTCGTGGGCGACCACCAGGCGGCCCGTGCGCCGCACCGACTCGACGATCACCGGCACATCGAGCGGCAGCAGGCTGCGCGGGTCGATGACCTCGACTTCGATGCCCTCGGCGGCAAGCACCTCGGCGGCCTGCAGAGCACTACCCACCAGGCGCCCGACGGCGACGAGCGTCACGTCTCCCCCGCGCCTGCGCACGGTGGCCTTGCCGATGGGGACTTCAAGCCCGTCGGGTACGTCATCACGCGTGAAGTAGAGCCCGCGATGCTCCAGGAAGACGACCGGGTTGTCGTCGCGGATCGCGGACAGCAGCAGGCCACGCGCGTCGGCCGGCGTGGAGGGAGCGACCACCTTCAGGCCGGGGACGTGGACGAGCCACGCTTCCAGGCTCTGCGAGTGGTGCGCGCCGAAGCCTCCGACGGCGCCGTACTGGGCACGAATGGTGAGCGGCACGCGCAGCTGGCCGCCCGACATGAAATGCAGCTTGGCGGCGTGATTCACCAGCTGATCCATGGCCAGCGTGATGAAGTCGACGAACATCACTTCGACTACCGGGCGCAGTCCGGCCAGCGCCGCGCCGACCGACAGGCCAACGACGGTGCCCTCACTGATCGGGGTATTGCGCACCCGCCGCTCCCCGTAGCGCTCGACCAGTCCCTTGGTTGCGCCGAAGGGTCCGCCGACGGTCAGGTCCTCGCCCAGCAGGACGACCGCCTCGTCGGCGGCCATCGCCTCGTCGAGCGCGGTACGAATGGCATCGATGTAGCGCTGCTCGCTCATCTGCCGCTCACCCGGCGTAGACGTACCGGGTAACCTCGCCGGGCTCGGGCAGCGGACCGGCCAGGGCGACCTCGGCGGCCTCTTCGACGGTGGCACGCGCCGATTGCTCCGCTCGGTGGGTGTCGTCTGCGCTGAGTGAGCCGACCTCGGTCAGCCAGCCCGAGAAGCGCGCGATGGGATCGCGCGATTTCCACTCGCTCAGCTCCGCCAACTCGCGGTACTTGGCCGGATCACCCTCGTAGTGCCCGCGCAGCCGGTAGGTCAGCGCCTCGACAAAGGTTGGGCCCTCCCCTCGTCGGGCTCGCTCGACGGCTTCTCGGACGGCATCGCGGACGGCCAGCAGGTCGTTGCCGTCCACGGTGGTGGCGGGTATGCCGTAGACGCCGGCATAGTCGCCAAGCCGTTCCACCTTGGTGTGGGCAGACAGCGGGGTGAACTCGGCATAGCCGTTGTTCTCGCACACCAGCACCAACGGCAGCTGCCACAGACTGGCGATGTTGAGCGACTCGTGGAAGGCGCCGGTCTGGCCTGCCCCATCGCCGAAGAAGGCAGCCGCGATCGCACCCCGCTCGCCGACCAGCGCGGCGAAGGCGGCACCGAGGGCGAGCGGGATGTTGCCGGCCACCACGCCGGTGGCGGTCATGAACCCAACCTCGGGTGCCGAGATGTGCATCGACCCGCCCCGGCCGGCGCAGTAACCGGTCGTCCTTCCCGCAAGTTCAGCAAGCAGGCGAACCGGGTCGGCGCCCTTGGCCAGAGCATGGGCGTGCGGCCGGTGACCGGCGAACACCAGATCGTCCGTCGCGAGATCATCGATGGCGCCGACCGCTACGGCTTCCTGGCCGATGCCAAGGTGGAGCAGGCCACGAATCCGGCCGCGGGCGTAGAGCTCGGATACCTTCTCCTCGAAGGCCCGGATGAGCCACATCCGCTCGAGGAGGCGGCGCGCTTCGGCCGGGCTGACGGTCGTGGCGGCGGCTCCTTCAGCCTTAGCCATCGCCGCTCGCCGGCGTGGCGAATTCCGCACGCAGGGACCGGGTGACGTCGTGGTCGATGGTCATCGTCTCGGCGTCGATCGCCACGCGGTACACCTCGCGCGCTGTCTCGACCGTTACCAGCTCGTTCAGGACGTCATCCAGGACGGCCTGCGGATCGCGCTCATGTGGCGCGCCGACCCCGCCGCCGCCGCCGCTCAGCTTGCCCAGGATCTCGCCGTGGCGCACCTGGATCATGCGGTGGGTTCGGGCGGGCGTGATCTCGTCACCCTTGCGGATATACATCTTGGACAGCGGCCCAGGTTGGCCGCCGGCGGCACCGGGCGGATGGGTCAGGTCGCCGTCCGAACTGCCCGTCGCCGCGCCGACGTCGCCGCCCACGTTCTCGACCTCCCAGCGCATGCCCGAGGCGCCGCGCCAGCGGCCGGCGCCCGAGAGGTCGGGCACGAAATGCCACTTGACGGTGCGCCACGGGAAGCGAATCTCGATCTCCTCGAGGCTGCCCCGGTTGATGGAGCCGAGACCCGACATGCCCAGCGCACCCTCGAAGCCGTCGTAGCCCCACACCGCGCCCGGGCCGCCGTCGGCATCGGTCGTCGTCTGCACATAGCGCTCGCCGGTGCGCGGGTCGATGCCGGCGATGTAGTGGCCGCGACGGCGGCCCCAGCCGGCGATGGCCTTGTGCGGCATTGCCTTCGACAGCGCGTCGCAGGTCGCCTCGAGGACCTGCGTGCCGACGTTGACCGGCGAGCCGCCGACGGTCGCGGGGTAGGTGGCGTTGACGACCGTTCCTTCCGGCGCGACGACATTGATCGGGCGCATCGAGCCCTCATTGTGGAACTCGGCCAGCGCCGAGTCGAAGAAGAGGAAGCTGCCGGCGACGGCGCGGCTGTAGGTCGATGAGTAGGTGCAATTGACAAAGCCCTTGCGCAGCCCGTCGCTGCGCGAGAAGTCGAGGGTCAGCGTGTCGCCCTTGACGATCGCGTCGAGCCGCACCCAGACGTTTTCGTCAAGGGTCGTGCCGTCGTCATCGGTGGCCGACTCGCCGGGATAGGTGCCGTCGGGAATCGCCGCGATCTGGGCGCGCACGCTGCGCTCGGTCCGATCGAGCATCTCCTCGACGGATTGGAGGACGGTGTCGCGGCCGTACTTGTCGAGCAGCGCGACGATGCGGTTCTCGGCCACCTTCAGCGCGGCCATCAGGGCGTAGTTGTCGATGCGTACGCCGTGCGGCCAGCGGACGTTGTTCCAGATCAACTCGAGCACGTCTGTCCGCTCCACGCCGGCGTCGACGACTTTGATCGGCGGGATCATGATGCCCTCGGCATGGATGTCGTAGCCGTTGGGGAAGTAGCCGCCGGGGAAGGCACCGCCGGTATCGAGCTGGTGACCGCGCGTCAGCACGACGAAGAGCAGCTCATCGCGGTAGAAGACGGGCCGGAAGAAGCCCCAGTCGGGTAAGTGATTGCAGTAGCCCTTGTAGGGGTCGTTGTTGAGGATGACGTCGCCGGGCCGCAGGTTGTCGATGCCGAACTGGTCGATGATGTACTTGACCGAGAAACCCTGCGACAGGAACATCGAGGTGGGACCTTCGGGGACGGCAATCGTCCGCGCGCGGGCATCCCAGATGCCTGCCGCCATGTCGTGCAGCTGCGCGATCAGGTAGTTCTGCGCCGTCCGATCGATCACGTGGCGCATCTCGCGGCCGGTGCTCTGGAATGCGTGCCAGATCGTCGACAGCGTGATCGGGTCCACGCCGCCTCCACTGGCGCCGGGGCGCGCGGCGCTCTGTACGCTCATGCTCGGCCTCCCATGACGAACGCGTGTGCGAGTTGCTCCTCGCGGCCCGGCTCGGCGGCAAGTCGATTGAGGACGTAGTTCTTGTAAGCGTCGACAGAGAGCTCATAGCTGCCCGGCACGACGACGGTCGTCGTCGTCTCCTCGATGATCGCCGGACCGCTCAGCCGATTGCCGGCGCGCAGCAGCGCACCGTCGTAGACCCTGGTTTCGACCTCGCGCCCGTCGAACCAGCACTTGCGTGTTCGCTTGATGGCAGCGTCGGCGTCCTCGTCACCGGCCTCGATGCGGCGCAGTTCGAAGGGCGCCTTGGGTGTCGTCGCGCGCAGCCGGAAGGTCAGGAATTCCACCTGCTGCCAGGGCATGTTGAACGTGTAGAGCTGCTCGTGCTTGTGGTGGAAGTTCTCGATCGCTTCTTCGAGCTGCACCGCCGTGAGCGTGCCCGTTGGGACCTCCACCTCCACCTCGTGGAACTGGCCCACGTAGCGCAGGTCGGCGGTGCGCGAAAAGACCACGTCCTGCGGCGCGACCTCCAGCATGCGAAAGCCCTCGAGCGCCTCGGCCGCCATCTCGTCATAGAGCTCGTTGACGCGCTCGACCTTGATCGCCTTGGCACGTGTGATGTACGAGCGCGCGTAGTTGCGGCCGACGTCCATCGCGAACATGCCGAAGGCCGAGTAGGTGGCGGCTATAGCCGGCACCACCACCTGCGGCAGGTGGAGGAGGTCGGCGATGAAGGCCGCGTGGACCGGGCCAGCCCCGCCGCCGGCGACGAGGGCGAAGTCGCGCACGTCGTAGCCGCGCCGCGTGGCAACCTCGGTGATCTGGTCAGCCATGTACGAGTTGATGGTGGTGAAGACTGCTGCAGCCGCCTCCTCCACGCTCATACCCAGCGGATCGGCGATCTTGTTGAGCGCCTGCTCGGCGAGCTCGGGGCGGAGCGGAATCTCGCCGCCCAGGAAGAAGTCTGCGGGCACGTAGCCAAGCGCCAGGTCGGCATCGGTGACGGTGGGTTCGGTCCCACCCTTGCCGTAGCAGGCCGGCCCTGGATCGCCACCTGCCGACTGCGGGCCGACCCGCAGCAGCCCCAGCTGGTCGATCCAGGCAATCGAGCCGCCGCCGGCGCCACCGGACTGGATGTCGACCATCTTGATCGCCACGCGCTCGTCCTGGACCCAGCCATCGGTCGTCGTGGGGATCTCGCCGTCGCGCATCATGCAGATGTCGAACGATGTGCCGCCCATGTCGACCGACAGGATGTCGCGGCGCTCGAGCGCCTCGCCGATGTGCAGTGCGCCGGCAGGCGCCGCCGCTGGGCCGGAGCCGATGAGGTAGACCGCTCGGGGAATGCAGTAGTCAACGGTCTGGACCAGCCCGTCCGACAGCATCAGCAGCAGGTGCCCACCGAAGCCCGATGCGTCGAGGCGCTTGACCAGCGCGCGCAGGTACCGTTCGACGACCGGCCCGACATAGGCCGACACAACCGTCGTGGAGAAGCGTTCGTACTCGCGCCAGACCGGCAGGATCTCGTGCGAGCTCGTGAGGTAGACGCCGGGACAGGCATCACCCGCGATTTCCTTGGCGCGCTGCTCGTTCGTCGGATTGGCATAGGCGTGGAGGAAGCAGACCGCCAGCGATTCGACGCCCTCCGCGGCCAACCTCTCGGCCGCCGCGCGCGCCTCCGATTCATCGAGCTGCGTCAGGATCGAACCGTCGTAAAGGGTCCGCTCGCGCGCCTCCAGTCTGCGCCGTCTGGGCACCAGCGGCTTATACGGCGGCACGAAGACGTTGTACATCGACGTGCGCACGTTCTTGAAGCCGCGCCGGATCTCGATGATGTCGCGGAAGTCGCGCGTCGTGATCATCCCTGTCTTGGCGCCGTTCCTGTTGATCAGCGTGTTGGTGGCCAGCGTCGTGCCGTGGATGAGGAGGTCGACTTCGCCCAGGAAGGACTCAAGGCTGCGCTCGTAGCCGGTGGCCGCCTTGGTCAGAGCGTTGAGAAAGCCGACGGAGGGATCGTCCGGCGTCGTAGGCGACTTGAACTGGAGCAGGCTGCCACTGTCATCGAGCACCAGGCAATCAGTAAACGTGCCACCGACGTCGATCGTGATCCGGAACAACCCTCACTCCTTAGCGCTAATGGAAAGACAGCGCGCCAAGCGCGGTAGACACCGATTCTGCATACAAGATAACACGGGCGCGAGCAGGCAGCGGAGTCATTTGGGCAGCTCTGGTTCACTGCCCGCGATCGGTCAGCTCGAGCGTCTCGGGGGCGAACAGCTCCTCCACGCTGAGGTCCCTGACTGTCAGTCCCTGCCGGCGCGCGTAGCGAATAATCGTCTCGAGCTCGGGCCTGTTCTGCTCCACTCCGTACGGCCAGTAGCGCTGCCCGAACAGCTCCTCCGCCGCCTCGAGATCGGCGACGAGCCAGGGAACCATCGCGGCAAGCGAGCCCGTGAAGCGGAGCCGCTCGAGCGCCTGTTCCTTGGCCCGACGGAAAGCTTCGAAGAGCGCCTTGGCGAGCCAGCGGTTGGACTGGTACACGTCGGCCCGCATGACCACCAGGTGCATCAGCGGGAAGAGTCCGGTGCGCCGGTAGTAGTCGGCTTCGACGGACTGGAAGTTGGGAAACAATCGAACCACCCGCGGATCGCCCTCGCGGAAGATGGCTGGCAGGTGCGGGGCGAACAAGGCATCGATGCGGCCCTCGGCGAGCAGCTGGTTGAGCGTCTCGTCGGATCCGATTCGCTCGATGGGAATGGAGTCGGGAAGAGTCAGCGGAGCGCGCTCCTCTGCGCCCGGCTCGTCCTGCCCGCCGAGCACCCACGTGACGTCCTCCGGTCCCACGCCGGCCTCGTCCTCCAGGATGCCGCGCAGCCAGACGCTGGCCGTCAGCTGGTACTGATAGGTACCGACCCGCTTGCCGGCCAGATCGGCCAACGACGCGATGCCACCGTCGCGGTTGACGAAGATGTAGCCGTGACGGAACAGGCGTGACGGGAACACCGGTATGCCCACCATGCCCTCGTCGTCGCGCGCCCTGACGTTCAGGTACGACGCGAGCGACATCTCCGCAACGTCGTAGGTTCGTTCGCGGATCATCCGGTGAAAGAGCGGTCCCGGGCGGGCAACGATGTACTCCAGCTCGACGCCGTCTGGCGCCAGGCTGCCATCGGCCAGGGCACGCGTTCGGTCGTACTCGCCGCAGGCGAGCGTCAGGCGCAGTCCGCTCATCGGGCATCCTCCGAGTTGTCGCGTGTCAGCCGGGTCGACGTGACGATTGGGTGTGGCCGGAGCCGCGAGCCCGCTCGCGTGACGAGCGACCCGCATGGGCGACTCGCAGCTGTCACGCCGCAGATGGCGCGAGCTGGGGCACGACTTCGCTGGCAATGAGCCTCATCTGAGCGAGCGTTTCCGACACGCCCAGCGGCAACAGCTTGAGGTCGAAGGCCGTTACGCCGGCCGTCAGGTACTCGCCAATACGCCGGGCGAAGTCTTGTGGGCTGCCCGCAATGGTGGCCGCAAGGAGAGCTTCCCGGTCGGCGAAGCGGTGGCCCATCGCGTCGAGCATCAGCCCCTCCGCCGACTGTCTGGACTGAGCCACGGTGGCAAAGAGGTTGACGCCCTGATCGCGCGGAACAGGGCGTCCGCTTTCAGCAGCGATCGCCGCCATGCGCTGTCTGCCAGCCACGATCTGGGCCGCACTGGCTTGGCTGGGAAACCAGCCATCGGCAAGCAATGTCGCGCGTCGCAGGGCCTCCTCGGCACGCCCGCCGACCCAGATCCGCGGGCGTGGACGCTGCACCGGCCGCGGGTAGAGATCGAGGCCGTCGAACGACACGTAACGACCGTGGTAGGAAGCCGGCTCCTGGGTCCAAAGTGCATCGAGCGCCTCGATGTATTCGTCGGCCTGCCTGCCACGGTGAGCACGCACACCGAGGGCCTCGAACTCGCGCCTTGCGATCTCGGCGTGCGGCGTGAGCCGCTGGGCGCCATCGACATGCCGCCGGGCGAGTGCCCCTATCCCGACACCAACTACCAGTCGACCGCCGGAAAGCTGGTCGAGCGTGGCCGTCTCCTTGGCCAGGACGATGGGATGCCGATAGGCGAGCACCAGCACGGCCGATACCAGGCGCAGGTTGCGCGTGCGGCCGGCAAGAAAGGCGAGCGTCTCGAGTGCCTCGAAGACAGTCCGATCCTCACCACCGGCATGGCGTGAGCCGCAGCTGACAACAGACGAGTGCTGGAGGATGTGGTCCTGCACGGAGACTCCCCAAAAGCCGAGCTCTTCGGCAGCTGCCGCCACGTCCGCGATGGCGCCAGCACTCGCACCACACCAAGCGTGGGGGACCCGGACGATGAGGCGGGGCGCAGCAGCGGCGCTCATGAGTCGACTCTCGTCACTGGTCGGTAGCGATCGCAGTCGCCGGAACAGCCCAACATTGGCAACTCCTGTAGCGGTTGCTGGGTCGCCTCGGCCGAAGCGGTTGGTCAGCTCGAGGCTCACGCTCAGCGGCAACTTGTATACTAAGTTCTGTCGTCCTGTAGCATACAGCCCCGCACGGCGGGTCACGGCGAGGCTGTCGGTTCGGCGCCGGGCGGCGCGGCGCAAACTTAGGAGCGTCCCGTGTCACAGATCGAAATCAGGGACCTCACGGTGGAGTACGAGCTGAGCGATCGCCAGCTACTCCTCGTCGCGCTGTGGAAGGTGTCGCTCACGATTAGCAGTGGCGAGTTCGTCGTGATCGTTGGGCCGAGCGGTTGCGGAAAGACGACCCTGATCAATGCGATCGCCGGCCTCGTCAAGCCTAGCGAGGGCACGATCACGGTCGACGGTGAGCGAGTCGAGCGACCAGGTCCCGACCGGGCAATGGTGTTCCAGGAGTACGCCCTCCTGCCGTGGCGAACGGTGCTCGGAAACCTCAAGTTCGGGGTTGAAATGCAGCGGCGACGGCGAGGCAACATTGGCCAGGAAGAACTGCGCGCCATAGTTGACATGGTCGGGCTGAGTGGATTTGAGAATGCCTTTCCGCATCAACTAAGCGGTGGAATGCGCCAGCGCGTGGGATTGGCGCGTGCGCTGGCCGCCGAACCGAAGGTGTTACTGATGGACGAGCCGTTCGCGGCACTCGACGCGATGACCCGCGAGGTGATGCAGGGCGAGCTCGAGGACATCATCGCCAAGACAGGCCAGACCGTCGTATTCATCACGCACAGCATCGACGAAGCAATCGCACTCGGCGACCGCATCGTCGTCGCCTCGGCCAGGCCCGGTCGCGTTAAGGAGATCGTCGAGGTGGACCTGCCGCGGCCGCGACGAGAGTACGACGTCAAGTCGCATCCCGGTTTTCCTGCGTTCCGAGAACATCTCTGGTCGCTTTTGAAAGAGGAAGCTACCATCCATGCCCATCGGGCTGAGGCGGACGACCACGGATAGGCGCCGCAGCCTGGCGCCCGCTGATCTCCAGCCCGCGGACTGGACGGCAGCGACTGGTTCGTGTGGGGCTGATACATGACCACTTTGGAGCGAGAGGCAGTCGTCCCCACGGCGACCCGGCCGCTGGATCGCCACGATACTCGCTGGCGCAGACGCCAACGCGAGCGCTGGCAGAAACGGCTGATCGTCGCAGCCGAAGTCGTCCTCATTCTCGTGGTGTGGCAGGTCGCCACCGACGTGCTCGAGCTGGTCAGCCGGATCTTCCTGCCCAGCCCTACCGCCATCGTCGGCGGACTTGGAAAGCTGATCGCCTCCGGCGATCTCATGCACCATGGCTTATACAGCGCGCAGAACTTCGCGATCGGATTCACGCTCGCGGCCGGCACCGGTGTAGCCCTGGGCATCGTGATCGGCTCCTCCTATCCAATAGGCCGCCTCGTCGGCCCGCTGGCTTGGGCCATCTACGCTACGCCCTATATCGCGATCAGGCCGATGACGACGGTCTGGTTTGGGTTCGGGGCGGAGCCGATCATCTTCATGGTGTTCATCGGCGCGCTCCTACCGATCCTGCTGAACACGATGGGCGGCGTCGGCACCGTCGACAAGACGCTTGTCCGCGCGGCGCAGGTGTTCGGAGCATCGCGGATCGACATCTACTGGCGGATCGTGCTCCCAGCTATCGTGCCGTTCATCGTGACCGGCCTACGATTCGGCGTCATATCAGGCTTCATCGGCCTGCTGATCGGCGAAATGGTCGGCTCACCGAGGGGCCTCGGTGCCGTTCTCACGATCACGACCAGCCGCTTCCGCACAGATGAGGCGTTCGCCGCGATCATCGTGCTCGTGTCCACGTCAGTCGTGACCGTCCAGGCGCTCAGCTTCATCGAGCGGCGCTTCCTGGCATGGCGCCCGGGGAGTTCGACGTGACCACAGCGCAGATGTCGGACACCATGGCGCCGGCAACGCGTCCCATGCCTCGCCCGTCGCTACCGCGCCGCACCTGGAACCACCTGGGCTGGAACTTCGCGGTCGCGCTCGAGGTAATCATCATCCTCGCCATCTGGGAGTT
>CAYRMQ010000038.1:0-24145 GCA_964425305.1 uncultured Anaerolineaceae bacterium | reverse complement strand
GCGGCTTCTCGTAGTGCTCGGCCAGCTCGGCCAGGCGGCGGCGCATGTCAGCCGAGGCGAGCGGCGCGCTGGTCATGATCAGCGCGTCCTCGGCGTTGTCCGAGTAGTAGCGCGGCCGTACGCCGACGGGCCGGAAGCCGAAGCGCTGGTAGAGCGCGCGCGCCGCTACGTTGGAGATGCGCACCTCGAGCGTGGCCACGCGCGCACCGTGCTCCTGCGCCAGGCGGATCAGCGCCAGCAGCAGCCGTCCGCCGATCCCCTTCCGGCGCCACTCCGGCAGCACCGCGAAGGTCGTGATATGCGCCTCGTCGACCATCAGCCAGATGCCGGCGTAGGCGACCGTCCTGTCGCCGGCGCGCACGACGAGGTAGTGCGCCAGGCGGTTAGTCTCGAGCTCCTGGCGGAACGCGTAGTCGGGCCACGGGACGGGGAAGCTGGCACGCTCGATGCGATGCACCGCCGGGATGTCGGCGGCGGTCATCGGCTCGACGCGAACCCTCAGCGGAGGTCGGGCGACCACTGCATGTCCTCCGCCGCCCGGGCGATGCCGCGCGGCAGCGCAACGTACGCCGGCACCAGCGTGGCGACGTCGTCGGTTGCGCCCCGCGCGATCACGCCGGCGCCCTCACGCGCCAGCGCCCTGGCCAGCCCGTGGAGGGCAGACCGTCCGCGCTCGACGGCCGCGGCCGGCAAGTCGGTACCGGCCAGGTCGACCGCCACGACGCGCGCTCCGCCAACCGACCCAGCGAAGGCCTCAGGCGAGGCGACCAGCCGAGGCGGAGCGACCTCCTCGACGACGCTGCCGGCGACCTCGAAGCGGTGGACGTAGCGATCGGCGACGCCGGCGGGCAGGGTGACGGCCACGGCGCCGCTCTCGCCGGCAGCCAGCGCCAGCTCACGCGTCGTCGAGACGCCGGCCAGCGGCACCGCCAGGCTATGGGCGAGCACCTTTGCCGTCGCGAGGCCGATGCGCAGGCCGGTGAAGCTGCCCGGCCCGGTGCCGACGACCACGCCGCCGATGTCGCGCCGGCGCCCACCCACCTCGGCCAGCAGCGCGTCTAGCTCGTCGAGCAGCTGCTCGCCGTGGCGGTGGCGGCTCTGCCAGCGGCGCTCGGCGAGGAGCGCGCCGTCCATGCCGGCTAACGCCAGGACCAGCGTGCGGGTGGCCGTGTCGAGCGCAAGCAGCATGCGCGTCGCTTCCGGCTGCGTCATGCTGCGCCGCTCTCGGCCGCCCAGCCGGCCGCAGCATCGAGGTAGCGCTGGTGGTCCTCACGGGCGGCGATGACGGTGATGCGCCGCTCGTCACCGGCGCGGACCTCGATGCGCACCGCAAGGCGCTCGGGATCGATCTCGTCGGGCAGCCGCTCAGCCCACTCGCTCAGCGTCACGCCCTCCGCCTGGCGCTCGTCGAGCAACCCGCCCGCGATCGCCTCCTCCGCGCCGGCCAGGCGGTACAGGTCCTGGTGGAACATCGGCAGGCGGCCCTCGTACTCGGCCATCAGCGTGAAGCTGGGGCTGTTGACGACGTCGCGCACGCCGAGGCCGACGGCGAAGCCCTTGGCGAACTGAGTCTTGCCCGCCCCCAGCGGACCGATCAGCGCGATCCGGTCGCCCGCCTGCGCCACGCCGGCCAGGCGCGCGGCGAGCGCGCGCGTCTGCTCGGCCGATGTCGTTCGAACGGCGACCGCGTCCGACGTCGCCTCGATTGAAGTACCCGTCACACCGTCAAGTTAGCCGATGCTCGCCGACCGGTCAGCCGCCGCGCCGCTGGAGCGTCAGGCGTCGCAGCCGGGCTCTTCCTCGATCTCCTCGAGCCGCTCGATGAGGCGGTCAATGTCCTGGTCGTCGGCGAGCACGCGGGCGAGGGCGACCGAGCCGCTGCCGAAGATGTTGCGCAGCACGGGATCGAAGAACAGCATCGCCTGGCTGCCCAGCTGGCGGTAGGGCCGGCTGGCCTCCAGGAACATCATCGCCTGGACGGTCATGCCGCGCAGCTGGATCTCACGGGCGACGTGCTCGATGGGGTCGTCGCGCAGGTCCAGATCGGGTCCGAACGGGCCGGTCACGGCGTTTGCGCCTCCTTCGATCTTTGACTCACCCGGACGCTCCCCTCCGACTGACGCAGGCACCCGGAAGTACCGCGCGCGCATGGTACACCCGGCCTACCAGCAGTGCCATTGCCCGCCCGACTTGGTGGTGCGCACGCGCGCCGGCCCGCTCACGCTCCCGCGGCTGCGTGCAGCAGCCAATTCATCACAAGTGCTTATGCCCGCTGCCCGGCCAGTTCGTGGCGCGCAAGAGCAACCTCAAGCGGCAGGTCCGACGCGACGAGGCCCGCGTCGCCGAGCCGGGCGCGGATCCGCTCGCCGGCGGCGGCGTGGAGGTAGACGCCGAGGCAGGCCGCCTCGTACGGCTCGAGGCCCTGCGCGAGCAGGGCACCGATCACTCCCGCCAGCACGTCGCCGGTGCCGGCGCTGGCCAGCGCCGGATTGGCGAACGGCGCGACGGCCAGCCGGCTGTCGCGGCCGGCGACGACGGTATGGGCGCCTTTCAGCACGACCACCTGGCCGAAGGCTGTGGCGGCCTCGCGCGCGCGGGCGGCCCGCTCGTCGTCGGACGTCCCCACCGCGCTGCCCGTCAGGCGGGCGAACTCGCCGGGGTGTGGCGTCAGCACGCAGCTGCGCCGGACGCCGGGCCACCACTCTCCCGAGCGCGACAGCACGTTGAGCGCGCCGCCGTCGACGACGGCCGGCGGCAGCACGTCCGGCGCGGCCGCGTCGGGATCCGGTGGCGGCTGCCCGAGCAGCGCCAGCACGAGCGCGCGATAGGGCTCGCTCTCGCGCATGCCGCAGCCGACAACGAACGCCGTCGGGTTGCTACTGCTGAGCAGCTCGAACGCGGGGTCCGGGTCGACGTCGCCGTCGCGCTCGGGCAGCGACAGCGTGATCGCCTCGGGCACGCGGCCGGCGAAGAGCGCGTGCAGCGACGCCGGCACGGCGAGAGCGACAAGCCCTGCGCCGGCCCGAGTCGCACCCGCCGCCGCGAGCAGGGCGGCGCCGACGAAGTCGCGCGAACCGCAGACCAGCGCGAGCGTGCCATGGCTGCCCTTGTGGCTGTGCTCGTCGCGCACGGGCAGCATCCGAGCGCACGTCTCGGCGTCGAGTGTCAGCCGGCCCCCGTCCGTCTCATCGGCGGGCACGCTTGTCCATCTCGCGCATGCGCTCGATGCGTGCCAGGATCGCCCGCTCGCGATCGTCGAGGCGCTCCTCGATGTCGAGCGGGAAGAGGAACGCGCCGCCGGCGGTGCGTACGCCGAAGGCGATCGCGACGGCGTAGTCGCCCTCGTGGCTGATCGAGACCGCGATGCGCGCCATGCCCAGCTGCTCGGCGCGCGATTTCGCCCGCCCGTGGAGCCTGACCGACGGCTGGCCGGTGGGCAGCCGCTCGATCTCGATGTCGCGCCAGCCGACGCCGCGCACGCCCAGGCCGAGGACCTTGCTGACGGCCTCCTTCGCCGCCCAGCGGCCGGCAAAGTTCTGCGGCCGGTTGCGCACGTAGCGCTGCTCGGCGTCGGTCAGCACGCGGCGCGGGAAACGGTCGCCGAAGCGGCGCAGGGCGGCGGCGATGCGCTCGACCTTGATGATGTCGATGCCCAGCTCGGTCGTGCCGGGCGGGACAGTGGGCGTGGTCACGCGCTAACTGTAAGGCGTCGTGCTTCGCAGCGGCCGTTGCCGCGTGCGAGCCACCGCGTAGTCGTCGTAGTTGCGTCGAAACGGAACTGTCGCTCGCGCCACGGGCGATTGCCGAGCTCAGCCGGCAGCACGGACAGGAGCGGCGGCCGACAACGCTGCGCTCAGCCGTGCGCTAGCCCTGCGCGCTGGCTGAACCACGAAATCCGGGCGGTCGTTCCGCTTGAGCGGAAGCATCCCGATATGGGCGCACAGGCGGGAGCGGTCTCCGCCAAGCCGCAGCGGTCGGGCCGACCGCGACCTACTCCACCGTCACCGACTTGGCCAGGTTGCGCGGCTGGTCCACGTCGGTGCCGCGCGCGACGGCGGTGTGGTAGGCGAACAGCTGGAGTGGGATGACGGCCAGCACCGGACTGAGCTGCTCGATCGTGTCGGGCACCCACAGGATGTCGTCGGCGTACTCGCGCAGCGCCTCGTCGCCCTCGGTGCCGACTGCCAGCACGCGCGCGTCGCGCGCCCGTCCCTCCATCACGTTGCTGATCAGCTTCTCCTGCACCGCCGAGCGGGTGGCGACGGCGACCAGCGGCACCTCCGCGTCGAGCAGCGAGATCGGCCCGTGCTTGAGCTCGCCGGCGGCGTAACCCTCGGCGTGGACGTAGCTGACCTCCTTCAGCTTGAGCGCGCCCTCCAGCGCCACCGGATAGCCGTAGCCGCGGCCGACGAACATGAAGCCGCGCGAGTTGACGTAGCGCCGCGCCAGCTCCGTGGCCGGCTCGGCCAGCTCCAGCGCGCGCTCAGCCTTGTCGGGCATGGCGCGCAGCTCCTCGACCAGCTGCTGCTCGAGATCGGCCGGCAGCCGCCCGCGCTGCCTGGCCATCGCCGCCGCCAGCAGGACCAGCGTCGTGACCTGCGTCACGAACGTCTTGGTCGCGACGACCGCGATCTCCGGTCCGGCCTGGAGGAACATCACCGCGTCGGCCTCGCGCGTGATGGCCGAGCCGACGGTGTTGGTGACGGCGACGATCGGGCAGCCCTTCTCGCGCGCAAGGCGCGTCGGCGCGATCGTGTCGGCCGTCTCGCCCGACTGGGTGACGGCGACGACGAGCGTCCGCTCGTCGAGCGGCGGCGGGCTGTAGCGGAACTCGGAGCCGACGTTGAAGCGCGCCGGCAGGCCGGCCCACTCCTGCATCGCGTACGAGCCGACGGCGGCGGCGTAGTTGGCCGTGCCGCAGGCGACGAACTCGACGCGCTCGACATGCGCCAGGCGGTCGGCGATGGCGGCCAGCTCGTCGACCTCGATGGTGCTGTCGTGGACACGGCCCGTGATGGCGGCACGGATCGCCTGCGGCTGCTCGTGCATCTCCTTCAGCATGAAGTGCGGGTAGCCGCCCTTCTCGGCGGCCTCGATCGACCAGTCGATCTCGTGCACCAGCCGCTCGCGCGGCGCACCGTCGACACCGGTCAGGCGCACGCCTCTGGCGTCGAGGTCCGCAACGTCGCCCTCCTCCAGGAAGATGACGCGGCGAGTGTGGGGCAGCACCGCCGCCACGTCCGAGGCGAGGAAGCTCTCGTCCTCGCCCAGGCCGACGATGAGCGGCACGTTCATGCGCGCGCCGATCAGGCGGCCGGGCTCGGCGGCGTGGAGGACGGCCACGGCGTAGGCGCCGTGAGCCTGGCGCAGGGCGGCGCGCGTGGCCTCGGCGATGTCACCGTCGTAGGCCTCCTCGACGAGGTGGGCGATCGCTTCGGTGTCGGTCTCCGAGCGCAGCTCGTGGCCGCGCTCGCGCAGCCCGTCGCGGAGTGCCTTGAAGTTCTCGATGATGCCGTTGTGGATGACTGTGATCTGGCCGCTGCAGTCGGAGTGGGGATGGGCGTTCAGGTCATTCGGACGGCCGTGCGTCGCCCAGCGCGTGTGGGCCAGCCCGACGACGGCCGGCGGCGTGCCGTTGTCGAGGAGAGCCGTGCGCAGGTTGCTCAGCTTGCCGGCGCGCTTCTCGACGAACATCTCGCCGCCCGAGGTGACAAGCGCGATGCCGGCCGAGTCGTAGCCGCGGTACTCGAGCCTGGCCAGACCCTCGAGCAGTATCGGGGCCGCCTCACGGGGCCCGATGTAACCGACGATTCCACACATCCAGCGCGCTCCCTCCCCCAAGGCGGTGGGCTAGTTTAGTCGCTGGCCCGCCAGCCCAGCGAGCCGATCGGCCAGCTCGGCGACCTGCTCTTCGCGCTCGCCTTCGACCATGATCCGCAGCGCGGCCTCCGTGCCCGAGGGCCGGACGAGGACGCGCCCGCTGCCGTCGAGCATGCGTTGCGCGTCCGCCACCGCGTCAGCGAACGTAGGATCTGCCTCCCACTGTTCCTTATGACGCACCGGAACCGTCCGTTGCTGTTGCGGATACAGAGAAATTCGGGCGGCCAGCTCGGACAGGCGGCGGCCGCTGCGGGCCAGGATGCCCAGCACCTCGAGCGCGGTGACGACGCCGTCACCCGAGGTTGTGTGCTCGCGCACGATGACGTGGCCGCTCTTCTCGCCGCCCAGCCCGGCGCCCGACACGAGCATGCCTTCGAGGATGTACTTGTCGCCGACCGGCGTGCGCGCCACCCTTCCGCCGGCATTGCGGATGGCCGCCTCCAGCCCGCCGTTGGAGAGCACGCTGACGACGCAGATGCCGTTGGGCAGTGCGCCGCGCGCGAGACGGTCGAGAGCGATGACGCCGATCAGCTGGTCGCCGTCGACGACATGCCCGTTCTCGTCGATCGCCACGCAGCGGTCGGCGTCGCCGTCGAGGGCGAAGCCGATGTCGGCGCCGCTGTCGCCGACCGCCTTGGCGGCGGCGGCCGGCGCGGTCGCGCCGCAGCCGAGGTTGATGTTGGCGCCGTCGGGCTCGTTGAAGCGCGCTTCGACGTGCGCGCCGGTGGCGGCGAGGATCTCGGGGCCGAGCACGCCGCCCGAGCCGTTGGCGCAGTCGAGCACGAGCCTGACGTCGCTCTTGATCGCCGACGCCAGCGCCAGCCTGTGGGTCAGGTAGTCGCCCAGCCGGCCACGGGCGTCGATCTCGCGCCCGAGCCCGTCGTTGCCCGGACCGCCCAGCTCGTCGGCGCGCCAGATCAGCTCCTCGAGCTCGTCCTCGAGCGGCTCGTCGAGCTTGAGGCCGTTCTCGTCGAGCACCTTCAGGCCGTTGTCGGCGGCGGGATTGTGCGAGGCCGAGACCATGATGCCCGCGCCGAACGGACCGCTGCCCGTGACGTAGGCCAGCCCTGGCGTCGGGCAGATGCCGAGGCGGTGGACGTCGACGCCCATCGAGGCGGCGCCGGCGACGATGGCGGCGACGAACATGTCACACGAGCGGCGGGTGTCCTGGCCGACGATCAGGCTCTCGCCGGCATTGAGCAGCCGCGAAGCCGTCGCGCGACCGAGGCCGAAGGCGATCGTCGGGCGCAGCTCGATGTTGGCCACGCCGCGAATGCCGTCCGTGCCGAAGAGGCGGGGCATGCCTCGCTAGAGCCTGGCCAGCGAGGGGGCGGCGGGCAAGGAGCCGCTCGGCGGGAGGCCCGCCGCGGGCGCCTCCTCGACGCGCACGAGGACCTCCGCCGGGCTGATCGCGACGACCTCGAGGCCGCCTGGTGCGCTGACCTCGACCGGCACGGGGTGCGTTCCGGGCTCGAGGTCGGCGACGTCGAGATGGGCTGCGACCTGGCCGGCGGTCAGGCTGTTGAGCACGCCCAGTGGTCCCTCGAGCGTCACCGTCACCTGGCTGACGGCGGGCACGTAGGTCAGGCTGGAGCTCGCGCCGACGAGCGTCGGGCCGGCCAGGAATGTGCGCGAGCCAGAGATCTCCATTATGCCGACGGTCACCGTCACCCTCGTGCTGCCCACTACGCTCGCCTCGCTGGGCAGGTTGAAGCCGATGACGGTCTCGAAGTCGCGCGTGCGGTTGCCGACGTCTATCGGCTCCGTGCGTGCCGCCTCGAGTTGGTTGACGACGGCCGCCGAGCCGCTGACCGTCACCGTCAGCGGGTCGACTGTGATGGCGGTGATCTGGTAGCCGTCGGGCAGCATGCCGACGATGTCGGGGACGACCGGCAGCGTCCGGTTGGCCAGCTCGAGCGCGACCGGGATGCGCACGCGGGCGCGGGTCGGATCGAGCTGGATTCGCGGCACCTGGTTGCCCTCGCTGTCGACGGCGACGAGCTCGACGTCACGGTCGATGTTGAGCGCGCTGGCGTCGATGGTCACGCGCGCCACGACCGAGCGCACGGCCGAGACTCGCGAGCTGGGACCGCTGACCGTCACCGTCGACGGTTCGGTCTGGGGAGCGCCCACGCTGATCCCTTCGGGCACCGACCCGAACTCGACGCTCACGCGCAGCTGGCGCTCCTCGACGAAGTCGAGCCGGACCGGCACCTCGCGTGGCGAGAAGTCGATGATCTGGATGCCCCGCTCGATTGCCTCGAGGCGGACCCGTACGTTCTGCGGCTCGCCGCCCGGTCGCGGCTCGATGCCCGACAGGTCCACCGTCGCGCGGAAAGAATCTGGCGACAGGATGCCCACGTCGAGCGGCGCCCGGAAGCGGATCTCGCGCACCGGCTCGATATCGGCGAGCAGGACGGCGTCGCGCGGCGGTCGGATGGCGTCGACGGGCACCAGGCTGGCGTAGGTTCGCTCGTTCTGCGACAGCACCAGGCCGCTGTAGAGCAGCGTCGCCAGCAACACGGCGGCCATCTTCAGCGGCCAGTTACGGAACAGGAAGCGGACGAGGCGCCTCACTCGACCCTCCCGCCCGGCGTCGGCGCCGGCCGCGAGCCGGCGGAGCTGGTCGTGGCAGCGACGTCCGAGGTGGCTGCATCTGCCTGACGGCGCGGCCGGATCCTGCGCCGCGCGGGCAGCCCGCGGCGGAGCGCCTCGGCCTGCGCCGGCAGGCGCCGCGCCGAGCCGCTGCCGAGCAGCGTCAGCAGCGTCGTGCGCAGCCGGTCCTCATCTAGGTTGCGCACGATGCGGCCGCGCTCGACGAGACTGATTGCGGCGGTCTCCTCGCTGACCACGACGGCGACCGCGTCGGTCTGCTCGGTGATGCCCAGCGCCGCCCGGTGGCGCGTGCCGAAGCGCTCGCGGTAGAGACCCGTCTCGGACAGCGGCAGGACGACGCCGGCGGCGACAACGCGCTCGCCGCGGACGATGACCGCCCCGTCGTGGAGCGGCGAGTGCGGCGTGAAGATCGTGCCCAGCATGTCGACTGACAGGTCGGCGTCGATCATTACCCCCGCCTCGGCCGCGTCCTGCAGGCCGGTCTCCCGCTCGAGCACGACGAGCGAGCCGATCCGTTGGGCGCTCAGGTTGGCGGCGCTGCGCGCGACGATGCCGGCCACGCGCTCGACGGAGCGCTGGGCTGTTGGCGCAAAGAGCCAGCCGAGCGAACCCACCCTCCCGATACGCTCCAGCGCCCGGCGCAGTTCGGGCTGGAAGACCATCACGAGGGCGAGCACGCCGACGACGGCGGCGGCCTGCATGATCTGGGTCAGCAGCTGTAGCCCGAAGGCCTGGGCCAGCACGTAGATCCCGTAAAGCACGCTGGCGCCGATGATCAACCGGACTGCACGCGTGCCCCTTATCAGGCTGAAGAGGCCATAGATCAGGAGCGCGGTCAGAAGGATGTCGAGGATCGCAACGGGCTGGATATCGAAGCCCCTGACCAGGTCGAGCAGCTGGTCCACCATCGGGCCGATTGTAACGTGGCCGGCCGGCTCGACCCGCTCCGGCAGCGGGGCCGGCCGTGCTCAGCCGGCCGCGGGCAGCGTTAACCGGCGGCGCGAGCTCCGCTCAGCCGGGGCCGCGGGCCGCGATCGCGGCCAGGCGCTCGTCGCGCTCGGCGTGCTCGGCGGCGAGACCGGCCAGCGCGGCGGCGACGTCCGCCTCGGGAGCCAGCCCGAGCAGCCTGTCGAGCAGCAGCATGCGCTCGGTGGCGAGGTCGTGCCAGCCGCGCAGTAAGTAGAGACGGATCAGCTCGAGATGGACCGTCGTCGAGTCGGACGAGACGGTGAGCGCCTGCTGGCAGGCGTCGAGCGCGGCGTCGAGATGCCCAGCGGCGCTGTAGGTGCGCGCCTCGTGGAGCCACGCCTCGACGGCGGCGGCGGTGTCGCCGCGCAGATGCGCCTGGTGACCGGTCAGGTGGAGCACCTCGCCGGGCGGCAGCGATGCCAGCTGCTCGGATGGGGCGAGCGCCTCGAGCGCCTGCTGCTCGGCGATCTCGGCCGCCCGCCGCTCGTGCTCCTCGGCGTCGGCGGCGCGGCCGGCGGCGCGAAGCGCCTCGGCAAGGCCGGCGAGGACCTCGGGCTCGTCCGGCGCACGCTCCAGCGCGCGTCGGTAGGCGGCGACGGCGTCCTTCGCCTTGTGCATCTTGAGCAGCACCGCGCCGATGCTGACGTGCGGTTGGGCGCGCTCGTCGGCGATCCGCGCGGCGGCCTCGTAGTGGCGCAGCGCGTCCTTGTGCTTGCCGCGCACGGCGGCCATATGGCCCTGCTTCAGCGCGTCGCGGTAGCGCTCGAAGCGGTCGTCCAGCGCCTCAGCTCCCGGCCAGGCTCAGCGCTTGGTGTACTGCGGCGCCTTGCGCGCGCGCTTGAGGCCGTACTTCTTCCGCTCCTTCATGCGCGGGTCGCGGGTCAGCAGACCGGCCTGGCGCAGCAGCGCACGGGCGCCCTCGGGATCGGACTGGAGCAGGGCGCGGGCGATGCCGTGGCGGATGGCGCCGGCCTGGCCCTGGTGGCCGCCGCCCTCGACCTTGATCATCGCGTTGTAGCGGCCCTCGGTGCCGGTGACGCGGAAGGGCAGCATGATCTCGGCGAGGTTGACGGAGTTGCCGAAGTGCTCCTCCAGCGAGCGGCCGTTGACGACGATCTCGCCTTCGCCGGCGAGCAGCCGCACGCGGGCGATGCTGGTCTTGCGCCGGCCGGTGCCGTAGAAGAAGGCGTTGCTGGTCATGAGCGCGTCGAACCTCCCACCGGCAGCGGCTCCGGCCGCTGCGCCTCGTGCGGGTGCTCGGCGCCCGCGTAGATCTTGAGCTTGCGCAGTTGCTGGGCGCCCAGCCGGGTGCGCGGCAGCATGCCCCGCACGGCGCGCCGGATGACCTCCTCTGGCCGGCGCTCGAGCAAGCGGCCCAGCGTCTCGTGGCGCAGGCCGCCGGGGTAGCCGCTGTGGCGCGTGTAGACCTTCGTGTCGCGCTTGTTGCGGCCGACGTCGACCTTGGCGGCGTTGAGCACGACGACGTGGTCGCCGGTGTCGACATGGGTGGCGTAGCCCGGCTTGTGCTTGCCTTCCAGGACGAGCGCAACGCGCGACGCAAGCAGGCCGAGGCGCTGGCCGGTGGCGTCGACCACGAACCAGTTCCGCTCGATGTCCGCTTCCCGCGGGCTGTATGTCCTTGTCGTGCTCATCCTTCTTCCTGTGCTCCTGGTTTCCTATTTTGCCGCGCCAGCGTCTTTTGCCGTCCCAGCGTCACGCGCCACAGGCAGAGCCCGTGGGCCGGCGCCGTCTCGCCGGCGAAGGCCGGTGACCTGCCGGCCAGCGCCTTCGCGACGTCCGCCCGACCGACCCTCCCCCGGCCGACGAGCAGCAGCGCCGCCACCAGCCGGCGCACCATCTGGCGCAGGAACGAGTCGCCGGCGACGACCACCGTTATCGTCCGTCCGCGCCGCCGGACCTCCAATCGATGGAGCGTCCGGACGGGCTGCTCGGCCGTGCCGCCGAACGCCGAGAAGTCGCGGCGGCCGACGAAGACCTCCGCCGCCTCGGCCATCGCCGCGACGTCGAGCGGCTCGCGCACACCGAGCGCGTAGCGCTCGCGCAGCGGGCTCGGCGGGCCGTTCCAGATCGTGTAGCGGTACTCGCGTGACCTGGCGGCGTAGCGCGGGCTGTAGCCAGCGGGCACTCGCTTCAGCGCCCCGACCGCGACGTCGCGCGGCAGCAGCGCCGCCAGCGCCCGGCCCAGCTCGTCGGCCGCCAACCGGCCGTCGTAGCTGAAGGCGATGACTTGCCCGCGGGCGTGGACGCCGGCGTCGGTTCGGCCGGCGCCTTCGACCCGCACCCGCCGCCCGCCGGTCAGCCTGGCCAGCGCCCGCTCCAGCTCTCCCTGGACCGTGCGCCGCCCCGGCTGCAGCTGGAAGCCGGCGAAGTCGGTGCCGTCGTATTCGACCCGTGCACGGTAACGCACGGGGCCGCCCTCTCGGGCCGGCTGCTTGGCCGGACGCGTCGTCGCTATGGCTCGGACGGTGACCGGCGGGCCTGCTAGACGAGCTCCAGCTGGACCATCGGAGCGGCATCCCCGGCGCGCCGGCCGAGCCTGACGATCCGGGTGTAGCCGGAGCTTCGATCGCCGTACTTAGGGGCGATCTCGTTGATCAACTTGTCGATGACGAGCGGCTCATCGGGCAGCTCGGAGACGATCCGCCGGCGCGACGCCAGCGAACCGTCCTTGGCCAGGCTGATGACGCGCTCGACCTGGCCGCGCACCTCCTTCGCCCGCGCCTCGGTCGTCTTGACCTGCTCGTAGCGCAGGACGGCGACGACGAGGTTGCGGTAGAGGGCCTTGCGCGGGCCCGTCTTGCGGCCGAGCTTGCGGCCACCGATGCGATGGGCCATCGGCTCTACTCTTCCTCCTCGGCGGCGGGCAGCTCGTCGAGCCCCTCGTCCTCGCCGAAGTCGGGCGTCTCGGCGCCCTCGTCCGGCGGCAGGAAGCCGCGCATGCGCAGGCGCTCCTTCATCTCGTCGAGCGACTTCTTGCCGAAGTTGCGCATGCGCAGCAGGTCGTCGTCCTGCAGCTGCAGCAGCTGGCCGACCTTGACGATGTTGTTGCGCTTGAGCGAGTTGTAGGCGCGCATCGGCAGGTCGAGGTCCTCGATCGGCATGTCGAGCATGTTGGGCGGCAGCGCCGGCCCGCCGACGACACCGCGGTCGCCCTGCAGCATCTGCTTGCCGGCGGTCGTGAACAGGCCGAACTGGTTGACCAGGATGTCGGCCGCCCGCGAGAGCGCCTCCTCCGGTACGAGCGTGCCGTCGGTCTCGATCTCGATCGTCAGCTTGTCGAAGTTCGTCATCTGGCCGACGCGCGTGTTCTCGACCCAGTAGTTGACCTTGCGCACGGGCGAGAAGATGGCGTCGACGGGGATGACGCCGATGGGCAGCTGGTCGGCCCGCTCGGCGGCCAGGTAGCCGACCCCGCGCTCGACGGTCAGGTCGAGCTCGATGGTCACGTCGTCGGAGTCGAGCGTCAGCAGGTGCTGCTCGGGGTTGACGATCTCGACGTCGGCCGTCTCCATGATGTCGGCGGCGGTGACCGCGCCGGCGCCCGACTTGACCAGCTTGAGCTGGACCGGATGCGGTGCGTAGCTCTTCAGGCGCAGCTTCTTGACGTTGAGCACGATCTGCGTGACGTCCTCCTTGACGCCGGGCAGCGTGCTGAACTCGTGGTAGATGTCACGGATCTGGAGCGACGTGACGGCGGCGCCTTCGAGCGACGAGAGCAGCACCCGGCGCAGGGCGTTGCCGATGGTCACGCCGTAGCCCGCGGGCAGCGGGCTGGCCTCGTACTTGGCGTACGCGCCCAGCTCTTCGACGGGCTCGATCTGCGGGTTTTCGAGTTCGATCATGCGATTGCTACCTCGAGTAGTACTCGACCACGAGCTGCTCGTTGAGCTCGAGCGGCATCTGGTCACGGCGGGGCAGCGTGCTGACGCTGCCGATCATCTTGTCGGTGTCCACGCTCAGCCAGTCCGGCCGCTGGGCGCCGGCCAGCGCTTCGCGCAGGCTCTTGAAGTAGGCCGCCCTGCGGCTCGACTCGCGCACCTCGATGCGGTCGCCCTCACCGACCTGGAACGAGGCCACGTTCGTCGGCTGGCCGTTGACGGCGAAGTGGCCGTGGGTCACGAGCTGGCGCGCCTGCCCCCGGCTGGACGCGAAGCCCATCCGGTAGACGACGTTGTCGAGGCGCGTCTCGAGCAGGCGCAGCAGGTTCTCGCCGGTGACACCCGGTCGCCGCTCGGCCGTCTCGAAGTAGCGCTTGAACTGGCGCTCGTGGACGGAGTAGACGCGGCGGACCTTCTGCTTCTCGCGCAGCTGGACGCCGAAGTCCGACATCTTGCGCCGGCGCACGCCGTGCTGGCCGGGCGGGGTGGGCCGCCGCTCGAAAGGGCACTTCTTGGTGTAGCACTTGGCGCCCTTGAGGAACAGTTTCATGCCCTCACGGCGGCACAGGCGCGAGACTGGCCCGCGGTAGCGCGACATCGGCGGACCGGGCTAGACGCGACGCCGCTTCGGCGGGCGGCAGCCGTTGTGCGGGATGGGCGTGACGTCGGTGATGGCGCTCACCTCGAGGCCGGCCGCCTGCAGCGAGCGGATGGCCTGCTCGCGACCGGCGCCGGGACCCTTGACGAAGACCTCGACCTGGCGCATGCCGTGCTCCATCGCCCGGCGGGCGGCGCCGTCGGCGCTCAGCGCGGCGGCGTAGGGCGTGCTCTTGCGTGAGCCCTTGAAACCGGCCACGCCCGAGCTGCCCCAGGCGATCGTCGCACCCGACGGATCCGTGATGGTGATGATGGTGTTGTTGAACGTTGCCTGGATGTGGGCGTGCCCGCTGGGCACGCTCTTCTTCTCCCGGCGGCGCGCCTTGGTGCCGCGCTTCTTCTCTGCCATCCTCTAGTGGAGCTCCCTCGTCACTTCTTGCGCCGTACGCCGACGGTCCGCTTGGGACCGCGCCGCTGGCGCGCGTTGGTCTTCGTTCGCTGGCCGCGCGCGGGCAGGTTGCGCCGGTGGCGCAGGCCGCGGTAGGAGCCGATCTCCTGCAGGCGCTTGATGTTCATCGCCAGCTCGCGGCGCAGGTCGCCCTCGACCTTGTGGCGGCGGTCGATGATCTCGCGCAACCGGTTGACCTGGTCCTCGGTCAGGTCGCGCACGCGCGTGTCGGGGTTGACGTTGGCCTGGGCGAGGATCTTCTGACTGGTCGGCAGCCCGATACCGTAGACGTAGGTAAGGGCGACCTCGACGCGCTTCTCGCGCGGGATGTCGACGCCGGCGATGCGTGCCAATCTGCCCTCCCTAGCCCTGGCGCTGCTTGTGCTTGGGGTTGCTGCAGATGACCATCACGACGCCGTGGCGCCGGATGATCTTGCAGCGCTCGCAGCGCGTCTTGACGGATGCCGAAACCTTCACTGCTTCCTCTACTTCAGGCGGTACGTGATGCGGCCGCGCGACAGGTCGTAGGGCGACAGCTCGACGCGGACGCGGTCCCCAGGCAGGATACGGATGAAGTTCATCCGCAGCTTGCCGCTGATGTGGGCCAGGACCCGATGCTTGTTCTCCAGCTCGATGGCGAACATGGCGTTGGGCAGCGGCTCGATGACCGTTCCCTCTACCTCGATCGCATCCTTCTTGGCCACAGGCGGCGGCAGGCTCCCTTGCTGACGATTAGTGGTGAATGGACCGCTCGTGCAGCCGGCACGGGCCGCCTGCAGAGCGCAGAAAGTCGCCGGGCGCTGCCCGGCGCACGAACGGAGAGTGTACCAGACCGCTCACTTTGCCGCCAAGACCCCCTCACCGGCATGCGCGACGGTCAGGACCTGCGCTTCGTCGGAGGTGATGGCCAGGCTGTGCTCCCAGTGGGCGGCCAGCGAGCCATCGGCGGTGACGACCGTCCAGCCATCGTCCTTGACGCGGACCTCGTGCGAGCCAAGCGTGAACATCGGCTCGATCGCCAGGCACAGGCCGGGCTCGAGGCGCCGGCCGCGGTTGCCGGTGCGGTAGTTCGGCACCTGCGGCTCCTCGTGCATATCGCTGCCGATGCCGTGGCCGACGAACGTGCGCACCACGCCGTAGCCGTGCTCCAGCGCGACGTCCTCGATGGCGGCCGAGACGTCGGACAGGTGGTTGCCCGGGCGGGCGGCGTCGATGCCGGCGTACATCGCCCGCCGCGTCGCCTCGACCAGCCGGCGCGTGCTGTCGGGGACGTCACCGACGATGAACGTGCGGGCGGCGTCGCCGTGCCAGCCATCGATGATCGCGCCGGCGTCGATCGAGACGATCTGGCCCGCGCGGATGCGCCGCTGGCTGGGCACGCCGTGAACGACCTCGTCATCGATCGAGATGCACAGGCTGTGCTGGAATGGCGCCAGCCGACCGGGCACGCCGATGAACGAGGGCACGCCGCCCCCGCTGCGGATCATGTCCTCGGCAATCTGGTCGAGCCGGAGCGTCGTGATGCCCGGCCGGATCTCGGCCTCCAACCGGTCGAGGACCTGCGCGACCAGCCGGCCGGCCTCGGCCATGCGCTCGATCTGGGCGCTGCTCTTGAGCGTCACGCGGCGCTCGGCGGGCATGCTGCTCACGACGCCGGCTGGGTGATGGCGCGCAGCAGCGCGTCGGTCACCTCGTCGATCGAACGGTCGCCGTCGACCGCCGTCAGCACGCCGCGCTCGGTGTAGTAGTCGACGACCTCGTACATCGGTGGCAGCTGCTTGTCGAGCCGGGCACGGACGGTCTCCGGCCGGTCGTCCTCGCGCTGGTAGAGCGGTTCCCCGTCGAGATCGCAGCGGCCGGCCACCTTCGGCGGGCGGCTGAACTCGTGGTAGACGTGCTTCTCCGACTTCGAGCAGATCCAGCGCCCCGACAACCGGCGCAGGAGGCCGTCGCGGTCGACGTCGACGAACAGCGCGCCGGCGACACGCCCGCCACGACCCGCGAGCGTCTGGTCGAGGGCCTGCGCCTGCGCCACCGTCCGCGGGAAACCGTCGAGGATCGCGCCTTCGGCAGCGTCGGGCTGTGACAGCCGGTCCTCGATCAACGTGACGGTCAGGCTGTCGGGGACGAGCGCGCCGCGCTCGATGTAGCGTGCGGCCTTGACGCCGAGCGGCGTGCGCTCGCGCATGTGGCTCCGAAAGAGGTCGCCCGAGGCGATGTGCGGTACGCCGAGCCGCTCCGCCAGGCGGGCCGCCTGGGTGCCCTTGCCGGCTCCCGGCGCCCCGACCATGACGTAGACCCTCAACGGATGAAGCCCTCGTAGTTGCGCATCATCAGCTGCGCCTCGATCTGCTTCATCGTCTCGACGACGACCGACACGACGATGAGCAGGGCAGTGCCGCCGAGGGCGAAGCCGCCGACGATCGCGCCGGCACCGCGGAAGATGCCCGACAGCACGATCGGCGAGACGGCGACGGTGGCCAGGAAGATGGCGCCGGCCAGGCTCAGGCGGAAGACGACGCGTGCCAGGTAGTCGCGCGTAGGCGCGCCGGGCCGGATGCCGGGGATGAAGCCGCCGTTCTTGCGCAGCTGGTCGGCCGTCTCGTCGGGCTTGAAGGTGAACGCGGTATAGAAGTAGGTGAAGCCCATCGTCAGCAGGAAGTAGCCGACGGGATAGGCCCAACCCTCCGGGTGCAGGAAGTTGACGACACCGTCGGCGATCTGATTGACCAGCGTCGCACTGCCCGGATCGACGCCCGGCGGCGTGGCGAAGTACGACGCGATCTGCGTCGGGAAGAGCAGGATGCTGACGGCGAAGATGATCGGGATGACGCCGGCCTGGTTGACGCGCAGCGGCAGGAAGGTCGCGCCGCCCTGGTACATCCGCCGGCCGCGGACGCGGCTGGCGTACTGGATCGGGATGCGCCGCTGGCCCTCCTGGATGTAGACGATGACGGCAACGATGACCAGCGCCAGGATGGCGAAGAGCACGCCGGCGGCGATGTCGGGGTTCTCGAGGTAGGCCGCCACGCCACGCGGCACGCCGGCGACGATGCCGGCGAAGATGATGAAGCTGATGCCGTTGCCGATGCCGCGCTCGGTTATCAGCTCACCGATCCACATCGCCAGGATCGTGCCGGCGGCGAGGGTGATCATCTGGCCCAGCGTCTGGGGGCTGATGATGTCGAAGTCGGTGACGATGTTGTTGGCGTGCAGGATGGCCAGATAGCCGTACGACTGGAGCAGCGCCAGCGGCACGGTCAGGTAGCGCGTGTACTGGTTGATCTTGTTGCGGCCATACTCGCCCTCGCGGTCGAGCGCCTGCAGGCGCGGCACGACTCCGCGCATCAGCTGCATGATGATCGAGGCGTTGATGTACGGATTGACGCCCATCGCCACGATCGAGAAGGTCGCCAGCCCGCCGCCCGAGAAGAGGTCGAGGATTTGCAGGAAGGGCGTGTCGGCAACGAGGTCGCGGACGGCGTCGTGGTTGACGTCGGGCACGGGCACGACCGCCAGCGCGCGGTAGACGACGAGCATCCCGAGTACGAAGAAGATCCGGCGCCGGATGTCGGGCGCGCGGAAGGCGTTGACGAGGGCCTCGAACACGGCGGCTATTCCTGCTCGGTGGGGCGAGAGCGGCTGCGGCGCGGCTTGGCGGGCTTATCGTCGGCGTCCGATGTCTCGGGCACGGCCTCGGGCTCGGCCGCGGGCGCTTTTCGGCGCGAGCGCCAGGCCGGCTTCTCATCCGCGCCGGAGGTGGCTGCGGCGGCCGGCTCGGCGGCTTGGGGCTCGGCTGCGGTCTGGGGCTCGGCGGCTTCCTCGGGCTCGGGGGCGGTTTCGGGCTCGGGGGCGGGCTCCTCGGGCTCGGCTGCCTCGCGCGGCTCGGCCGTCGGCTCCTCGGGCTCGGCTGCCGTCTCCGGCTCGGGCGCCGTCTCCGGCTCGGGCGCCAGCACCTGCACGAACCCGCCGGCCTCTTCGATCTTGCGCCGGGCGCTGGCGGTGAACGCGTCGGCGGCGACGAACAGCTTGTGGCCGACGTCACCCTCGCCCAGGATCTTGACCGGCTGGCTGTCGGATCTGATCAAGCCGGCGCCGGCGAGCAGCGCCGCGTTGACCGTTGTCGGTTCCGACCCGGCGCCACGGCCCTTGCCGCCGGCGGCCTCGAGGCCGAAGCGGCCGGCCGCGGCGTACTCGCTGATGCGCCCGACGTTGACGACCTGGTACTCGATCTTGAAGCGGCGCTTGAAGCCGCGCAGCTTGGGGACGCGGATGTGGATCGGCGTCTGGCCGCCCTCGAACCAGGCCGGGATGCCGGCGCCGGAACGCGACTTCTGGCCCTTCGTGCCGCGGCCGGCGGTCTTGCCCTTGCCGGCGGCGATGCCCCGGCCGACGCGCGTGCGCGCGGTGCGCGAGCCGGGCGCGGGCTTCAGTTCGTGGAGTTTCACGCTGACGTGCTCTCTTCCTTCTTGCGGCTGCGGCGCGCCTTGCCGGCGTCCTCCTGCGGCGCCATCTCCTCGGTCTCGACGAGGAAGCCAACCGCCCGGGCCATCCCGCGCATCTGCGCGTTGTCCGGCACCTCCACCGCCTGGCCGAGGCGATGGAGCCCGAGCGCGCGCAGCGTGCCGCGGGTGCGCTGAGTGTGACTGATCGGGCTCTTGACGAGCGTCACGCGTAGCTTACCGGCCATCGGCTGTCACCTCCGCCGAGGCCTCGCTCGGCGGCTCTGTGGTCGCCTCGCTCGACGGCTGGCCACTGATCACGCTGCGCAGCTGCTTGCCGCGCTGCCGGCCGAGCTCCTCTGCGCTGCGCATGCTGCGCAGCGCCTCGTGCGTGGCGCGGACGACGTTGACGGGGTTGTTCGAACCGAGCGACTTCGACAGCACGTCGCGGATGCCGGCCGCCTCGACGACGGCACGGACGGAGCCGCCGGCGATGACGCCGGTACCCTGCGAGGCGGGCTTGAGCAGGACGATGCTGGCGCCGTACTGCTGGCGCACCTCGTGCGGTACGGTCGTGCCGACGAGGGGAACCTTTATCAGGTTCTTCTTGGCGTCCTCGACGCCCTTGCGGATGGCCTCCGGCACCTCGCCCGCCTTGCCCAGGCCCGCGCCGACGTGGCCCGCGCCGTCACCGACGACGACGACCGCGCTGAAGCTGAAGCGGCGGCCGCCCTTGACCACCTTGGCGACACGGTTGATCTGGACGACGCGCTCCTCGAGCGTCAGCTTGGCGGGATCGATCCTGGCCAATAGGGGCTCCTTCCTTGGTGTCTCGTCAGAGGTCGAGGCCGGCCTCGCGGGCGGCCTCGGCCAGCGCGCGGACGCGGCCGTGATAGCGGAAGCCGGCGCGGTCGAGCACGACGCGCTCGACGCCGGCGGCGCGGGCGCGCTCGGCGACGAGGCGGCCGACGACCTTCGCCCGCTCGGACTTGTTGCCGTCGAGGCCGCGCGTGCCCTCCTCCAGCGACGAGGCGCTGGCAAGCGTGCGGCCGGTCGTATCGTCGATGACCTGCGCGTAGATCTGCTTGAGGCTGCGGAAGACGGCCAGCCGCGGCCGCTCGGCCGTGCCGGCGAGGTGCAGGCGAATGCGCTCGTGACGCTTGTGGCGTGCCGCGCGGCGGGTGGCAACGCTCACCGCGCACCGCCGATCTTGCCCGCCTTGCCCGCCTTGCGCCGGACGTACTCACCGGCGTAGCGGACACCCTTGCCCTTGTACGGCTCGGGCTTGCGGCTGCTGCGGACGCGCGCCGCGACGTGGCCGACAAGCTCCTTGTCGATACCGACGACGGCCAGCCGGACGGGGTTCTCGAGCTCGAAGCTGATGCCCGGCGGCGGCTCGATCTCGACCGGGTGGCTGTAGCCCAGGTTGAGCTGCAGCTTCCGGCCGACGAGCTGCGCGCGATAGCCGACGCCGGTGATCTCGAGACCCTTGCGGTAGCCCTCGGTGACGCCGGTGACCATGTTGGCGACGAGCGTCCGCGTCAGGCCATGCAACTCACGTGCGCGCTTGTCGTCAGACGGCCGCTCGACGCGCAGGTTGCCGTCCTCCTGGACGACGCGCATCTCGGGCGCCAGCTCGCGCTCGAGCTCGCCCTTCGGGCCCTTGACCCGGATGCGGTTGCCGTCGAGCGTGACCTCGACGCCGGACGGAACAGAAATGGGGAGACGACCGATTCGCGACATCGGGCTACCAGACGTAGGCGAGCACTTCGCCGCCCAGCTGCGCGCGCCGCGCCTGCGCGCCGGTCATGATGCCGTGGCTGGTGCTGACGATGACCACGCCGAGGCCGCCGAGGACGCGCGGGATCTCGGTCTTGGCGGCGTACACGCGCAGGCCGGGCTTGCTGACGCGCTTGAGGCCGCTCACGACGGGCACCTTGCCGACGTACTTGAGACGAATGCGCAGGTAGCTGCGCGGGCCGTCGCGGACCTCCTCGACGTCGTCAATGAAGCCCTCATCCTTGAGGATGTTGGCGATGGCCAGCTTCGTCCTGGACGCCGGCACCATGATCTCCTGGTGCCGCGCGCGGCTGCCGTTGCGGATGCGCGTGAGCATGTCCGCGATGGGGTCAGAGACGTTCATCCGATCACCAGCTCGACTTGGTCACGCCGGGCAGCTCGCCCAGCAGCGCTCGCTCGCGGAAGCAGATGCGGCACAGCGCAAAGCGGCGCATGTACGCCCGCGGCCGGCCGCAGACCGTGCAGCGGTAGTAGCTGCGCACCGGGAAGCGCTGCCTGCGCTTTGCCTTCGCGATCATCGATTTCTTGGCCATTGACTCTCCTGTATCACTTCTGCCTCGCCGGCTCAGCCGGCGAAGGGCATGCCCAGCAGCTGCAGCAGGCGCTTCGATTCCTCGTCCGTCGTGGCGGTCGTCACGATGCTCACCTCGAGCCCGCGCAACCGGTCGATCTTGTCGTAGTCGATCTCGGGGAAGACCAGCTGCTCGGTCAGTCCGAGCGAGAAGTTGCCGCGCCCGTCGAACGAGCGGCTGGGCACTCCCCGGAAGTCGCGGATGCGCGGCAGCGCCAGGCGCGTCAGCCGCTCGAGAAAGTCCCACATGCGCTGGCCGCGCAGCGTCACCTTGGCGCCGATGGGATTGCCCGTGCGCAGGCGAAACTGCGCGATCGAGCGCCGGGCGCGCGTGACGACCGGCCGCTGGCCGGTGATGGCGGCCAGGTCGGCGACGCCGGCGTCGAGCGCCTTGGCGTTCTGGAGCGCCTCGCCCAGCCCGATGTTGACGACGATCTTCGACAGCCGCGGCACCTCCATCGGGTTGCGGTAGCCGAATTCCCTGACCAGCGCCGGCACGACCTCGTCGCGGTAGCGCTGGCGCAGTCCGTTGACCTCGGTCACGACTTCTGCGCCTCCCGCGTGAGCGCCTCGCCGCAGTTGCTGCAGACGCGGATGCTGCGCCCATCGGCGGCGGTGGCGTGCTTGACGCGCGTCGGCTGGCTGCAGTGGGGGCAGACGACCATGACCTTGCTGGCATGGATCGGCTGGGCGATGTCGAGGATGCCACCCTGCTGGACGCGCGGTTGGCGGTCGGTGCGGCCCTGCTTGGCGCGCGGCTTGGTATGGCGCTTGGCGACGTTGAGGCCCTCGACCACGACCGACACGCCGGCCAGCGGCGAGCTGCGCCGCCAGGCGCTGCCGTGCTTGGTCAGCATCCGGCGGTACGTCTGCGGATTGCGCACGACGCGCTCGACCGTGCCGCGCTTTCCGGCATCCTTGCCCTTCAGCACGAGCACCTCGTCGCCCTTGCGGACGTCCGGCACGCGCGTCGGCCGTGAGCGGGTTCCTGCTCTGCCCATCACAGCACCTCCGGCGCCAGCGAGACGATCTTCATGTAGTTGCGGTCGCGCAGCTCGCGCGCGACGGGTCCGAAGATGCGCGTCCCGCGCGGGTTGCCCTGGTTGTTGATCAGCACGGCCGCGTTCTCGTCGAAGCGGATGTAGCTGCCGTCGGGCCGGCCGAACTCCTTGTTCGTGCGGACCACTACCGCACGCACGACGTCACCCTTCTTGACGGCGGCGTTGGGGATGGCCTGCTTGACGCTGGCCACGATCACGTCGCCGACGCCGGCCGTCGTCTTCTGCGAGCGGCCGATGACGCGGATGCACTGGATCACGCGCGCGCCGGTGTTGTCGGCGACCTTGACGCGGCTGTACTGCTGGATCACGCGCGCGCCTCCTCGGCCGGCTCCTCAGCGCTCGCAGCGGGGGCGCTTTCGGCGGCGGCCTCCGCCTCGGCCTCGGCACCGGCGGCGCGCGCAGCCTCGGCGCCCCGCTCACGACCGGGATGGGCGGCCATATGGATGGCCTCGCTGGTCGCCTTTTCCTCGGCAACGACCTGCTCGCCGGCGCCCTCGCCGGCGCGCTGGATGATCTCGGCCAGCCGCCAGCGCTTGGTCGCGCTGGTCGGCCGGAACTCCTGGATGCGGACGGTGTCGCCGACGCGCGCCTCGTTGCGCTCGTCGTGGACCTTGAACTTGGTCGTCAGGCGGATGACGCGCTTGTACAGCGGATGGCGCGAGAGGCGCTCGACGGAGACCACGACGGTCTTGTCCATCTTGTCCGACACGACGCGCCCGACCTTGTCCTTGCGCCTCTTGCTGAGCGCCGGTGCGGTCATCGCTTGCCTCCTCTCGACGCCGTCGCCGCCAGCGCCTGCCCTTCGCCGCTCGTCTGGCGCTCGGTCATGACGGTCAGGATGCGCGCGATCGTGCGCCGCGTCTGCGACAGCTGGGTGTGATCGGTCAGCTGGCGCGTGGCCAGCTGGAAGCGCAGGTCGTAGAGGTGCCGGCGCTGCGTCGCCAGCTCCTCGGCCAGCTCGGCGTCGGTCAGCTGGCGAACCTTATCGATGTCCATCGCCACCTGCTCCCTCGCGTACCAGGAACTTGACGTCGACCGGCAGCTTGTGGCTGGCCAGGCGCATCGCCTCGGCCGCCTCGGCCTCGGGCACGCCGGCCATCTCGAAGAGGATGCGACCGGGCTTGACGACGGCCACCCAGTGGTCGGGCGCGCCCTTGCCCGAGCCCATGCGCACCTCGGCCGGCTTCTTGGTGACCGGCTTGTCGGGGAAGATCCGGATCCAGACCTTGCCGCCGCGCTTGACGTAGCGCGTCATCGCGCGCCGGGCAGCCTCGATCTGGCGGGCCGTGATCCAGGCCGGCTCCTCGGTCATCAGCGCGTAGTCGCCGAAGGCGATCGTGCTGCCGCCCTTGGCCATGCCCGACATGCGGCCGCGCATCACGCGGCGGTGCTTGACTCGACGGGGCATCAGCATCTCAGGCACCCCCTCCCGCGGCGGCGGCCTCGGGCGGCGCCTGCCGCTCGGGCACCACGTCGCCGCGGTAGATCCAGACCTTGACGCCGATGCGGCCGTACGTCGTGTGGGCGTGGACCTGGCCGTAGCTGATGTCGGCGCGCAGCGTGTTGAGCGGGATGCGGCCCTCCTTCTCCCACTCGCGGCGGGCCATCTCCGAGCCGCCGAGGCGACCGGCGACGGCGATCTTGACGCCCTTCGCGCCGGCCTTCATCGTCCGCTGGACGGCCTGCTTCATCGCCTTGCGGAAGGCGATGCGCCGGCTCAGCTGCTGGGCGATGTTGGTCGCGACGAGGACGGCGTCGAGCTCGGGCTGGCGGATTTCCTTGATCTCGAGCTTGACCTTGCGGTTGGTCAGGCGGCCGACCTGCTGGCGCAGCGCCTCGACGTTGGCGCCACCCTTGCCGAT
>CAYRMQ010000037.1:0-24358 GCA_964425305.1 uncultured Anaerolineaceae bacterium | reverse complement strand
GGTCCTGTTCGTCACCCACTCGATCCCGGAGGCGGTCTTCCTGTCGACGCGCGTCGTCGTGATGAGTGCCCGGCCGGGCCGGATCACGACCGTCGTCGACGTCGACCTGTCCCAGCCGCGGACCGATCAGACGCGCGAGAGCGAGCGCTACTACGAGCTCGTGACGGTCGTGCGCGAGGCGCTGCGCGGGCGCCTGCCTGACGAGCGCCCGGGCGAGGGCGCCGGAGCGGTGGCCGCCTCCACGCGGGTCCGTGCCGATGGTGGGATCGGCTGATGGCTGTCTCGGCCGCGGCGGGCGGCGGTCGCGGAACCGGCAGGGCAGCGGTAGTCCGCGGCGCGCGCGACCGGCTGCGCGAGTACCTGCCGGCACTGGCCGTCTTCGTCGGCGGCATCGGCGTGTGGCAGATCGCGACGGCCGGACCCGGTCGGCGCGTATTGCCCCCACCGACGGCGATCATCGACGGCTTCGCGCGCAACGCCGACCTGTTGACGCGCTCGACGATGAACACCTACTTCGAGGCGCTCGGCGGGCTGGCCATCGGGACTCTCGCCGGCGCGGCGGTGGCCTTCGCAACAGCGCGCTGGGTGACGGCACGCGGCACGCTCCTGCCCGTCGCCATCGCCGCCAATTCGATCCCGATCATCGCCATCGCGCCGATCCTCAACAACTGGTTCGGCGTGCTCAACCCGCTGTCCAAGATGATGATGGCGGCGATGCTCGTCTTCTTCCCCGTGATGATCAACGTCACGCGCGGGCTGGCGAACGTTGAGCCGTCGGCATTGGAGTTGATGCGCTCCTACGCGACGAGCGAGTGGACGGTCCTGCGCAAGGTCCGTATCCCGAACATGCTGCCGTTCTTCTTCACCGCCCTGAAGGTGGGCACTGCGCTGGCGTTCATCGGCGCCATCGTCGGCGAGTACTTCGGCGGAACTTCCGAAGTGATCGGCCAGGTCGTTCTGACTTCCATGAGCCGTGGCCGATTCGACATGGCATGGGCAGGCATCCTACTCGGAGCGTTCGGCGCCATCGCGGCCTACGTCGCGGTGGTCGTCATCGAACGGCTCGTCATTCCCTGGCACGCCGCGCTGCGCTCGGGCGAGCCGTAGGACTCTCGCATCCGCCGCGGTTTGCGGTATCGTGCCGCCGTCATCGGAATGTCGTCCGTCACCCCGATGAGAGGACGGTCCCAGCGACCGGGGGCGGGCATGGAGGAGGAGGCTGGCGCTAACGCGCGGCCCGTTTCGAGTGAGGGTCAAGATGAGAAGTCGAGGCAAGGCCGGGGCGATGCTGCTGGCGGGCGTGCTTGCCGGCGCGATGCTGGCGGCAGCGTGCCAGCCCGGGGCGCCGGCCCTGACGGAGGTCAGCCTGCAGCTGCAGTGGGCGCCGCAGGCGCAGTTCGCCGGCTACTTCGCCGCTGCGGAAGAGGGTTACTACGCCGAAGAGGGTCTCGACGTCACGATCCTCGACGGTGGACCCGACGTGGTGCCACAGGTGGTCGGCTCGGACCCGAACGGTCCCGAGTTCACGATCTCGTGGCTGCCCAAGGCGCTCGAGGTGCGCGACCAGGGCCAGAGCGACCTGGTCAACATCGCGCAGGTCTTCCAGCGCTCAGGCACGCTGTCCGTGGCGTGGGCCGACAGCGGCATCACATCGCCGGCCGACTTCGCCGGCAAGCGCGTTGGCGTGTGGGCCTTCGGAAACGAGTACGAGGTCACCGCCGCCGCCAAGCAGGCCGGTCTCGAGGAGGGCACGGACTACGAGAAGGTCATTCAGCCGTTCGACATGACGCTGCTGCTCAACCGCGAGATCGACGTCGCCGAGGCGATGATCTACAACGAGTACGCGCAGGTGCTCGAGGTAGAGAACCCGGCGACCGGCCAGCTCTACCAGCCCGAAGACCTCAACGTGATCAACTACAACGAGGTCGGCACGGCGATGCTGCAGGACGGCATCTTCGCCCGCGCCGCGTGGCTGGCCCAGGAGGGCAACGAGGACGTCGCCGTGCGCTTCCTGCGCGCATCTTTCCGCGGCTGGATGTTCTGCCGTGAGAACCCCGACACCTGCATCCAGCACACCGTCAACGCCGGCTCGACGCTGGGCGCCGGGCACCAGGCGTGGATGATGAACGAGATCAACCCGCTGATCTGGCCGTCGCCCAACGGCATCGGCCAGATGCCCACCGACACCTATGCGCAGACCGTCCAGATCTCGCTCGACGCGGGCATCCTGCAGGCCGAGCCATCGGCTGACGCCTACCGGACCGACCTCGCCGAGCAGGCCCGCCAGGGCATCGATGGCGACGTCCAGGGCATGAACTTCCAGAAGGGCACGGTCGAGGTCACGCCCGGCGGCGAGTAGAGTTCCGCCAGGGCGGAACGACCGTCGACCACCATTTCCATAGCGGGGGATTGGAGGCCGGTCCCGAGGCTTCGGCCGCGGGATCGGCCTCCAGTTGTGCACGTCGAGCGGCATATCATCGCCTCGTATGAGCTTGCTCCGGCGACTGCTCGCTCGCGCCCGCCGGCTTATCACGCCACCGCTGTTCGTCGTCGACGTCGACGGCGGCGGCGCCCGCCTGCGACAGGGCCAGCTCCCGCCGGGGCTGCTCATCGGCCTGTCGGACGTCGCGCGCGATCTCACGCTGCCGCGCGGGTCCGTCCACGGCGTCCGCGGCCGCCACGGCATCACGCTCGCGTTCTCGCCGGACATCCCCGAGCCGGCGCACCAGCGCCTGCGCAACGTCCTCTCCGTGCACCGCCACCAGATCAAGGACGGCTGATCGAGCGCCGAGGCAAACCCGCAAGCGGAACGCAATGCGTGCGGCGCCGGCGTAGAGAGCCGGCGCGCCGAGCTGTACGCGACCATCCCGCGCCGGGGGTAACTCCGGTCAGCGGGAGGCGCACAAAATGCTCGTGACGATCATCGCGTGGATCATCCTGGGCGGCATCGCGGGTTGGATTGCCGGCATGCTGGTGCCCGGTGACGAGGGCCTCGGCATCCTCGGAACCATCGTGCTGGGCATCGTCGGCGCGCTCGTCGGCGGCTTCATCGCCAACGCGCTCGGTTTCGGCAGCGGGCGCGAGGGCGGCGACGTCGTCAACCTTCAGTCGATCATCGTCGCCGTCATCGGAGCGGTCATCGTCGTGTGGGTCGTCGGCCTGTTCACGCGCCAGCGCCGGGCGGTATAGCGGTTCAGAGGTAGGGCAGCGCGCCGAGCGAGGACCACTCCTCGTTGCGCCGAGACAGCCCGTCCATGTCCTCGTCGCTCAGCTCGAACTCGAACGCTCGCAGGTTCTCCTCTAGGTGGTCGCGCCGGTTGGCCTTGGGCAGCGGCGCGGTTCCCAACCCGTAGTTCCAGCGCAGCAGGACCTGCGCCGGGGTCCGGCCGTACTTGTCGGCCAGTCGCCGGAGCAGCTCGTCGTTCAGTCGCTTCGAGCGAGTCAGCGGGCTGTAGGCCTGGATGACGATGCCCTTCTCGCGGCAGTAGTCGAGCATCTCGCCGCTCCAGCCGAAGGGCGTCCACTCGATCTGGTTGACCGTCGGTCGCTCGCCGGTCGCTCGCTCGAGCTCGTCCATCTGCTCGATCGTGTAATTGCTCACGCCGATGTCTCGCGTGAGGCCGTCCTCGCGCGCCCGCAGCAGCCCCGCCCACAGCTCCACGCCGGCGCCGCGCGGAGGCGGCCGATGGATGAGCATCAGGTCGGCGTAGTCCAGGCCCAGCTCCTCGAGGTTGGCAGCCGTCGCCCGGTAGGCGTCGTCGTGCTCCTCGACCTTGGTGACGACGTAGATCTCCTCGCGCGCCTTCCCGCTGCGCCGGATACCCTCGCCGATGCCCGGCTGCGTGCCGTAGTCACCGGAGGTGTCGATCATCCGGTAGCCCATGGCCAGGGCGCCCTCGATCGTGCCGGCGGTGTCGTGCGTCAGCTGCCACGTGCCAAGGCCCAGGATGGGCATCTGCCGGCGCGTGTGGAGTTCCAGCCTGCTGGCCGCGTCCATTTGGCTCTCCTTCCCCGACCGTACGTCCGAAGCTCGCGACGGGTTGGCAGGCTGCCGGTGGGCTGGTCGAAGCTGCGTCGGCGGAACGGCTCGAAAGGCTTCGAGAACCTTCCAGCGCCGCCGTCCGACGGCCGGATTCCGGCTGCGCTATGGTGGCACCGGTGGCCGACGGTAGCATCGAGACCCGCGAGCATGTCGTCCGGAACGCGGACAGCAGACGGCGCCTCGCCGACCTCGTCGAGAGGCTGGACGCCGATTCGCTACGGCTGCCGATGGGCGAGCACTGGACCGTCGCCGCCGGCCTGTACCATCTCGCCTTCTGGGATCGCTTCACGCTCGAACGCTGGCTGGACGCCGAGCGCATGGAGCTTCAGATACCGCGCCCGGTGGATGACTACGCCGAAGACCTGATCAACGACACGCTGACGCCGCTGCTGCTCGTGGGCTCGGTGGAGCAGGTCACAGAGCACGTGGTCGAGGCCGCTCGGGCGGTCGATGACTACATCAGCCGGCTGCCCGATGCTGCCGTCGAACTGGTCCAGAACGAGGGTCGGCCGAGACTGATCGACCGGTCGATCCATCGCCTCGAGCACGTCGATGAGATCGAGGCTCTGCTCGCCGGGCGCCAAGGACCGTAGCTCCAAGCTCGCGAGGAAGCCCGAGGAGGGCGGGCAGTCCCACCGCGATCAGCTGCCCGCGACCGCCCTGTCGAGATCTACCGCCTCGCCCAGCGCACGAGCTGCATAGGCAACTGCCTCGGCGCGGTTCCTCAGCCCGAGCTTGGCCAGCACGCTGCTCACATGGTGGGCCACCGTCTTGCGGCTGATGAACAATCTTTCCGCAATCTCCGGGTTCGAGAGGCCGGTGGCCAGCAGGCGCAGGACCTCTCCCTCGCGCTCGGTCAGCAGCCCGACGTTCCTGGGGCCCGGTGGCGGCCGGACTCCCAGGCCACGCATGAAGGCGGCTGCCTCGTCGGCGTCAGCCGCCGCCCCGAGTCGCTCGAAGGCGGTGAGCGCCATGCGCCCCTCGGCGATGGCCAGCTGCCGATCGTCGGCAACGACTGCCCTGGCGAGCTCCAGCCGGACGCGCGCGACCTCGAGCGGCAGTTCGAGGGCGGCGAAGCCGTCGAGTGCATTCTCGAGGCGGCTACGCGCAGCCTGTATCTCGCCCGCGGCGAGCAGAACATGGGCCGCCGCGACGTTGGCAAGTGCCGTTACGTGGACGGAACCCTCGGCGTCGGCCAGCGATTGTAGGCGGGCGGCAGTGTGCTCGGCCGACGCTCGGTCACCCACGCGAAGATAGGCCTCGACGAGTAGCGCGAGCGTCTGTCCAAGCTCGATGTGCCTGCCGCTCAGCCGTCGCAGCCGACGCTCAAGGAGTGCAATCGCGAGCATCGGCTCACCGCGGGCGAGCCGCACGGAGGCGATCGGAAGCGCAGGCGCGCCATCGGCTGCGCCGCGATGCAGCAGGATGTCGGCGTCCTCGAGGCGCCCCTGGCGGATACGCAGATCGGCCAGCCTGGCCAGCGCTTCGGCGCGCGGAGCCGGGCCGGCGTCGACAGCCATCTGCAAGGCCGCCTTTAGCTCGTTCTCCGCACGCTGCCAGTGACCCTTCTCGAGTAGGACCGTCCCGTAGTGGACGCGGCAGCGAGCGTAGAGGAACGGTGATCCGTAGCGATCGGCGAAGCTGTCGGCGACGCGGCACCACTGCGTCGCTCGCGCCAGATCGCCGGCGAGACTGCACGCCGCGAGCATGCCGCAACTGGTGAAGACGACCGTCTCGAGGCGGCGGTACTCGCCGGCCAGTGCCGCCGCAGCCGCCTCGTCGAGCAGTGACAGGCCCTCTTCGACGTCGCCGGCAGCCACCATTGCCAGTCCCACATCGCTCAGCGCGACCAGCTCGAGATCCGGATCGCGCCACTCGCGTGCGCGGCGCAGAGCTTCCCTGAACAGCTGCAGCGCCTGCTCCTGTTCGGTCAGCAGATAGCCACGCAGCAGCAGCACCCAGCCGGCTAGCGGCCCAACGTCGCTCTCGTCGGCAAGGCGCTCCGCGCGTCGTAGCCATCCGCGTGCCGCGGCCGGGTTGCCGAGGTTGAAGAGGTAGCTGATGGACAGGTCGATCGCCACCCGGCACGCCGCTGGGGCGTCACCGGCCTGGCGATAGCCGACATATGCTCGCTCGCGCGCGGACACGCTGGCTCGTGCCTCGCACAGCCACCACAGCGCTTCGCCCAGCCCCTCGAGGTCCGCCGGCGTCTCCACAACGGCCAGCGCCGCCTCGAACGCGGCTCTGGCGTCCTGCCAGAGACCGTCGGCGAGAGCTTTCCTGGCGTGCTCGCTGTGGCTGCCGACCTGCTGCACCGGGAAATGATGTCACCTCGGTCTACCAAATAGGTCAGTTGCCCGATGCTCGGCCGCCCATCGGGAACGGATGCTTGACGTGGCGGCGAGTGATCCAGCGCAGGAGGGTGAGCATGGCGACCAAGGCGGAGGCCTTCGAGCTGTCGGTCGAGTCGGCCGAGCTTTACGAGGACAAGTTCGTCCCGGGGCTCTTCGCGGAGTGGGCCGAGTGGGTGGTTGACGCGGCAGGGCCGCAGCACGGGCAGTCGGTACTCGACGTCGCGTGCGGGACGGGCATCGTCGCGCGGACGATCGCCGAGCGCGTCGGTCCGAGCGGGCGTGTCGTCGGCGTCGACCTCAATCCGGCAATGCTGGCCGTCGCCCAGCGCCTGCGCCCCGACCTCGAGTGGCAGGAGGCAGATGCGGCGGAGCTGCCATTCAGCGCGAGCAGCTTCGACCTCGTGCTGTGCGAGGCGGCGTTGATGTTCTTCCCCGACCGGGTGCGGGCGCTGGCCGAGATGGCGCGCGTGCTGGGCGATGATGGAACGGTCGTGGTGCAGGCGTGGTCAAAGCTCGAGCGGCAGCCGGGCTATGGGCCCTTCATCGACGTGGCCGTGCGCCACGCCGGTCCGGCGGCCGCGGAGTTGCTCGGCTCCTACTGGGCGGCGGGCGACACGGCGGCGCTACGCGACTGGAGCGCGGCGGCCGGCCTCGAGGTGAAGAACATCGACACTCGGATGGGCACTGTGCGATTCGCGTCGATCGACGAGTTCGTACGGGCCGAGGTCGAGGGGACACCGCTCATCGAGCGCATCAGCGAAGAGGTCTATCGGCGCATCATCGCGGACGCGCGCCGCGAGCTCGCCGGGTTTACGACCGTGGACGGCCGGACAGCAGTTCCCATCGAGGGTCACATTGTGACGGCGATCAAGGAGGGGCGTAGGGCCGGACGCGAGACTTGACCAACGCCGTACGACGATCGTCGAACAGTCGATCGAGGCCAGGTTGAGGCCGGAGGCGAGCGAGTAGGGGCCGACGGTCAGGGCCAGTAGGGCAGCGTATCCGAGCCCTCGCCCTCGCTGGTTCCAGGCTCGCCGTGGGCGGTGACCCACACGCGCGTGATGATCATGCCGGCCTGGCGGTCGTCCGCTGCATCCCAGGCGATGGTCAGGGTCAAGCGCCACATGGCGAGCGGCGTGGCCTCGACGTCCGTGCTGCACCTGACCGGCAGCGGTCTGCGCAACGGCGCGTGGAAGGGGACCTCACGGATGACCGCCTGACGGCTTTCCCCGGCCACACGTGGGAAGCACTCGAATGAAGGATCCGACGCTGCGAGCGTGTTGAGTGCCCGCGCCACGGCGGCGTCGCGCGCGGGACCATCCTCCAGCCGGGTGACGGGCGGGTCGTAGCGGATGCTCGAGACCAGGTCCTGTAGCTGCGCGAACATCTCGTCCACTCCCGGGCCGCGGATGGCGGCAGTGAGACCGTAGCTGTCGTGCATGCTCTCGGGCATCGACAGCGTCCAGCGCAACGATATGTCGGCGTTGGCGACCTTCTCGCCGCGGGCGAAGATCGCTGGCAGGCCATCGATCTCGAGGCGCTGGGCACCGTCGCCCAGGGGCCGCTCGAAGACCGGGTCCTGCACCGGACCGCCGCCCTCGAGCGTCAGCCGGACCGAGACCGTCCCCGGCTGCAGGCGCCAGTCGGTGCCGCAGGTGGTCATGTTGCCAGTCGTCAGGCACCCCGCCTGCGCCGGGGCGGTGCCGACGAAGGCGACGACGGTGGAGGTGCGCGTGTGGAGGTCCTGCTCCAGGAGTCGCCAATGCGCCGGGTAATCGAACGAGATCCCATGCGCCGTGTAGTGAGCCAGGCCAGGCACGGGCTTCTCGTCCTTATCGTCCATCTCGGCCGAGCTGCAGGCCGACCCGAGAACGCCGCAGAGCAGGACGGCAGGCAGCCACCAGCCAGCGGGCAGGCGTGCGCTCATAGCCCTGAAGACGCGTCTGCGATCCGCGACGAAGTTGCCGTCAGCCGTGGCCGGTGCCGAACTGGCGATCGCCGGCGTCGCCCAGGCCGGGCAAGATGTAGCCCTTCGCGTTGAGCTGCCGGTCCAGCGCGGCGCAGTAGACCGGCACGTCCGGATGCGCCGACTCGACCGCCGCCACGCCCTCCGGCGCGGCGATCAGGTTGATCAGCTTGATGCGCGTCGCGCCCCACTTCTTGAGCACCTCGATGGCGGCCGTCGCCGAGCCGCCGGTGGCCAGCATCGGGTCGAGGATGAGGCACACGTCGACGGTTGCCGAGTCGGGCAGCTTGTTGTAGTACTCCACCGGCCGCAGCGTCCGCTCGTCGCGGAACAGCCCGAGATGCCAGACCTGCGCCGTCGGCATCAGCTCGAGCATCGCGTCGACCATGCCCAGCCCGGCGCGCAGGATGGGCACCAGGCCGATGCGGTCGGCCAGCTCCACGCCGTCGATCTCCTCCAGCGGCGTGCGCACGCGGATGGGCTGCACACGCGCGTCGGCCAGCGCCTCGTAGCCGACGAGCCAGGTTAGCTCGCGGACGAGCTCGCGGAACTTCTTGGGCTCGGTCGTGTCGGCGCGCAGGAGGGCGAGCTTGTGCTGCACAGCCGGGTGGCGCGACACATTCAGATTGCGGAACTGCCCCTCGCTCATCGCGCCGAATTCTAGAGGCGCGACGGGTCGCCGACTGGACCACCCGGGCGGCCGATGGGGCGCGACACGCTACCATCCCTCCATGCCCCGCACGCAGGTCCGGGCGACCGGCGCCGCCTCCCCGGACGCGGCCGTCCCACCAAGCCGAGCACAGCGCTCGGCCGGGCACGCGACCCGATCGCCGCGCGGTGCGCGTTACCCGCGTCACGCTGCGCCGCCGGTTCTCGTCGAGGTGCGTCGCGGTGGCTTCGTCGAGAGCCGCCATCGCGGGCACGTCGTGCAGGTCGACACGGTCGGCCGGGTCGAGCGTGGCGTGGGCGATCCGGAGCTGCTGGTTTCGCTGCGCTCGGCAGTCAAGCCGTTCGCGCTCGTGGCGATGGTCGAGTCGGGCGCCGCCGAGGCCTTCCAGCTGAGCGACGCCGAGCTGGCCGTGATGGCCGCCTCGCACACCGGCGAGGACGCGCACGTCCGGACGCTGCACGGCGTGCTGCGCCGCGCCGGACTGAGCCAGTCGCTGCTGGCGTGCGGCTCGGAAGGCATGCCGCTCGACACGCTAACCGCCGCCCGCCTCGCGCGCGACGGCGAAACGCCCGGCCCGATCCGCCACATGTGCTCCGGCTTCCACGTCGCCAGCCTGCTGCTGGCACGCCACGCCGACTGGACGCTGGCCGATTACTGGCGCCCCGAGCACGCCACGCAGGTCGCCGTCGCCGAAACGGTGGCGCGGATCTTCGGCACGCCCCGCGGCCGGCTGCAGACCGCGGTGGACGCCTGCGGGCTGCTGACGTACGTCTTCCCGCTGGCCGACATCGCGCGCGCCTACGCGCTTCTGGCCGATCCGGCCGGGGCGACCGACGCGGCGCGCCGGCCGCTGGTCCCCGCCCTCGGGCGTGTGCGCGACGCGATGCTCGCCGCTCCGGAGATGGTCGGTGGCACGCGCGACTCGTCGGACACGCGGCTGATGCGCGCCCGCCCCGGGCTGCTCGTCGCCAAGGGCGGCGCCGAGGGCCTGCGCGGCATCGGGCTCCTGAGCGGTGCTCGCGGCGAGGGCACGCCGGCCGCCGGCATGGCCGTCAGCATCGAGGACGGCGACGGCCACGGGCGGGCCAACCGGGCGGTGACGACCGAGGCCCTGCGCCAGCTCGGCGTGCTCGACGACGCCCACCTCGAGCGCCTGGCCGACATCCATCGGCCGCCGCTGCGTGACTCACGCGGAACGATCGTCGGCGAGGCGGTCACGGCCTTCGAGCTGGCGCCCATCTCGGAGCTCGCCTGAGCCGTGCGCCACGTGCCCGATCCGTATCGCGCGCTGGGTCTTGCCCGCGGCGCGACGGAGGCCGAGATCAAGGCCGCCCACCGCCAGCTGGCGAAGCGCTACCACCCCGACGCGCCGACAGGCGACACCGACCGCTTCCTGATGGTCCAGGAGGCGTACAAGCTGCTCGTCGACCCGCTGCGCCGGCGCGAGTGGGATGCGCGCCACGCACCGGGGCCGGTGCGTGCCAGCGAGGGCCGGCGGGCGCAGCCACGCGCGGCGAACGGCCGCTGGACGCGGGCCGAGAGCGGGTCGGGTCGGACTGACACCGGCGCGCGCCCCGATCCGATGGCCGCCTCCGGCCGCGACCCCGGCTCGCGCACGTACACGTGGTCGGCCAGCGAGGTGCCGTGGTGGGAGGAAGGCGCGTCGCGCGCCGCCAAGCGGCCACCCGGCCGCAAGCGCCCGCGTGAGAAGCCCGCCGAGAGCGCAGCCCCCGAGTCGGCGCCGCCCGACTTCGACGTCTACAACCGCTCGAGCGGCGCCGCCTGGTCGATGGCCGCGCGGGCCTACTTCCGGCGCGGTGACGCCGACCTGCCACGGCGCGGCTCCTTCCACCACCAGGGCTCGCAGCCGCTGACCGCCGCTCGGGCGCGCGTGGCGCAGGAGGAGGAAGCGCGGCGCACGCGGGCGGCGGGCTCCGCATCGGCTGCCGCCTCGGGTTCGGCTTCCGCCTCAGCGTCGGCGCCGGCCTCGGCGACGGCCGCCCGCCCGTCATGGGTCCATGCTCGTCCCGCCGCCGCGCCTCCCGGCAGCGGGCTCGTCCGCGACGCGGACGGCATCAACCGCGTCAAGGCCGCGGCGCGTGAGCGCGAGCTCGCGGCGCGCTGGCCGACGCTCGGCCAGCGGCTGCTGTACGCGCTGCTGGCGTGGGCACCGATCGCCCTCGTCATCGGCTACGGCGGCGCCGCCGTCACCGGCTGCGATCGGGCGTCGGTCGCCTGCCCGCCCGAGCTGGCCACGATCCAGACGGTCGCCATCGCCCTCGTGCTGGGGCTGCTGGTCGCCCTGCCGCGGCTGGCCTACGCCCTTGCGCTGGCGACTGCCGGCCTGCTCGTCGGTGCCCTCGCGCTCGTCGTCGGCATCTGGTTCCTCGGCCTGCGCCCGCCGCTGTCGCCGATGACGCTGGCCATCTCGAGCGCGCTGCTGCTGGTCATCCATCTCGCCGTCGCGACGTGGGTGCTGTCGCGCCGCGCCAGCCGGCCGTGGGCCGCGATGCGCCTCAATCGCTGGAGGAACCAGTGACGGTCCGCTGCCGCATCGCGCCCAGCCCGACCGGCCCGCTGCACATCGGCAACGCCCGCACGGCGCTGTTCAACTACCTCTTCGCCCGGCGCGAGGGCGGCACGTTCGTGCTGCGCCTGGAGGACACCGACGTGGCCCGCTCGACGCTCGAGTTCGAGCGCGACATCCTGGACAACCTGCACTGGCTGGGGCTGACGTGGGACGAGGGGCCGGAGGTCGCCGGCCTGCCGGCGCGCGGCCCGTTCGGGCCCTACCGCCAGATGCAGCGCCTCGACCGCTACGCCGCCGCCGCCGAGCGGCTGCTGGCACAGAACAGGGCCTATGCCTGCTACTGCACGCCCGACGAGCTGGCCGCCGACCGCGCGGCGCAGGAGGCCGCCAGGCAGGCGCCGCACTACGTCGGCAGGTGCGCCCGCCTGACGCCCGAGCAGCGGCGGCAGAAGGAGGCAGAGGGGCGCAGGCCGGCCATCCGTTTCCGCGTCGGCGAGGGCGTGGTCGCCTTCGACGACATCGTTCGCGGCCACGTCGAGATCGACACGACGGCCCTCGGCGGCGACCTGGTCATCGTCCGCTCCGACGGCACGCCGCTGTACCACTTCTCGGTCGTCGTTGACGACACCGACATGCAGATCACGCACGTCATCCGCGGCGAGGACCACCTGTCGAACACGCCCAAGCACATCCTGCTCTTCCGCGCACTTGGCGCCGACGTGCCGGCCTTCGCCCACCTGCCGCTGCTGCTCAACCCCGACCGAACGAAGGTCAGCAAGCGCAAGACGCAGACGGCGGTCGCCGACTACCGCGCGCAGGGCTACATCCCGGAGGCGCTGGTCAACTACCTCGCCCTGCTCGGCTGGTCGAGCGGCACCGAGGAGGAGATCTTCACCCTCGAGGAGCTGGTCGAGCGCTTCGACCTGCGGCGCGTGCAGTCGGCCGGCGCGATCTTCGACCGCGAGCGGCTCGAGTGGCTCAACGGCCAGTGGATTCGCCGCCTGCCGGAGGACGTGCTGGCCGAGCGGGCGCTGCCGTTCCTGGCCGAGCGCGTGGAGGAGGCGCGAGCCCGCGGCGTCGCCGCCCGGCAGCCGACGGTCGACGACCTGCTGGCGCTGGTCCCCATCGTGCGCGAGCGGCTGGCGACGCTGGCCGCGGCCGGCGACATGCTCGACTTCGTCTTCATCGAGCAGGTCGAGACGGACCCGGCGCTGCTCGTGCCCAAGCGGTGGGACGTCGAGACTGCGCATGCGGCGCTGGGCGAGGCGCGCCGCGTCATCGCCGAGGTGGGCCGCGTCAGCTACGAAGCGGACGAGCTCGAGCCGGCGCTGCGCGCGCTGGCCGAGGAGCGCGGCTGGAAGGCAGGCGACCTGTTCATGCCGATCCGCGTGGCGGTCACGGGCCGGACGGCCACGCCGCCGCTGTTCGACACGCTCGTGGCGGTCGGTTACGAGCGCACGCTGGAGCGGCTCGATCGCGCTGCACAGGCGCTTCACGAGTCGGTTGCCTGAAAGACGCCCGTGAGGCGGGCTCGCTTCCGACGACGGCGCTCGTAGGCGCGCGGCGTTCAGACTGGCTGCATGAGCGAGGAAGTGGGCCTCGAGCGTGAGGACGAGCGTCACGCTCAGCGCGCCGAGGAGCTCGCCGACGAGCAGGCCGAGACGGCGGCCGAGCAGGTCGGCGTAGGGACCGCCCCGGGCCGGCCGCCGGCCAGCGGCACGGGACCGCGCAGCACCCACACCGAGGCGCCGCCGACAGGCCGGCGCGACGACGTACGCGCCACACGGCGGGCCGACCAGCCGGCGGTCGAGGAGTCGAAGCACTCGACCGAGCCATAGGCGGCAGCTGACCAGCCGCCCTGCCGATGGCCAACCGAGCACAGCTGCCTGTCAGCCAGCTGCTGGCCATCTCGATCTACTGGCTGGGCATCAACTCCGTCCTGGGTGCGCTCAACTACCAGGCGCTCCAGCCGCTGTCGGAGATGTTCCTCGGCCCGCTCTACGGGCCCGTCGGGTTTGGGCTGATGCTCGCCCTGGCGGTCGTTGCGGCCGCGATAACCCAGCCAACGGTGGGCGTGATCAGCGATTACATGATCACCCGCTGGGGCCGGCGCAAGCCCTACATCGTGATCGGCAGCGTGCTCGACGTCGTCTTCCTGGCCGCCGTCGCGCTGGCCAATGACTTCATCATCCTCGCCGCTCTCGTCCTGCTGGTCTCCTTCTCCTCCAATTTCGCCCAGGGCGCCTTTCAGGCCTACGTGCCCGACCTGGTGCCGGAGAAGCAGGTCGGGCTGGCCGGCGGGCTGGCGGCGCTGATGAACATCGCGGGCAACGTGATCGGCGTCGGCCTGGTGGCGGCCAGCGTGTTCCTCGGCGAAGAGATGGAGATCATGCTCAACCATCCCTACGGCCTGGCCATCGTCGGCGTCGGGCTGATCGAGCTGGTCACCGCGCTGATCACCTTCGCCGCCGTCGACGAGGGCGACAGCCGACCGCCCGACCGCCGGGGGCGCAGCCTGCTTCAGCTGGGGCTCTCGGCGTGGAACCCGGACGTTCTGCGCGAGCGCAGCTTCCTGTGGCTGCTGGCCACGCGTCTGTTCCTCGTCGGCGCACCTTCCGTGACGCTGGTGACGGCGCCCTTTTACATGCGCCGCACGCTGGGATTCGACGATGCGGGCGCGGCCTTCTGGGTCTTTGCCGCCGGCGGTGTGATCGCACTTGCCGCGGCCCTCGCCGGCATACCGGCAGGAATGGTCTCGAGCAGGCTGGGCCGAAAGCCGGTGCTCTTCGCAGCGGCCGCAGCGGGCGCCGTCGGGGCGGTGATCATCGCGCTGGCGCCCAACATCCCCATCGCGCTGATCGGGGCGGCGGCGCTGGGCCTGGGGGCCGGGACCTACCTGTCGGTCGAGTGGGCGCTCTTCGCCGACATCATCCCCAAGGACACGCCGGCACGTTACCTGGGCCTGGCGCACGTGACGCGGGCGATCGGCTCGGTGCCGGTGCCGGCGGTGATTGCCGGCCTGACGATCACAGCCGTCTCGCTGGCCCTCGACGATGAGACCGCGCCCGAGGGCCCGCGGGTGGCCATCGCCGCCTCGTTGCTGCTCTTCGCCGTGGGTGCCTGGTGCCTGCGCCGCGTCGACGCGCGCCGGCGCGAGGCAGACTGAGAGACTAGATGGCCGACCAACAGCAGTCGGGCGGTCGACCGACCGAGCCGCTACCCCTGCGCCAGCTGCTCTCGATCTCGATCTACTGGCTGGGCATCAACTCGATCTGGGGCGCGCTCAACATCCAGGCGTTGCCGCCGCTGTCGGAGCGTTTCCTGGGCCCGCTCTACGGGCCAGCCGGCTACGGCCTGATCGCGGCGCTGATCGTCGTCGTCGCCATCGCCGTCCAGCCGACGGTGGGCATGATCAGCGACTACACCATCAGCCGCTGGGGCCGGCGCAAGCCGTACATCGCCATCGGGACGGCGCTCGACGTCGTCTTCCTGGCGGGCCTGGCGCTGGCCGACAACTTCATCATGCTCGTCGCCTTTGCGGTGCTGGTCAGCTTCTCGTCGAACTTCGCGCAGGGTCCGTTCCAGGGATACGTGCCGGACCTGGTGCCGCGCAGGCAGGTTGGCCTGGCCAGCGGCCTGATGGGGCTGATGATCATCCTCGGCAACATCACCGGCGTGGGCCTCGTCGCGGCGAGCGTGGCGTTCGGCGAGCAAACCGGAACGGTGCTGAACCATTCCTACGGGCTGGCCATCCTGGGCGTGGGCGTCCTCGAGGGCGTGACTGCGCTGGCGACGCTGGTGACGGTCGACGAGAGCCGCAAGAGGTCGCCTCCGCGGGAGGGTCGCAGCTGGCCGCAGATCGCGCGCGCCGCGTGGGGGCGCGACTTCCTGCGCGAGCGCAGCTACGTCCGGATGCTGGGCACGCGGCTCTTCCTGATCGCGGCGCCGGCGATGACGCTCGTCACGGCACCGTTCTACATGCGCCGGACCTTCGAGATGGGCGACGCCGACGCCACCTTGTGGGTCTTCGTGACGGGCGCGGTGATGGTCGTGCTGAGTGGCATCTCGGTGGTGCCGGCGGCGCTGGCCTCCAATCGCTTCGGGCGCAAGCCGGTCATCTTCGCGGCAGCCATGGCCGGCGCGACCGGCGCCACGATCGTGGCGCTGGCGCCGGCGCTGCCGGTGGCCATCGGCGGCGCGGCCCTGCTCGGCGTTGGCGCCGGCTCGTTCCTGTCGGTCGACTGGGCGCTGATGACAGACATCATCCCGAAGGGCACGACCGGCCGCTACATGGGCCTGGCCAACGTCGTCGAGGCGATCGGCTCGACGACCGCGCCGGCCGTGCTCAGCGGCTCGATCATCACGTCCGTGTCGCTGGTGCTCGCCGACGATACCGCGCCCGAGGGCCCGCGCGTCGCCGTCGCCGCCTCGCTGGTCCTGTTCACGGTCGGCATGCTGTTCCTCAGCCGCGTCGATCCGACGCGGCGTGAGGCAGACTAGGCCGATGGACAGACCGACTTTCCAGCGCTGGCTGGACGACTACGTCGAGGCGTGGAAGACGTACGACGAGCGCCGCATCGGCGCGCTGTTCAGCGAGGACGCCGAGTACCGCCATCACCCGCAGGACGAGCCGATCCGCGGCCGCGACGCGATCGTCGCCTCGTGGCTGGAGGAGCCTGACCCGCCGGCGACGTACGAGGCGGAGTACGAGCCGCTGGCGATTGACGGCGAGGTTCACGTCGCGCGCGGCGTCAGCCGCTACTTCGACGAGCACGGCCGGTTGCGCGACGAGTACTGCAACGTCTACGTCTGCCGCTTCGACGCCGACGGCCGCTGCACCGACTTCACCGAGTACTGGATCCAGAACCGCCAATTCCGGCAGCGCGACCAACTGCCGGACGCCAGCTGAAAGGACATGGCCAGCACCGTCCTCGTCGTCGAAGACGAGAAGACGCTGCGCGAGACGATCGCGCGCGAGCTCGAGCAGGAGGGCTACCGCGCCGTCACCGCCGCCGACGGGGCGCAGGCGCTCGACCGGTTCCGGTCAGAGTCCGTCGATCTGGTGCTGCTCGACCTGATGCTGCCCGAGCTCTCTGGGATCGAGGTCTGCCGTATCCTGCGCGCCGAGTCGGACGTGCCGATCATCATGCTGACGGCGAAGGCGGGCGAGATCGACAAGGTCGTCGGCCTCGAGGTCGGCGCCGACGACTACGTCACCAAGCCGTTCAGCCTGCGCGAGCTGCTCGCCCGTGTGCGCGCGCAGCTGCGCCGGCGCGACGCCGCGGCGACGGCGGCGACGGCGGCGACGGCGGCGACGGCGGCGCGCAGCCTGCCCGAGGTCGTCGACCTGGGGCGGGTGAAAGTCGACATCGCCGGTCATCGGCTGCTGCGTGACGGCGAGGCGCTGCCGGTCAAGCCGAAGGCGTTCGAGCTGCTCTCCTTCTTGCTCCGTCACCCCGGCCAGGTCTTCACGCGCGAGCAGTTGCTCCAGCAGGTGTGGGGCTACGACTACGCCGGCGAGACCCGCACCGTCGACGTCCACGTCCACTGGCTGCGCAACCAGATCGAGGAGACGCCGCACGAGCCACAGCTGCTGCAGACGGTCCGCGGCGTGGGTTACGTGCTGCGGCCGCCCGGCTGACTGATGCCGGCCGCCCGGCTGACTGATGCCGGCGGCCCGGCTGAGGCCTCGTTACCGCCGCGCGCTCGCAGGCCGCTCACACGCGGCCGTCTTGCACCCGACGCAACCAACCACCGCGCAGCCCACGTTCGCTGCCTGCCCGGCGGCGGATCGTTTCATCGGGCGCAAGGATCAGCCTGGTCCTCGGCGGTTCGATGCACTGGCTGCAACAGATGACCCGGACGGCCTGCCGGCGCGGCCCCGGCGCGGCCGCGGATGGCAGTTGGTTGCATCCCATGCAACGCGCCGGTGGTTCGTTACCTGGGGTGCAACGGATCACCAAGGGGGGCGGAGATGACGGCTGCAGGCCGGCGCCGGCCGCCTGCCGCGTCAGCCCGGGTCGACGACCATCTGGTCGGGGTGGGTCGGGCAGTCGGGGCAGATCGGCTCCTGGCGCAGCGAGAAGGGGAACGGCTCGCCGGGCAGTGCCGAGCGGAGGACCGCGATCAACACGCCCTGCTGGGCAAGGTCGTCGGTGCAGGCACGGCCGTCATCCAGCCGGGCCCACTCGGCGTAGACGCGCGACGTCGCGTCGACGACGAGCCGCTCGAAGCGCTCCGGGCAGGACGACGAACCGGCCATGCCCAGGAACAGCACGAGCTCGCGATCGAGGTCGACCTCCGGCTGCGGCACCTGCACGCCGACCCGCTGCCAGAGCGCGCCGTACTCGGCCTCGTCGGCGGCAGCGTCGACGCTGAACGGGCTGTCGGGGTGATCGGCCCACAGGTCGACTGCCAGGATGCGTACCTCGTCGATCACGGGCGTCGGCTCGGCGGTCGTCGGAGAGGGCGCGCCGGTGCAGGCGGCGAGGAGGACCGCCGCGACGAGGAGGACCGCCGCGAAGATCGGACGGGCGCGCATGCCGAATTGACGCCGGGCCCGGCGCCCATGTTCCGACCTGCCATCTAGACTCGGCCAGTGCCTGATCAGTGGATCCCGCTCGTGCTGCTCGGCATGTTGCTCGGTGTGCTCCTCGCCGTCGTCCTGGTTGCCGCCGTGCTCGCGCCGCGCCGCGGCGGCGTGCCACAGCCGGCAGCCGGCAGCGGTCTGACCGCAGGCGCGCCGAATGGCGCAGTCGTTGTCCACCTGGCCGGCCTCCACGCGGCCGCCGACGCGATGGGCGTCGGCCTGGTGCGCATCGACCGGCAGGGTCGCATCGTATCCGCCAATGAGGCGGCTCATCGCTTCCTGGGCTGGCGCGAGGGCAGCCTTGCCGGCAAGAGCGTGATGGAGGGCTTCGTCGACCATCGTGTGGAAGAGCTGGTGCGGCGCGCGCGAGCCGCCGGCCCCGGTCTACTCGAGCTGACGTCGGTGGGCGAGCCCCAGCAGACGCTCATCGTCCGCGCTCGCCCGATCGAGCGCGAGGGCGGCGTGTGGGTGACACTCGAGGACGTGTCGGAGCTGCGCCGGCTGCAACGCATCCGGACCGAGTTCATCGACAACCTGTCGCACGAGTTGCGCACGCCGCTGACCACGGTCCGGCTGCTGACCGAGACGCTCACCCTCGAACTCGAGCGTACGAGCGTACCGCAGCGCATCCGCGACTCGATCCTCCAGATCGACGTCGAGACAGCCCACCTCGTCCAGATGGTCAACGAGCTCCTCGAGCTGGCCCAGATCGAGCAGGGTGAGGTCCCACTCCAGCTGGCCGAAGTCGACCTCGGCGCCGTCATCGGCAGCTCGCTCGACCGGCTGCGCCCGTACGCCGAGCGCCAGGGCATCGAGCTGCGCACCGAGCTACCGGCCGATCCGGCCGACCGACGGCTGACGGCCGACGAGCAGCGCGTCGGCCAGCTGCTGTCCAATCTCGTCCACAATGCGATCAAATTCTCGCCCGCCGGCGGCGAGGTCGTCGTCCGCCTGCGGCTGGCGGTCGATGAGCTGACCGTGGAGGTCGAGGATAGCGGCGCGGGCATCCCGGCGGACGAGCTCGAGCGCATCTTTGAGCGCTTCTACAAGGTCGACCGGGCACGCTCGCGGGAAGGCGGCGGGACCGGTCTCGGCCTGTCCATCGCGCGCCACATCGCCGAGCGCCACGGCGGGCGCATCTGGGCTGAGAGCGAGGAGGGCCACGGCGCCCGCTTCCATGTCGCCCTGCCCCGCCGGCGGCAGCTCGAGACGGCGTAGTCGCGAGCCCAGACGGCCTAGATCCCGCTCAGGCCGTCGAGCACGATCGCGCCGCCCATGACCACGATGACGAGGTTGCCCAGCAGCACGGTCACCCGCCGCAGGCGGTGGCCCAAGCCACGCCCGAGCAGCGCACCGAAGCCCGCCAGCAGGCTCTGCCAGGTCAGCGACGCGCCGAAGGCCGCGGCCGCGAAGACGAGCCGCTCGGCGGCGCCGGCCAGGAACGGCAGCCCGACGGCGAGCGCGGCGAAGTAGATGACGGTCAGCGGGTTGAGCAGCGTCAGCCCGAGGAGCGTGCCGAACGTCCGCCGGTGGCTGCGCACGCCGGCCAGCGCGGCGGCCGCCGAGACGGCGTCACGCGGGGAGCGCAGCCCGAGCAGCCCGCGCAGCCCGAGCGCGATCAGCACGCCGCCGGCCGCGATGCGCAGCGGCCCGAGCAACGGACCGACCAGGCTGGCGACGGCCAGGCCGCCGAGCGCCGCCAGCAGGGCATAGATACCGTCGGCCGCCGCTGCGCCTGCGCCTGCGGCGAGTCCCGGCCGCAGCCCCTCGGCGAAGCCGACGTGGATGATCAGGACGGCGATCGCGCCGACCGGTATGGCGATGGCGTAGCCAGCGACGATGCCGGCGAGCGCAACCTCGAGCATCTTGCGATTTTGATAGCCGGGGCTCGGCTCGTGCCGTCCGTCCGTCGGTCGCCACCCGCGACGATCCGAGCCGCATGGTCCAGATCGGCTACCACGCCAGCCACGAGCAGTTCAGCCCGTCCGACCTGCTCGACTACGTGCAGGTCGCCGAGCGCGCCGGCTTCGACGCCGCGATGTGCTCGGATCACTTCCATCCGTGGAGCGCCGAGCAGGGCAACGCCGGTTTCGCCTGGTCGTGGCTGGGCGCCGCCCTGCAGGCGACAGGCCTTTCGTTCGGCACGGTCAACGCGCCCGGCTACCGCTACCACCCGGCGATCATCGCCCAGGCGGCGGCGACGCTGGCGCACATGTATCCGGGCCGCTTCTGGCTGGCCATCGGCAGCGGCGAATCGCTCAACGAGTCGATCACCGGCGTGCGCTGGCCGCCCAAGCCCGAACGCAACGAGCGCCTGAAGGAGTGCGCCGACATCATGCGCGCCCTATGGTCCGGCGAGACGGTCAGCCACCGTGGCCTGATCACTGTCGAGCAGGCCACGCTCTACACGCGACCGCACGACCCGCCGATGCTCCTCGGCGCGGCGATCACCGCCCAGACCGCCGGCTGGCTGGCCGGCTGGGCCGACGGGCTGATCACCATCGCGCAGGAGAAGAAGACGATGGAGGATGTCGTGCAGGCGTGGCGCGACGGCGGCGGCCGCGACAAGCCGATGTACCTGCAGGCGTTCCTGTCGTGGTCGGCTTCCGACGAGCAGGCGCGGCGCCACGCCCACGAGCAGTGGCGGATGACGCTGCTCGGCAGCGGCGTGCTGGCCGAGCTGCGCCTGCCGGAGCAGTTCGACATGGCGGCGCAGTTCATCTCCGAGGACGACGTCAGGCAGCAGATGCGCGTGTCGGCCGACCTCGCCGAGCACACCGACTGGCTGCGCGCCGACGCGGAGATGGGCTTCGAGCGCATCTATCTGCACAACGTGGGCCCCGATCAGCAGCGCTTCATCGAGACGTTCGCCGAGCGCGTGCTGCCCGAGCTGCGCCGGCAGGCGGCGATCGTCGGCTGCGTTAGGGCGGCCGGCGCGTCAGCTGCCGACCGCGTCAGCCGCCGATGAGGTCGGGAGTGATCAGCCAGCGCAGGATGCCGCCGCCGTGCTGGAGCGGCAGCGACACGTCGAGCCGCGCCAGGGCAGCCTTCTTGAGCGGCAGGTAGGACGCGCCCGAGATGGTCGCCGCCAGCTCGGAGAAGTCGGGGTCATGGCCGACGACGACGATGCGCTGGCCGGCGGGCGCCTCGATGACGCTGGCCAGCGTGTCCAGGTCGAGTGGCCCGCCGAGGCGTGGGTCGGTGCTGACCGATGCGCCCAGCGGCGCGGCGAACAGCTCGGCGGTCTCGAGGGCGCGGCGCTTGGTGCTGCTGATGACGACATCGGGCCGGAAGCTGCGCTCGGCCATGAAGCGGCCCAGCCGCTCGGCCTGGCGGCGGCCCTTGTCGCTCAGCGGGCGATCGGCGTCGTCGCCCTCCCACGCCGACGGATTGCCCGCGTCGGCGTGGCGCAGCAGGTAGAGGTGGAGCTCGTGCTGCTCGACTCGCTCGTCCACCGCCTCAGGATAGGCCGGCCGGCTGGCCGGCGCGAGCGCGTCGGGCATGCTCCGCGAAGTCCGTCAGGCGACTGAGCATGTCGTCGCGCACCGCACGGAAGGCGCGCAGCCGCTGATCGTCGGCGCCGGTGACCGCCGCCGGGTCGGGGTAGCTCCAGTGCAGCTGAGTGTGCCGGCCGGGGAAGACCGGGCACGCCTCGCGCGCGTCGTCGCAGACGGTGATGACGTAGTCGAACCGCCGGCCGAGGAATTCCTCGACCGACTTCGAGCGCGCGCCGCCGGCATCCAGCCCCACCTCGGCCAGCGCGCGGACGGTCAGTGGATTGACGCCCTTCGGCTGGGTGCCGGCGCTGGCAACCTCGAAGTCGATGCCGCCGACGTCGCGCAGCAGCGTCTCGGCGATGATCGAGCGGGCCGAGTTGCCGGTGCACACGAAGAGCACGCGGATCGGCGCCTGACGTGGCTCGCTCACGGGTTGAGGTCCTCGATGTCGCCGGTGGCCTGGAAGACGACGTCCTCGGCGATGTTCGTCACGCGGTCGCCGATACGCTCGAGGTAGTAGGCGGCGAACAGGATGCGCGTGCCACGATCGACATTCGCCTGATCCTCGCGCATCAGCGCCAGCACCTCATCGAAGAGCGAGTGGTAGAGGTGGTCCATCTCGTCATCCCGCGCCGCCACCTCGCGCGCCTGCTCGACGTCGAGGTCGACCAGCGCGCGCAGGACGGCGCGCACCTGCTCGGCGGCCAGCTCGCCCATCCGCGGCAGGTCGACGTACCTCTTGAGCGGTGGGTGGGGCGCGAGCTTGCGGCCCTGCTTGGCAACCGACGCGGCGTGGTCGCCCATCCGCTCGAGCTCGTACGTCACGTGGTCGAGCGCGAGCAGGAAGCGCAGGTCGCGAGCGACCGGCTGCTGGGTGGCGATGGTCATGATGATCAGCGAGGCGATGTGGCGCTGGGCCTCGTTGATGCGGCCGTCGCCGACGATCGCCGCCGTCGCCGCCTCGGCGTCATGGGCGACGAGCGCGTCGAGCGCGGCCGTGATCTGGCCCGCGACCATGCTGCCCATGCGCAGCACCTCGTCCTTGATCTGGGCCATCTCGCGGTCAAGCGTCTCGCGGCTGGCGTAGTACGCCGGCCCCGGTCCGCGCCCGCTCAGGCCGACCGCCGGGCGGTCGACCGTCGCGGCCACCTGGTCGGCGGTGTGCTCGTCCGACGCCACGCCGCTGCCGGACGGCGCCTCGTCGGAGGCCTGCGTCCGCTCGTCGTCCATGGGCGTCCTCCTATCCGAAGCGGCCGGAGACGTAGTCCTCGGTCAGCCGGTTGTGCGGGTTGGTGAAGATCTGCGGCGTCGGTCCGTGCTCGACGAGGTAACCGGCACGGTCGTCGTCCATCGTCAGAAAGGCCGTCTCGTCCGACACGCGCGCCGCCTGCTGCATGTTGTGCGTGACGATGACGATGGTGTAGTTCTCCTTCAGCTCGCGCATCAGCTGCTCGATGCGCAACGTCGCCACCGGGTCGAGCGCCGAGCACGGCTCGTCCATCAGGATCACGTCGGGCGAGACGGCGATGGCGCGCGCGATGCACAGCCGCTGCTGCTGGCCGCCCGACAGCGACAGGCCGGACGAGCTGAGTTTGTCCTTGACCTCGTCCCATAGCGCGGCGCGGCGGAGCGACTGCTCGACGATCTCGTCGAGGTTGCCCTTCATGCCGCCGACCTTTGGGCCGAAGACGACGTTGTCGTAGATCGATTTGGGGAAAGGGTTCGGCTTCTGGAAGACCATCCCGATCCGGCGGCGCACCTCGACCGGATCGACGGCGCGGTCGTAGAGGTCGACGCCGTGGTAGAGGATCTGGCCCTCGACGCGCGCACCGGGCACGAGGTCGTTCATGCGGTTGAAGCTGCGCAGAAGCGTGCTCTTGCCGGTGCCCGACGGACCGATGATGGCGGTGATGGCGTTGCGCCGGATGCTCAGGCTGATGTCCTTGACCGCGCGGAACGAGCCGTAGAAGCACGACACGTCGCGCAGGTCGAAGACGACTTCGTCGTCGCTGTGCGCGCCGTCCGCGTGTGGATCCTGTTGAGGCTGCGTCAAGATCCTGATCTCGACGCCGGGCTGGGCACCGTCACCGGCGACGCTCCGTTCTTGTAGCTCGACGTTCATCTGGTCAACCATCCTCGATCCTAGCCTCTACCAGCTCTGCTCGTAGCGATTGCGCAGCCAGACGGCGAACGAGTTCATCAGCAGCACCAGTCCGAGCATGACGATCACGCCGGCCATGGCCAGCGTGCGGAACTCTGCCTGTGGCCGCGTGGAGTAGTTGAAGATCTGGACCGGTAGCACCGAGTAGGCGCCTTCGAGGAAGCTCGGGTCGAAGGTCACGAAGACGGTTGCCCCGACGAGGAGCAACGGCGCCGCTTCGCCGGTGGCACGCGCGATGGCGAGGATGACGCCGGTCAGGATGCCCGGCATCGCCGCCGGCAGGACCTGCCGTCGAATCGTCTGCCAGCGCGTCGCGCCCAGCGCCAGGGCGCCCTCGCGGATCGACGGCGGCACGGCGCGGATCGCCTCGCGCGCGGCGATGATCACGGTCGGCAGTACCAGCAGCGCCAGCGTCGCCGAGCCGGCGGCGGCGACGAAGCCGAGGCTGAGTGGCCCGCGCACGATGAAGGCCAGCCCGAGGATGCCGAACACGATCGACGGAACGCCGGCCAGGGTCTGGATGTTGAGCTCGATCAGCCGGTTCCACCA
>CAYRMQ010000036.1:0-24503 GCA_964425305.1 uncultured Anaerolineaceae bacterium | reverse complement strand
CGTCGGCGTGCTCGGGCGTGTTCATGATGTGCGACCAGTCGACGAGCGTCGTGATGCCCGCGTTGATGCACTCGAGCGCACCCCACAGGTTGGCCGCGTAGACGTCTTCAGGCCGGTACTTCGGAGCGAACTTGTCGAGGATCGCGCCGAAGTAGGCGCCCAGCGTGTAGTCGGGCGCCGACGTACGGATCGACGTCTCCCACGTATGACGGTGGGTGTCGAACATGCCCGGCATGACGATGTCGCCCTGGGCATCGATGACCCGCGCGCCGTCGGCGCTGAGATTGGGGCCGATCTCGGCGATGCGGTCGCCCTCGACGAGGACGTCGGCCTGGGGCACCTCGCCCAGCTTGTCGTCCTGGGTCAGGACGATGCCGCCCTTGATCAGTGTGCGGTCAGCCATCGGTTCACTCCTCCTTCTCTGCAGCCCGCTGTGACCGTAGGTGCGTTGCCAGCTCCGAGAAGTCGCGCTCGCCGCCCAGCGCCGCCGCCGCCGCGCGGAGTGAGGCGAGGTTGACCTCCGCCTGTGCCATGGGGGTGTTGGTCCGCTCGGCCAGCGCCACGATCAGGCTCAGATCCTTCTGGGCCAGCTCGAAGCTGAAGGCCGGCGGCGTCGACTCGGGTGATACGAAGGCGTTGCGCTTGTACTGCACGAAAGGCGCGCCGGCGGCGCCGCCGGCAAAGACTTCGTAGGCCGCCGCGCGCTCGACGCCGGCCGCCTCGGCCAGCACGAGCGCCTCGGCGAGGGCGACGTCGAGGGCCATGATGATGTGGTTGACGGCAAGCTTGACCGCCGCGCCGGTGCCCACCTCGCCCATCTCGAAGATGCGCCTGCCGAGCGCCTCGAGCACCGGCCGCGCGCGCTGGAGGTCGGCCGCGCTGCCGCCGACCATGAAGGCCAGCTCGCCCGACGCCGCCGTCGTCGTGCTGCCCGACACCGGCGCGTCGAGGAAGCCGAGGCCGCGCTCGACGAAGGCCGGCCCGAGCTGGCGCACCGTGTCAGGCAGGACCGTGCTCGTCTGGACGGTGACGCTGCCCGCGCCGGCGCCGGCGAGGATGCCCTCGTCGGCGATGCACAGCCGGCGCAGCGCGTCGTCGTCGGCGACCATCGTGATCAGCACGTCGGCCTGTGCGGCAGCTTCTGCCGGGGAGGCGGCGGTCGTCGCGCCAAGCTCCGACGCCAGGCTGTCGGCCCGCTCGGCGGTGCGATTGTAGAGGACCAGCGCAAAGCCGCGCTCGGCCAGCCGGCGCGCCATCGCCGAGCCCATGTGGCCGACGCCCAGCACGGCGACCCGTTCAGCGGGCATCGGCCAGCCTCCGGCTGACGACGTCGACTATCCGCTCGACCGACGGGATGGCCATGTCCTCGAGCGCGGCCGCCGACGGCAGCGGGATGTGCGGCGTGGTGATGCGCACCAGCGGCGCGTCGAGGCTGTACATCGCTTCGTCGGCGACGATCGAGACGACCTCCGCGCCCCAGCCGCCGAGGCGCGGGTTCTCCTCGACTGTGAAGAGGCGCGTCGTCTTCTCGACCGAGCGCAGGACGGTGTCGACGTCCAGCGGCACCAGCGAGCGCAGGTCGATGACCTCGGCGCTGATCCCGTGCTCACTCTGCAGGCGCTCGGCCGCCTCGAGCGAGCGCGGGACCATCATCGCCAGTGCGACGATCGTCACGTCGCTTCCCTCGCGCACGACATTCGCCCGGCCGAGACTCTCGACGTGCTCGCCGTCGGGCACGTCGCCCTTGTCGGCGAAGAGGCCCTTGTGCTCGCACACGACGACCGGGTCGGAGTCGCGGATGGCGGCCGCCATCAGGCCCTTCATGTCGGCCGGGTTGGACGGCGCGACGACCTTCAGGCCGGGGATGGCCATGATCCAGCTCTCGACGCTCTGGCTGTGCTGGGCGCCGAAGCGCAGGCCGCCGCCGTTGGCCGTGCGCAGCACCAGCGGCAGCGCAACCTGGCCGTCGGTCATGTAGCGCGTCTTGGCGATCTGGTTGGCGACCATGTCCCAGGCGACGGCGAAGAAGTCGGAGAACATCAGCTCGCCGATCGGCCGCAGGCCGGTCATCGCCGCGCCCATCACGGCGCCGACGATGGCCTGCTCGCTGATGGGGGTGTCGCGCACGCGCTCGGGGCCGAACTTCTCGAGGAGTCCCTCGGTCGTCTTGAAGACCCCGCCGGCGGCGCCCACGTCCTCGCCGATGAAGACCACCAGCGGGTCGCGCTCCATCTCCTGCGCGATGCCGGCGGCGACCGCCTGGCGATAGGTCAGCTCCGCCATGCCGAGCCTCCGTCGGCCCACACCTGCGTCTCGAGCACGTCGGCGCCCGGCTCGGGAGCAGCCTTCGCCTCCTCCTCCGCCTGGCGCACCTTGCGCCGCGCCTCCTCCTCGATCTCGTCAAGCGTCGCTGCCTCGACGCCGGCCTCGAGCATCCGCTCGCGCAGGCGCGGCAGCGGGTCACGCGCCAGCCACTGCTTGACCTCCTCCTCGGGGCGGTACTTGCCCGGGTCGGCCCGCGAGTGGCCGCCGTGGCGGTAGGTCAGTGCCTCGACCAGCGCCGGGCCGCCACCGTCGCGCGCCTGGGCGAGCACGCGCTGGGCAGTGAGGTAGACCTCGTCGGCGTCGTTGCCGTCGATCAGGATGCGCTCGAGGCCGTACGCCGCCGCCCGATCGGCCGCCGGGTGCTCGACCGCCGTGACGGCGCTGATCGGCGTGTACTCCATGTACTGGTTGTTCTCGCAGACGAAGACGACCGGCGCCTGCCAGACGACGGCCATGTTGAGCGCCTCGTGGAAGGCGCCGATGTTGGTCGTGCCGTCGCCGAAGAAGCAGACCGATACCTGGCCGCTCTTGCGGTACTGCGCCGACCAGGCCGCGCCGAGCGCGATCGGCATGTGCGCGCCGACGATCGCGTACGAGCCCATCATGTTGTGCTCAACGCTGGTGATGTGCATCGAGCCGCCCTTGCCGCCCATCAACCCGGTCGCGCGTCCGAACAGCTCGGCGAAGATGGGCGCCATCGGCACGCCGCGGACGAGCGCGTGGTTGTGGCCGCGGTAGGTGGCGAAGGTGTAGTCGTCGTCGCGCATCGCCGCGGCGAAGCCGGCGGCGACCGCCTCCTGGCCCACGCCGAGGTGGGTCGTGCCGCGGACGAGGCCCTCGAAGAAGAGCTCCTGCGCGCGCGTCTCGAAGAAGCGGCACTCAACCATCAGCCGGTAGATCGCCAGGCGCGTGTCGTTGTCGACCTGCGCTGCGCCGGCCTTGGTTCGTTCGCGCGTGGTCGCCATCTCTGCCCCCTAGTAAGGATTGGCGACGAACAGCTCGGCCGACGGGAAGTGGGTGATCACCTGCGGCCCGTCGGCGGTGATGACCACCTCCTCCTCGATGCGCGCGGCGCTGAAGCCGTCGGTCGCCGGGCAGTACGTCTCGAGCGCGATGACCATGCCCTCCTTCAGCTCGACCGGGTGGTCGAGCGAGTTAAGCCGGCTGATGATCGGGCGCTCGTGCAGGCCGAGGCCGACGCCGTGGCCGAACTGCAGGCCGAAGCACTCCATCTCGCTCTCGAAGCCGAACTCCTGCGCCTTCGGCCAGACCTTCGCCACCTGGTCGGTGGTCACGCCCGGGCGCATCAGCTCGATCGACGCGTCGATCCACTCGCGCGCCTTCTTGTAGGCGTCGCGCTGGGCGTCGGTCGCCGTGCCCACGACGAAGGTGCGGTAATAGCAGGTGCGGTAGCCGACGAAGCTCTGGATGATGTCGAAGTAGGCCTGGTCGCCGGGCCGGATGAGGCGGTCGGAGAAGACGTGGGGGTGCGGGCTGCAGCGCTCGCCGCTGATCGCGTTGATCGCCTCGACGTCGTCCGAGCCGAGGTCGTACAGCATCTTCGTCGCCTTCGCCACGATCTCGCTCTCGCGGATACCCGGCTTGAGCTCCTCGGCGATCATCTGGTAGACGCCGTCGACCATCGCGCAGGCCTGGTTGAGCAGGATGATCTCGTCGGCGCTCTTGACCTCGCGCGCGTCGAGCATCGTCTGCTGGCCGTCGCGGACCTCGATGCCGCAGCGCGTCAGCGCCTCGTACAGCGGCGGCTCCATGATGTCGACGCCGAGCGGCATGTCGGCGGCGCCCTCCTCGCGCAGGATGTCGTAGATCTCCTGCGCCGCCCGATCGAACAGGCCGGCCTCGGGCGCGACCGCGCCGCGCAGGCCGATCATCCCGCCGCGCACGTTGTCCGGCGGCAGCCAGGGGCAGTACAGCCGGTGGTGCTTGGCCGCCGAGCCGAAGTCCCACACGTGGGGGTCGCCGTTGCGCGTCAGCAGCACGAAGCGGGTCATCTTGTCGCGCGCCCACTCGCCGATGTGGGTGGCGCTGATGTAGCGGATGTTGTTGTGGTCGAAGACGAGAACGGCGCCGAGCTGCGAGCGGTCGAGGGCTTCGCGCGCGCGCGCCAGACGGTACGAGCGCAGTCGGTCGGGATTGACGCGGTCCTCGAAGTCGACCGTCATGGGCCCCGGTGCGGCGATGGGTCTGGACATCACTCCAACCTCGATGCTTGGGATCGAGCCCGAGTCGGTGGGCGCTGAGTTGTGCGGCCCGGCCATTATCGCTCGGCGGCCGGCCTTGTTCAACAGCGCTTAAACGGCTTTACAATCGTCGGCGTACGAGGAGCGGGCGACCATAGGGAGGTAGGCGCCGATGGCCCACCACGTCGCGACCATCGACTGGGACTTTGCCGATGCGCCGGCGGACTACGGCGAACGGTCGGAAGGCCTCGCCCGGCGGACGCTGGTCGGGCGCGACACCGGCGCGCTGCACACCGAGCTGACGATCAGCCGCCTCCGGCCGGCGGGCCGCGTCGGCTCGCACGTGCACTCCCACGAGAAGGCCGTCTACGTCCTCGCCGGCGAGCCGGTGCTTGCCTTCCAGGGCCGCCGCTTCCGGCTGCGCGCCGGCGACTTCGCGCTGGTGCCCATCGGTTTTGCCCACGCCTGGGCAAACCCGGGCCAGAGCGAGGCGCGCTGGATGACCGTCCACACGCCGCAGCGGATCCCGGCCGAGGAGGGCCGGCGCGACACGATCTTCGTGCCCGGCGCCAACCTCGACGGGCCGGTCGAGACGCCGCGCCTCGGGCCGCTGCTGCGCTACATCGGCCACTACGAGGGGACGCCGCCGCAGGCCGAGGTGCTGCAGCTGAGCGACCCCGCGCGCGGCCGGCGGCCGGCGGGCAGGGACACCGCGCTGGTCGTCTACAGCGGCATCTCGGTCAAGATGCTCGTCGACCGCGTCTTCGGCGCCGAGCTGTTGACGATGTTCACCGTCGACTACGAGCCGGGCGGTTCGGCACAGGTCCACGACCACCCCTTCGAGGAGGCCTACTTCTTTCTCGAGGGCGAGATCGAGGCCGAGCTCGGCGGGCGGCAGTACACCATCCGCGGCGGCGACATCGTCTTCGCCGGCGTGAGCGAGATGCATGGCTTCTTCAACACCGGCAGCGGCCGCGTGCGCTGGATCGAGACGCAGGCGCCGCAGCCGCCGGAGCGGCACTCGTACCGCTGGGTCGAGACGTGGAAGGGGCTGGAAGAGGAGAGCGAAAGGAGCAGCTGACATGGCAGAGCAGGGCAGCGTGGTGGTCGTCGGCGGTACGCGCGCCATCGGCCTGGAGATCGTCAGGCACTACGCCGGCCGCGGCGCCCAGGTGCTGCTCACCGGCCAGTCGCAGGCGAGCGTCGATGGCGCGCTGGGCGAGCTCGGCGCGGATAACGTCAGCGGCGCCGTCTTCGACCTGGCCCGCCCCGAGATGATCGCGCCGGCGCTGACAGACGTTGGGCGTGTGAAGCACCTCGTGCTGGCCGCCATCGACCGCGACGCGAACAGCGTCCGCGAGTACAGCATCGAGCGCGCCATCCGGCTGGTCACGCTCAAGCTCGTCGGCTACACCGAGGTCGTCCACACGCTCGTCGATCGCCTGTCAGACGACTCGTCGCTCGTCCTCTTCGGCGGCATGGCCAAGGAGCGCCCGTACCCCGGCTCGACGACGGTCACCACCGTCAACGGCGGCGTCGTCGGCCTGACGCGGACCCTCGTCGAGGAGCTCCATCCGATCCGCGTCAACTCGATCCACCCGGGCATCGTCGGCGACAGCCCGTTCTGGGCCGAGAAGCCGGCCGCCGTCGCCAACTACACCGCCCAGACGCCGACCGGCCGGCTGGCGACGATGGCCGACATCGTCCACGCCGTCGTCTTCCTGCTCGAGAACCCGTCGGTCAACGGCGTCGACCTCATCGTCGACGGCGGCTGGCACTGCCGCTGACGTAGGTCGGTAGCGCCCGGCGGTTATCGGCACCCGTCCGCTCGACCGGACGCTCCGTCGTGGGGCACGTCGGGCGCGTCGTTGAGCCGAGGAATGTGCCTGGGCGTCACATGACGGCACCTCGCCGCTGCGAGCGAGCACTCGCGGGGACCGGTGTTGCGGCGTTCGTAGGAAGACGCGGAATTCCGGGCCGAGGGCGCTCTCGAAGCTGGACAACTGCAGCCTCGCGAAGTGGATCTACGACCGCCAGCGAGGCCTAAGATCGGTCAGACCGGGCCCGTGACGACCGCCACGAGTCGTTTGCCCGCAGTGCCGTGCTCGTACCGAGCAGTTCCTGGGCGCGCTGGCACGATGGCGACGCCGCGCTTGCTGAGGTCGTCGGCCCAGCCGGTGAAATAGACGACGGTGGGGGAGCCAGCGCAGCGCATGTAGAGGTCGTGGCCATCGACCTCCACGAGCCCTTCGACGGTGCTTTCCGGATCGACCGGCAGGCTGATCCGGGGCAGGGCCGAGGCTGAGCGGGAGGGTGTGGGCCGGGCGGCGCCAGAAGCGGTCCGTGCGGGGGTCGCCGTGGGACCCGATGGAGCGCTGGTCGGAGGGTCAGTTTGGGCTTCGGTCGGCGCACTGGTCGATGCCGGTGCGGCTGGTGTGCAGGCTGTCAGGGCGAGGGAAAGAATGACGATCGCCAGCCCGCGCGCTGTCCGGCGGCGCGTAGGCCTCGGCTGAAGTGAGCCACTTCGGATCCTCCTCTGATCAGCTTCTAAGCCGCGTCGCGCGCGATCTGGTGGATCGGCTCAGGGCCGTGTGAAGGTGAGCAGCCACGTGTACATGTCGTTACCGGCGCTGAGGTCGTAGGTCTCTGTCCACGAGTTGTGGCCGACGCCGGGGTAGATCGTCAGCCTGTGGTTCTCGGCCGAAGGGCAGTCAGCGAGGTTCGTCAGGGGTTCGATCGAGCCCAGTGGCGAGATCTCGTCGTCGTCGTCGCCGTGGAACGCCCAGATCGGAACGTCTCCCAGCGCGCAGCCGACCTGGTCCCAGGCGAGGCGGCCTTCGCCGGCGATGGGGACCATTGCGGCGATCTGGCTTGCGCCGTGCTCGGCTGCGTACTCAAAGGCAGCGTAGCCGCCGCAGCTGAGACCGGTCAGATAGACGCGGTCGGGATCGACATCGTACGTGTCGAGGGCGAAGGCGATGAACTCGTGGACCTCAGCGGGGCGGTGGCAGATGGAAGCATTCGCCGGGTGCCTGTTCTCGGTCTGGATGGGCAATGCGCAGTCACCCGGCATGGGCCCTTCGAAGCACGCGGCGTACATGTCGTCGTTCACCGGAGCCGGGTGCTGCGGAGCGAGCACGAGGAACGGTCTGTCGGCTGGCCACTCATCGCTGTTTATCAGATAGGGGACCGATCCCCCGTCTGCTAACAGCCACTTGAGCTCGGCCTCTGTCCCGTCACCACTCTCCATGAGGCCATGCAGGAACACCAGCAGCGGACTCGCGTCACCATCGCCGTAACTCGGCGGGAGGTACTCGTAGTAGCCGAGCGGCGCATCCGTCTCGCCCAGCGGATGGGGAGTCAAAGAGTCGGACGAGCGCCAGTCGGCGGCCGGCGCCAGACTGCCAAACTGCATGTCCTCCACCACCTGCGTCATCGACTCCATCGTTTCGCCACCGGGCAGGTCATCGATCTCGATGGCAATGACCTCGCCCGTCGGCGCGCTGAGCAGGAACAGCCGCATGGTGAAAGTCTCCAGGAGCACATGGTGCAACTCGGCGGGGCCTGCGCCGATCAGGACCGGGACGATGCGCCCGTCGAAGTCGGGAAAACGGCACACACCGGCTTCTCCCTCCGCCATTGTGAGGTCGAGCACGACGCCATCCAGCCCACCGATGGTCACCGGTTCCGGACCTTCGACTGCCATTCCCGGGTGGCTCGCGTACCAGGCGGCCATGGCTTCGGGCGTCAGAGCAACGTCAGGCTGCGGGCGCTCCTGGCACTCTCCGCTGGCCGGCGCGACGCCATCGTAGACGCCGATGTAGTCATTGGTGCCGGCATCTACTCCCTCGAGCGAGCCGCTCGGCGGGACCAGCAGGAAATTGCCCCGCAGGTCCTCGTAGTTGGCCCAGCCATCGGGCACCGTGTAGGTCAGCGGTGTCTTGAGGGCGCGGGTCGTGTAGGTGCCGGCCTCGAGTAGGCCAAGGCACGCGCCGCCATGGACGGATGGACACTTCGCGGGCGCCACAGTGGCCGTCACCGGAGCGGGGGTAGCGGGAGCGGCGGACGGCGTGCCCACTGGGGCGGCCGGAGGTCCCGCCGTGCAGGCGGTCATCAGGACCGCCGCAACGAGCGCGACCCTGGCCACTCGGCGGGTTGCGTGGCGCTCCGGCGAGCCGGCTCGATCCCTGGTCATCATCAATCCTTTCGTAATGGCCGAGCCTGCTATGGCGTCCGTCTTTCGCGATTCGTTTCGCGGTCTGTCGCCGAAAGGGTGCGGATGCGCCGTCTCGACCTGGCATGTATCTGGCATGGCCCGCTCGCCAGGGCGGCAAGCGGGCTCACGCAGCGCACGTGCCGGATAGCGGTTGGGTCGCTCGGGTGTCGGCTTCGACTCGCCGGTGTTAACCGATCAGCTCGTCGAACAGCGGGCAAGGATCGAACGTGTCCTCAAGCGCTGGGTGCGGGCCGGCGACGCGGATGATGTCCGGGCCCTCGAGGAGCACCCCACCGGGCGCGCTGTCGCCGAGCGTGTCGAAAATCTCGATCGTCTCTATCAGGCCCACGTCCTTCAGCACGACCTTGCCATCCATGTCCCTGAGCACGAATTGCCCAACCTCGATGGTTCGAACCGTGTAGATGCTGCCGTCGAGCTGGCGTGGCCGGATCTCCTTGAGCAGGAAGTGGCCACTCAGTGTTACGAACGCACCCGTCTCGGGGTTCGTGATGACATCGGTAAACTCGAGCTTGAGGGTGAACGGGAAGAACTGCCCGTCGGTAGCGGGTGTCGCGTCCTTGACGGTGAAGGACCCGCTGAAGGTGGTCTCGACAACGTACGAGCCGCAGACGACGCCCGAGTCGGTGCCCGAAAAGCTACCGCTGTCGACGACCTTTGCCTGGGCTGGCGCCGACATCGCCAGCACGGCGAGGGTTACGGCCGCCGAAACGGCGATGGACCTGAGGCTGCGTCGCATGGATGTCTCCTCCTGAACTCGATTCCCAGACGGACAGGCGAGAACTATGCAAACGACGGCTTGTAGATCACTTGTAGCCAGCGTCCCGGCAACTTGAGGAGCCCTTGGCCACGCTCAACTGCGTTGTTGGCGGGCGCTCAGTTACGGCCGTGGCACGAGTCGAGATGTAGGTATTGCCGGCACTCCTCGTCGGTCAGGTCGCGCGTGAGCTTGTCGTGAGCGATGGCCATGAGGTCATCTAGGTCCAATGCCCAGACTCGAACGGCGCCGTCGCGACCGATTGAGACAAGCTTCGAGCCGTCCGGGCTGAAGCGCACCTGCCGGACCGGGCCCTGGTGCCCGCGCAGCACCAACTCGGTCACGCCGGTGGCGGCGTTCCACAGCCTCACCGTCGCGTCATCGCTCGCTGTGGCAATCCAGTTCCGCTCCGGGTCTGGGTCCCAGGCAGCGTCATTCACGCTCCCCGAGTGCCCCAGCAGCGTAGTGCGCTTCTCACCGCTCATCACGTCCCAGATCTCCCCATAACCCTGCTCGACGTTGGCAGTGACCAGCAGAGTCCCGGCGGGGTTGAAGGCAAGGCCGATGGACGAGGTTCGGATGGTCGTCACTCGGGTCTGACGCGCCCAATCCCAAATGGAGACCTGGTGCAGCGCCGGGTCCCATCGCTCGCCCGGCGCCTGCTTGACCGAGGTCGCGAGCAGTCGGCCATCCGGGCTGAATCGGGCGCCATATACGCCCGCGCGAGGTCCCTCAGGGAGGACCGCCACGGCTTCGCCCGTACGGCTGCGAACCGTCACTGGGCCGGCGGATGATGCAGTGGCGAGCAGATCGCCACCGGGACTCCAGGCGACCGCTTGCATCCAGGCGTGCTCTTCGCCCTGCGCCAGCGGAACCGAGAAGTGAAGCTCGCCGGTGGCGGCGTCCCAGACCATCGCCCCGTCGAATCCGGCACTGGCTATCAAGGAACCGTCAGGGCTTGCGTCGATGGCAAAGACGAGGCCTGGGTGATGATCAGTTTCGATGCCGCGCCGGAGTGTCTCGAAATCCCATACGGCCACGGTGCCGTCTGGAGTGCTGGCAAAGAGGCGCGCAGAGTCGGGCGATATGGCGATGCCGCCAAAGTTGCCGGGAGGCAGGTTGAGCCACTCGGCATTCCCGCTGATGCCGACGTCCCAGAGCTTCACGGCATGATCGACATGTTGTGCCGTCATCACGCGGGAGCCGTCGGACGAGAACGCCACGCCTCCGACCCCTCCACGCAGGTCCTGGCTTGTCAGCAGCATCAGCTCACGGGGGCCTGCCTCGCTCAGCTCCCATATCCGCGCCGTACCGTCGAGGCTGCCGGTGATGAGGCGCTCCGAGTCCGGACTCCAGTCCACGTCCGTCACGCCGACGGCATGGCCAAATATCGTGAAACGCAGCGCCCCGGTTTCTACCTCCCACACCTTCGCGGTTGCATCGTTTGCGGCGGTCGCGATCCAGCGCCCATCCGGGCTGTAAACGACATCATTGACTCCACCGTCGTGGCCCTCCAGCGCGAATAGTTCTTGCCCCGTCGTCACGTCGTAGACCAGGGCCACTGAACCGTCGTAGGTCGCGACCGCGATCCGCGTCCCATCCGGGCTGAACGACGTCTTCGTGGGGAAACCGAGGTCAACGACCTCGAAGACCATCTCGCCCGTTTCCATGGTGAGAACGGTTGCGACGTCTGTGCCCTGCGCGCCCTCCCGCCAGACCGCGGCCACCTGCGACCCGTCGGGACTGAACGATGGCCCCCACGCCTCGCCCGCTGCCGGGCCCCCGACGCGGAGCACCTCTTGCTGCGTCTCAGGATCCCAGACCCTGAGGAAGCCATCATCGCCCGCCGTGGCCAGCAGTGACCCATCAGGACTGAACACCACTTCGTTGACGTCAACGTCGTGGGCGTGCCAGGAGCGCAGCACATTGCCAGTCGACGCGTCGCGCACACTCACGAGGCCGGAGTCTTCCGGCCCCTGCGTGACGAACACGCTGCCCAGGGCGGGGTGGTCGGTCCAGCTGATGTGCCCGCCTTCATCGTGAACAGTCAGCACGGCTCTCGAGTTGACCACCGCCCGGTGAAGTGACTCTTCCGCCTCGCGCAGGACGCTGCCGTCCACCGACCGGGTTTCGCGGACAGCCTCGAGGGCCAGCAACATGCTGCGCTCAGGATCGACTTCGAGATTGGCGACGGCGGCAGCGGCCAGCTCACGTGCGGTCGCGACCCGTGCTTCACTGGCGGCGCGCTGGCCCTCGCCGAGAGCGAACAGGCTCAGGCCGCCGGCCAACAGTGTGCCGAGCGCGAGGGCAACGACAAGGGCGCGCTGCCGCACGGATGCCCGCCGCTCGAGATCGGCCTCGTGAGCGCGGCGTTCTTCCTCCGCGGCCCGCACCCGGCGTTGCTCTTCGAGGCTCGCCGTCAGGTACTCGGACTCCGGCGCGCCCAGCAGGACACGCGTCGCTGCCGCCCACTGCTCGGTCTGCTCCAAGCGGCTGCCCGAGAGCAGGAAGCTTGAGTCGCGACCTGCCTCCAGCCATTGGCCCGCAGCGGCAGCCAGCCGACGCTGGTTGCGCAGGTCTTCGCGGGCGTCATCGACCCACCGCTGCAGTCGCGGCCAGACGCGCAGCAGTGCCTCGTGGGCCAGCTGCAACACCGGTTCACGTGTCTCCACATCGCGGTCAACGAGGAGCAGCCGGTAGCGCACGAAGCTTTCGACGACCGCCTCGACTTGATCGCGCTCGCTGTGCAGACCCTGCAATTCGCTGGTACGCAGTCTGCGGGAGGTGTCGGGCGCGCCCTCGCCGGGCTCGATCAGGCGCAGGAAGAGCTGACGGGCCGCTTCGCGCCCGTGTGCGTCGAGTTCGAGCACCAGCTGCTCTGCGCGGCGACCAACGGCACCCGCTATGCCACCGCTGGCGTCGTAGGCACGGAGCGACAACCGCGAGCCGTCCCTCCGCTCCCACAGCTCCGTGAGCACGTACTGCAGCAGCGGCAACCCGCCCGGCTGCAGACCCATATCGGCCACGATGCGCGTCGCGAGTCCGGCTTCTAGCCGCAGGCCCGCTCGCTGCGCGGGCTCGCTGACGGCGCGTTCGAGCTCCTCGGGGGTAAGTGGCGGTAGGGCATGGGTGCTGGAGGCGAGCAGGCGACCGAAGCGCTCGTGGCGCAGCGGCCGATCGTAGAAATCCGCGCGCAACGTGATCACGACGCGGAGCCGCGCTTTCGGGTCTTCGATCGTCCGCGCGATGGCGCGCATGAACAGATCGCGAGCCGGCTCGCTGCTCAACGTGAAAAGCTCCTCGAACTGGTCGATGACCAGAAGCAGTTCAGCGCCGGGAGGCAGTACGCGTTCGAGAGCCGAGCGCAGGCCGTCGTCCGCCTCGAGAAGTACCGCAAGTGACGGAGGTGCAATGACCGCTACGCCCAGGAGCGCGTGTTCGAGCTGTTCGAATGGTCTCTGGCCGGGGCTCATGCTGGCGATCAGCCACTGATCGGAGCCGGGTACGGCTCCGCCGCGCAGGTCTGGTAGCAGGCCAGCGCTGACGACAGATGACTTGCCGCTGCCCGACGGTCCGACCACGGCCAGCAGGCGCGCCCCCCCAGCCTCCTCATCCAGGCGCTGTGCCAGTTGACCGACGAGGTCTTCCCGGCCGAAGAAGTCGGCCGCGTCGGCCTCCTCGAATGAGCGCAGTCCCTTGTATGGGTTGCGCGGTGGACCACCGGCCTGCTGGGTCTGCAACTCCCCCGCGGGCGCCAGCAGCGCCCTCCTGACCGCTGCCGCCAGATCCGCCGCGCTTGGATGTCGGTCGTCCGGAGTCGGCGCGGTGGCGCGTTCGATGGCAGCGCGTAGCTCCGCTCCGTCGTCGCCTAGACTGGCGCCGGGCAGGAGCTCGCTGAGCAGCACGCCGAATCCATAGATGTCGGCTGCGGGTGAGGGCGCCGCGCCGGAGCGGCGCTCAGGCGCGAGGTAGCGAGCTTCGCTGCTGGCTGGTGTGCCCTGCGCGTTCAAAGCAGGGTCATAGCCCACGGCGAAGCCGGCCAGATAGGCGTTGTCGTCGGCATCGAGCAGGATGTTCCGTGGTCGGACATCGCCGTGGGCCAGACCCTGGCGATGCGCCGCCGTTAGCGCAGCGCCGATCTGCTCGGCCCAGGTGAGTGCGGTCGGCGACCCGAGGTGTCCGCTGGCCAATCGCTGACCGAGATCACCGCCGCGCACCAGCCGCATCACCAGGTAGGCCGCGTCCGGCTCGCGCCACCAGTCGTAGATCGGTAGGACATGGGGGTGCTCGAGACGCGCGAGCCGCCGCGCTTCTGCGTCGAAGCGCCGCACGAACTCAGCGTCGTTGGCCACTCCTGCACCGAATACCTTGATCGCCACGTCGCGCTCTGTCTGGGGCTCGAAGGCCCGGTGCACGACGCCCCAATCTCCTGCGCCGATTTGCTCGACCAGCCGATAGCCACGTAGCGGCTCGCCGCGCAGCTGCAGGGATGGATCCTGGTTCAGGATGCGCCGCTGGAGCGCCTCGATCGACGGCGAGGGATCCACGCCGAGTTGCGACTGGAGGGCCCCGCGCAGCCGGTGATAGGCGGCGAGCGCCTCGGCCTGTCGGCCGGCGCGGTAGAGAGCGAGCATGACTTGGCCGCCGAGCCGCTCACGCAACGGGTGGCGACGGATCAGCTGCTCGAACTCAGGCACCAGCTCGTTGTGCAGGCCCAGGCTCAGCTCCGCCTCCAGCCGGTCTTCGAGTGCGGCCAGGCGCATCTCGGATAGCCGCTCGATCTCGGCCTGCAGTGAGCGTTCCGCCGGCAGGTCGGCCAACGGCTCGCCCTGCCAGAGCGCCAACGCGTCACGTAAGGCGCGTGCCGCCGCCGATGGATCCGTACGCAGCCTGCGCCGGGCCTGCGTGACGAGGGACTCGAAGCGAGCGGCGTCGATGTCCGCTGCCGGCACGTGCAGCACGTAGCCCGGCGCGCGTCCCTCCAGGCGCTCCGGGCCCAGTGCTTTTCGGAGGTGGGAGACGTAGCTCTGCAGCGAGCCGCGGGCGGCGTCGGGCGGTTCCTCCCCCCAGATCTCGTCGATCAACAGCTCTGCCGACACGATCTCGTTGGCCCTGATCAGCAGATGGGCGAGGACCAGGCGCTGCTTCGGCCCGCCCAGCGATAGGCGCTGGCCATCGATGGTCACGTCGAGCGGGCCGAGCAGCTGGAATTGCACGAGCGAACAGTACGCCCCGCCACCCGCGGGCGGAAGATGGGCCCCGTCCGGCTGACCAGCGTCGCGCAGCGTGGTCATCGCGTAGCTGAGCGAATGGCAGGTGGTTGGCCCGTGACAAGGTTGCCGTCGAGCGACTGGGTCATTAACCAGCCGACCTCCAGGCAGCGCAGGTCAGGTGAGACCGCCCGACGTCGCCTTTGTCGGCGGACCTGAGCGCAGCACGGTCCGGATGGCCGCTTGAGGCTCCCTTGTGATGCGGGCGGGAGCCGTCTCCCTGTCGAACACGCGTGACGCCCACAGCGACACGATGAGACACATCGCTTGTGAGCCGCTTGGAGCGGCGTAGCGCGCTGATCTTGCGCCGACGCCGCCGCGCAAACCAGCGCAACGTCAGGCAGCCGCATCGGCGCACCGCGCCTCGACTGTTTGGCGTGGCCCGCTCGCCATGGCGGCGAACGGGCTCACGTTTGACCAACAGCGGGCTGGCTAGGGGGCCAGCCGCTGCCAGCTGACCCACTCCTCGTCACCGAGGGCCACGCTCTGATACCCACCGGTGGCCACGTCGGCCAGCCAGGCCTCTTGACCGGCGTCATGAACGATGAGGAGGTTCGTGCCGTCTGGCGAGAACTGGATCCGCAGCCCGGGCGTGCCCGGCTGGTTCCGCACTTCCGGCCCGATGACTACAGCATCGGCTCCATCGCCGCCGGACGAGCCGATGAACGCCTGGGCAGCCTCCCCCGTGCCCGGATAGCAGACCAGGGCGAGCCGTTCGCCGTCAGGCGTATGGCGTCGGCTGTACGTGGATCGTTTCTAGCCTTCGAAACAGCGCCTGACCCTTCGTCCCGGGCAGACACTTCGCCCGACGAATGCTCCTGTGAGTGACATAGGTGGCCTATGGAACGGCTTAGCGACGCGGTCGAGGGTCCTTCCCATGTCGCGACGTGCCTGTGTGCGGTCAACCATGCTCAGCCAGGCGGCTGCGGCTAGCGTGCCCTGCGTGACCCGGCACCTTAAGCCGGGCTAGAGCGCACTATGTGCCTGTGAGGAACATCCGGAGCGGCAGGCGAGCCTGCATTCGTCTGACGTCCTAGCGGCGGCCGTAGCGTAGCCAGGCGTCGACTCCGACGGCTAGCAGGATGATCAGCCCGAGTGCGATCTGGCGGTAGAGCGGGTCGAGCCCGAGCAGGTTGAAGCCGTTGCCGATGAGGGCGATGAACAGCACGCCCACGACCGTCCGCCAGACGGCGCCCTCGCCACCGGCGATGCTCGTGCCGCCGACGACTATGCCGGCGAGAACGGTGAAGGTCAGCTCGGTGCCGGGAGTGGCCTGCGCGGTGAGCGTGCGAGATGCGATCAGCACACCACCTAGACCGGCCGCGCCGCCGCTGATCACGAATGTCGCCAGGCGCACTGCGCGGACCGGCAGGCCGGCCAGTGATGCTGCCTCGGCATTGCCGCCTACGGCATACATGTAGCGCCCGGCGACGGTCCGCGCCAGCAGCAGACCGACGAGCACGACGGCGACGATCATTATCCAGGTCGACGAGCGGACGCCGAGGATGTCCGTGCGCGCCACGGCGTCGAAGCCCTCGACCTCGAAGAGCACGATCAGGCTTCCGCCGGTGACCAGCGCCGCCAGCCCGCCGATGAGGAACGACATCGCCAGCGTGGCGATTAGGGAGTTGATCCGGAAGAAGGTGACGATGACGCCGTTGGCCAGGCCCGCTGCCAGGCCGATGGCGACGCCAGCGGTGATGCCAACGGCCGCACCGGCTTCCAGCGAGATGGTCGCCGCCACGACTGCCGCAAGCGCGGCCACCGCCCCGACCGACAGGTCCAGTCCGCCGCTCACCAGGACCAACGTGCCGGCAGCCGCGATGATCAACACGGCGGCCTGCTGGTCGAGGATGTTGAGCAGGTTGGTCGAGGTCAGGAAGGGTGGGCTGGCAACGGCCAGCAGCACGAACAGGATGACGAACGGTATGACGATCGCAGCCGCGCGAATGTCGCTGCGCGTGACCCGCCCCAGCCGGCTTCCGAGCGCGCTGAGAGTCATGCCGTGGCGGCCATCTGGGTCTGCGCCTCGAAGGCAGCGTGCAGGATCGCCTGCTCATCGAACTCACCCTCGCCCAGCTCCGCCGTCACCCGGCCGGAGCGCATCACGATCACTCGGTGAGAGAGCCCGAGGATCTCCTCCATCTCGCTCGAGATGAGCAGGATCGCCAGGCCGTCCGCGGCGAGGTTGACGAGGATGTCGTAGATCGCCCGCTTGGCTCCAACGCCGACGCCGCGCGTCGGTTCATCGGCGATCAGCGCCACGGGTTGGGCGAGCATCGCGCGCGCGAAGAGCACTTTCTGCTGGTTGCCGCCCGAGAGCGTCGAGAGCGGGGCGTCAGGGTGTGCACCGACGGACACGCGTTCGAGCATCGAGGCGGTCTCGCTGCGCTCGCCGCGGCCGTGCACGACGCCCCACCGGCTGAACCGCTCCAGGCTGGAGATGCTGACGTTCTCGCGCGTAGGGCGCAGCTGGAAGATGCCCTGGTCGCGGCGTGACTCTGGGATCATCAGCACGCCTTCGCGCACGGCCTGGCGCGGAGTCCGGAAAGAGGCCACCCGACCGGCTATCTCGACGCGGCCTGCCGTCGGCCGTGTGGCGCCCATGATCGCCCGCGCGAGCTCGCTCCGCCCCGCACCGACGAGCCCGGCCAGGCCCACGATCTCGCCGGCTCGAACGGTGAGCGAGACGTCGCGGAAACCCGGTCCAGAGAGCTCGACGGTCCTGATCAGCGCGGGCGTATCCGCAGGCGCCGGCCGTCGCGCGGGGAACTGGGCACCGAGCTCACGGCCCAGCATGGCCCTGATCAGGGAAGCCTGGCTTTCGCCGGCGGTGGGCCCGTGGTGGACCACCATTCCATCGCGCAACACGGTCACCTCGTCGGCCACCGACAGCACCTCGTCGAGGTGATGCGAGATGAGCAGCACCGATCGTCCGTCGGCGGCGAGGGAGCGGATAATGGCGTGCAGCTTGTCGGTCTCCGCCGCGCTGAGGCGAGCCGTCGGCTCATCCATGACGATTAAGCGTGCGTCGCGCGACAAGGCGCGCAAGACCTCGACCTGCTGTTGCTGGGCCATCGACAGGCTGCCGACTGGGCGGTGGAGCGGCAGATCGAAGCCGGCCTCGGCTGCCAGCCGGCTGAACCTCTCGCGCAGCTCGGGCCGCTGGACGAAGCCCAGGCGGGAAGGCTCGACGCCCAGCAGCACGTTCGCCGCCGCGTCCAGGGCGGGTACGAGCGCCAGCTCCTGGGCGATGGTCGCGATGCCTCGATCGAGGGCATGGCGCGGTGACTCGAACTCGACCGGCTCGCCGTTGACCAGGACGCGGCCGCTATCAGGCCGCACGATGCCAGAGATGATCCGGCCGAGGGTCGACTTGCCGGCGCCGTTCTCGCCGACCAGTGCATGAACAAAAGCGGGAAGGGCGCTGAGCGATACCTCGCTCAGCGCCCTCGTCTCCCCGAACTGCTTGGAGACGTCCTCGACCCGAAGGTCGATGCCGGCTGGTGGCATGGACTGCTCGCGTACGAGCCCGGTGGGTCTCAGCCAGGCCACTCCGGGTTGAAGTCGCCCACGTTGTCCGGCGTGACGATGCCGTCGTGCGGCAGCTCGCTGACCGGATCGCGCGCCGGCACGGGTTCGCCGGTGCGGATGGCCCGGACCAGGTCCTCGACGACGTAGCGTCCTTCGCTGGCCGGCAACTGGGCGACGGTCGCGTACTGCTCGCCGTTGGCGATGCGACCGTAGGCGATGGCCGCTCCGCCATAGCCGATCAGGACGATGTCGCCGGTCCGGCCGGCGTCGGCGATGGCCACCACGGCGCCGGTGATGCCCTGGTCGGCGGCGACGATGACGTTGATGTCGGGACGTGCGACGAGCATGTCCTCGGTTGCCTTCAGGCCACCGTGGGTGGTGTAGAACGACTCACCCTCGGCGACGATCTGGATGTGCGGGTGGTCGGCGATGACCGCGTTGTAGGCCGTCTCGATGGCCGAGTCGAGCGACGTGATCTTCCAGCTCCACAGGAAGCCGACGTTGCACGGGTCGAAGTTGTGCTCGGCGCAGGCCTGGACGGTCAGCTCGCCCTGCTTGCGCCCGATCTCGGACATGATGAAGACGACGTGCGCGGCCAGGCCGTCGAGCGGCTTCTCGTTCGTCGTCAGGTCCTCGCCCAGGATCTGGTCGACGATGGCGATGTTGTGGCCGTCGGCGATGCCCTCCTCGATGAGCGGGATGAGCGCCGGCCCGTAGATCGGCTGGACGATGATGCCGTCGTACTGGCCGCTGGTCAGCACGTCCTGCAGCTGCGCGTACTGCGCCTCGACGCTGTTATTGGCATCGAAGACGGTCAGCGTCGCACCCTCGGCGGCGGCCGCGTTCTGTGCCTCGGCGAGCATCGGTGCGTCGTAGCTGTTGGCTACGGCGAACGACAGGAAGGCCAGTCGCAGCGCCTCCGGCGGCGGCTCGGCCGTCGGCGCGTCGGTCGGCGGTGCGACGGTGGGTCCAGCCGTCGGCGCGCCGGTCGGCGGTGCTGTCGGCACCTCGGTCGGCGCAGTCGTCGGGACGGCCTGCGCACAGGCGGCCAGGACAAGAGCGAGTGAAATGGCTAGCGACCCGCGCAGGCTCCAGTGACCGCGCAGGCGACGGCGACGGTGGGCCACTCCCGGTTCCTCCTCCTATTCAGACGCCGGCTGGCGCTTGTCGGGCCGAGGATAGCCGGACCGACCGGCGGCGGTCAATGACACTGCACAGTGTTCAGTGGAACTGGCGGGGGTGGTGTAGGAGGCGCAGCGGGTCGGGGCGCGGGTAACGGAATCCTTTGAACGTGGCTGAAGCGCCAGCCGCAGCGTGCCCCGGCGGTCTCGTCGACGGCGGCCCAGGCGACGCGCAATGGGCCTCGCGGCGTCGCGGGACGCATTCGGCATGGCGCCCGCGCTCTGCGCCCGCCCTCAGGCCCAGCAGTCATATCCGTCGCGACAACTCGCCTGCCCGCACTCCTTGCACGGCTCGCCTCCCGTCACGCCGGGCGGTCACGGGCGGATCAGCGCGCTTTCCATGCCCAAGGGTCATATCGGCGGCGATTCGGTCGTGAGCCCGGCGTCGTGAGCCGGGCCTCGGCCCGCCATTGACCGAGTTGGGAGAGATCAGGAGCCGACGCCGAGCACCTGGCGGCGGACCTCCTCGCTGGCCATCAGCTCGGCCGGCGAGCCGCTCAGCGCGATGCGCCCCTCCGACAGCAGGTAGGCGCGGTGCGAGATCTCCAGCGCGCGCTGGACGTTCTGCTCGACGAGCAGGATGCTGACGCCGCGCCGGTTGACAGTCTGGAGCACCTCGAACACCTCGTCGACGATGACCGGCGCGAGGCCGAGCGACGGCTCGTCGAGGAGCAGCAGGTCGGGCCTGGCCATCAGCGCCCGCCCGATGGCCAGCATCTGCTGCTCGCCGCCGGACAGGCTGCCGGCGAGCTGCGTCTGGCGCTCACGCAGGCGCGGGAACAGCTCGTGCACCCAGGCCAGCGTCCCGGCGTGGTGTGCCCGCGCCTCGGGCCGGTAGGCGCCAAGGTCGAGGTTGTCGCGAACGGTCATCGCTGGGAAGATCCGCCGGCCCTCCGGCACGATCGCGATGCCGTGGCGGCAAACGCGGTGGCCGGGCAGGCGCGTGATGTCGACGCCACGCATGACGACGCGCCCGTGCAGGCCGCGGTGCAGGCCGGCGACCGAGTTGACCAGCGTCGACTTGCCCGCGCCGTTGGGCCCGACGATGCACACGATCTCTGTCTCGCCGACCTCGAGGTCAACCCTCCACAGCGCCCGCGCGTCGCCATAGAAGACGTCGAGCTCGCGCACCTCGAGCAGCGTCCTCTCCGTGCCGCTCGCCCGCTCCACCTCCGGCGCTCCGTTCACGCGCTGGCCTCCCGGCCGAGGTAGGCCTGGATGACGGCCGGGTCGCGCATCACGACGGCCGGCTCACCCTCGGCCAGCGCCAGCCCCTGGTCGAGCACGACGATGCGCGTGGAGAGCTCGTTGACCACGCGCAGCAGGTGCTCGACGAGCACGATCGTGATGCCCGACTGGTGGATGCGCCGGACGACCTGCGCGGCGTTATCGATCTCGGCCGGATTGAGGCCGGCCAGCGCCTCGTCGAGCAGCAGCAGCCGCGGCCGGGTGGCGAGGGCGCGCGCCATCTCGAGGAGCTGCCGCTCGTGGAGGTTGATCTCGGCCGGCCGGGCGGCGGCGAGCGGCAGCAGGCCGACGAGCTCGAGGTACTCCGTCGCCGCCACGCGGGCGTCGCCGAGCGACGACGCCCTGCGCCCGAACATGATCGCGACGGCCACGTTGTCGCGCACCGACATCGACTCGAACGGCCGCGGGATCTGGTACGTGCGCGCCACGCCGACGTGCGCGATGTCGTGCGGCGCCAGGCCGCGCGTGCTGCGGCCGTCGAGGCGGATGTCACCGGCGGTCGGCGAGAACGCGCCGGAGATCAGGTTGACCAGCGTCGTCTTGCCCGAGCCGTTGGGGCCGACCAGCCCCACCAGCTCGCCCTCGTGGATGGTCAGGGTCACGCCACGCAGGGCATGCACGCCGCCGAAGCTGCGCGCGACGCCGTCGCACTCGATCAGCACCCGCCCCGCATCCCGCGCGGCGCCGGCTTCAACGGCGGCGTCGGCAGCCTCCGTCGCCAGCGCAGCGTGCGCCCGCGCCTGCCCCGCAGCGGCACGCTCGAGCGCCTCGTCGGAGGTCACCTTCACCACCTCCCGCTCGAGCCGCCGGCGCGAGACGGGCAGGAAGGCAACGACCGCCGCGGCAGCCATGCTCACCGCCAGCCAGTCGAGCGGCGCGCCCCAATCCTGGTAGGCGGCGAGGGCGAGCAGCACCGCCGCGAAGGCCAGCGCCGTCGCCCGCGGACGGATGCGCAGGCGCGCCATCAGCCCCTCCGGCGCGAGCAGCACCAGCGTGGCCAGGATCAGCCCGAGGATGACCAGGCTCCAGCCCTCGAAGCCGGCTGCCGCCAGGCGGTCGCGCAGGGCGACGATGATCAGCGCGCCCAGCGCCGGGCCGAGCCAGTGCGCCCGCCCGCCGAGCACGCTCATCACGATGACGAACAGCGGCACGGTCAGGTTGAACACGCCCTCGACGGTCAGGAAGCCGACCTGCACGGCGAATACGCCACCGGCCAGCCCGGCCAGGAAGCCGTTCAGCGCGATGGCCAGCATCTTGTAGCGGAAGGTCGGCACGCCCAGGCCCTCGGCCACGTTCTCCGCGTCGCGGATGGCGAAGAGCGCCCAGCCGACGCGCGAGTGCTGGGCCGCGAAGGCGATCGCCACGGCCAGCGTGGCGACGGCCAGGCTGACCAGGAAGATGAACTCCTGGAAGCCGCCGGCGAGCGCGGTGTAGTCGCGCGGGATGGGCACGCGCACGCCCTGGCCGCCGTCGAGCTGCGGGCTGACGCGCACGATCGGGGCGATGATGAAGGGCACGGCGAGGGTCAGCAGCGCGAAGATCTCGCCGCGCAGCGAACGCAGCCGGAAGGCGACCGCACCGATGGCCAGGGCGAGCACGATCGCCAGCGCGCCGGCTATGGGCAGCGTGATGAAGAAGTCGAAGCCGTGGCGGGCGGTCAGCACCGCCGTCGCGTAGGCACCGACGCCGAAGAAGGCGCCCTGCCCGAAGCTGAAGTAGCCGCTGAAGCCGGACAGCAGGTTCCAGCTCGTCGCCTGCGCCACCCAGAAGAAGACGGTCGCCAGGAAGACCAGGTAGAAGGCCGGGAAGGGCAGCGCGCTGCGCAACACCGGCAGCGTCGCCAGCACGGCGAAGACGGCGACGATTACGAGCAGACCGCGCCACGGCATCTCAGCTGCCCCGGCGCGCGAAGAGCCCCTGCGGGCGGACGAGCAACGTCACGACGATCGCCGAGAAGACGATCAGCGGTGCGACCGACGGCGACCAGATGAGCGACACCAGCGCGGCGACCATCAGCACCAGCGCACCGGCGACCAGCGTCCCGACGACGTTGCCGATGCCGCCGACGATGACGACGGCGAAGACGACGCCGATCCACTCGAAGGCGCCCGACGGCGTCAGCGGGTTGCCCACCGCCCACAGCGTGCCGGCCAGCGCGCCGGTCCCGCCGGCGACGCCCGACAGCAGCATGCCCAGCCGGCCGTGATCGATGCCGAAGGCCGACGCGATGGCGGGATCCTGCGCGAACGCGCGCACGGCGCGGCCGGTGAAGGTCCGCTCGAGGAACCAGTAGAGCCCGACGACGACGAGGACGGCGACGAGGAAGGCGATCAGGCTGTGCGTCGGGAGGAGCACCGGCCCGAGCGCCACCGACTGGGTGGGGTAGGGATTCACGACGGCATCCATCCGCCGGAAGTCGGCCGTCCAGTGGTTGGTGATCAGCTGGATGGCGACGATGAAGATGCCGAAGCTGACCAGCAGCGAGTTGAACTCCGAGATGCGCGACGCCTGGAAGAGCCACTGGATGGCGGCGGCAAGTACGAACATCAGCGGCACCGTCACGACGACCGTAACCAGCGGATCCAGGCGCAGAACGGTCGCCAGCTCGTAGGTGACGTAGGCGCTGAGCAGGATGATCGCGAAGTGGGCCAGGTTGATGACGCGCAACATGCCCCACGTCAGCGACAGGCCGATGGCCATCAGCGCGAAGATGCCACCGGCCAGTGCGCCCGAGATGGCCACCTGAAGGTGGAGAAGGCTCACTGCACTCCCAAGGATGATGCACGGCGGCCCCGCCGGTCAGGCGGGGCCGCCGTCACTTGCCGCGGGCCGGTTGGCGCCGCGGGGCTACTCCTGCGGGCCGCGCAGCGGCGCCGCCGCGCGGTCCTCGGGCCAGACCATGACCCAGTCGCCGTCCTGGATCTGCTTGATGCCCTGCGTCGTCGGCCAGAAGTTGTTGTCCTCCGGCTCGAACGTCAGGTGGCCGTGGAAGGTCGTGTCGGCGCCGTTCTCGATGAGGTAGTCGCAGATGGCGTCGTGGTCGAGGCTGCCCGCGCCGCGGACGCCCTCGGCCAGGATCTCCCACGCCGTCCAGCTGCCGGTGGCCTGCGTCTCGAAGACGGTATAGGGCAGGCCGGCGGCCTCGGCGCGGCGCTGGAACTCCTCGACGATCTCGCGCACGTCGTCGCCCATCCGCTCGAGGATCGGCTCGTTCGGCTCGAACATCGAGACCGACAGGTGGCCCTCGCCCAGCTCACCCAGGCCGAGCAGCGGGCCGGGCGCGGGGAAGAGGCTGAACATCAGCGGCGGGCGGTAGTTGAGCTGCTCCATCGCCTCGAGCAGGCCGACCGACTCGACGCCGAGCGAGCTCTGGAAGATGAAGTCGGGATCGGCGTCGCGGATCTCGGCCGCCGTCGCAGACCACTCCAGGTCGGGGCCGGGGGCGTAGCGCACCTCTGCCGCGATCTCGTAGCCGCGATCCTGGGCGATGGAGATCGCGCCCGGCTCCTCGACGTCGGCGCGGCCGTAGACCACGAAACCGGTCGAGCCGGTCTCGTTGGTTACGAAGGCGATGCGCTGCGGCGGATCGGGCAGGCTCTCCAGCGCGTCGAACACCTGGTTGGGGATGAACTCGTTGGGGTTCGGCCCGATGGACCAGGCCGGGAACTGGCAGCGGTAGGTCATGAACGGCGTGTGCACCGAGGTGTGGTGCGGCAGCACCATGCCGTGGCGCTCGGCCACTTCCTGCGCGGC
>CAYRMQ010000035.1:14451-24543 GCA_964425305.1 uncultured Anaerolineaceae bacterium | reverse complement strand
CCGCGCAGGACGAACCCCTCTGCCAGCCTGACGAGGCCGAAGAAGGCCATGCCCAGGAGCGACGAGATGAGGATCGTCGCCCACAGCTTCTCGGGGCCGGTGATGTACTGCTGGTTGAAGTTGATGATCGCCCGGCCGAGGCCCTCCGGCACGCCGCCCGGGCCCTCGCCGATGATCGCGCCGACGATGCTCGCCGTCGCCGCAATCTTGAGCGCCGTGAAGAGGTATGGCACCGACGCCGGCAGGCGCACCTTCCAGAAGACCGCCCAGCGCGAGGCGGCGTACGAGCGCATCAGCTCGAGCGCGCGTGGGTCGGGCGAGGAGAGGCCGCGCATGGCGGCGATGGTGACCGGGAAGAACGTCAGGTACGTGGCGATGATCACGACCGCCACCAGCCCGCGCCCGAAACCGACGACGATGATCGGGGCGAGGGCGACGATCGGGATGGCCTGGCTGGCGATGACGTAGGGCACGAACGCCCGCTCGAAAAGCCGGAAGTGGACGAACACCGACGCCAGGGCAAGGCCAATGAACGCGCCCAGCCCGAAGCCGATGACGGCCTCGCGCCAGGTGTACAGCGCCGCCCCAAGCAGGAACTGGAGCAGCGTCTGGGCCTGCCCGCGCTGGACGGGCTGGAACAGCGCCGCGCCGATGTCCCACAGGTGCGGCAGCTGCAGGTTCGAGAACTGGCTGATGCGCAGCGGCGGGTCGTGGTGGAAGGCGATGCCGGTGCCCAGGAAGTTGTCGTAGCGCCAGGGGTCGCCGCCGATCAGCTTGGCGCCCTCCCACGCCAGCGCGATGGCCAGCAGCAGCGCGACGACGGGAAGCAACGGGCGCAGCCTGGCCCGCCGGCCGGTTGTCGGCCGCGCTGCCGACTCGACACCGGCCACGCCGGCGCTGGCGGCCGCCGATTGTGCCTCCGCCCGGGCCTCCTCCTGCGGCGGGACGGGCCCCTCGCCCGCCACGCTCGGCGACCGATCGTCGCTGATCACGCGCAGAACTGTAGCGCGGGTTGACACGGCGTATTCGTAAGTCTAGACTTACGTATCATGTCAAGTCCTGGCGGCGTTCTGCATGCCCTCGCCGACCCCACACGGCGGGCCATCGTCGAGCGCCTGCGCGAGACGCCGGACTCGGTCGAGGAGATCGCGCGTGGCCTGCCCGTCAGCCGGCCGGCCGTCTCGCAGCACCTTGCCGTGCTGAAGCAGAGCGGCCTGGTCAGCGAGCGGCGGGCGGGCCGCCGGCGGGTGTACCGGCTGGAGCCGGACGGGCTGGCGGCGTTGCGCGCGTACGTCGAGCGGCTGTGGGATGACGTGCTGTCGGCGTACGCGGCGGCGGCTGACGCAGATGCACAAGCAAGAGCAGAGGCAGAGGCCCGCCGGACGGACGGGCATGGAGGTGAGTGATGGTCGAGTCGCCCGGGACGCAGACGCAGATCGAGCCCGTCGTCAAGGAGCTTATCGTGCCACTGGCGGTGGAGCGCGCCTTCGCCCTCTTCACCGACGGCATCGCCGGCTGGTGGCCGCTCGCCACGCATTCGGTCGCCGGCGAGAAGGCGGTTGGCTGCCGGTTCGAGCCGCGCGTCGGCGGGCGGCTGCTCGAAACGGCAGCGGACGGCAGTGAGCATGCCTGGGGGACGGTGCTCGCCTGGCAGCCGCCCGCTCGCGTCGTCCTGACGTGGCACCCTGGCCGTGCCCCGGACACTGCTCAGGAGCTCGAGATCTCGTTCAGGGCGGAGGGCGACGGCACGCGCCTGCGCCTCGTCCACACCGGCTGGGAGCGCCTCGCCGACGCCGCCCCGCGCGAGCGCGCGGACTACGACTCTGGCTGGGATTTCGTGCTCGGCCGCTACGTCTCCGCCGCCGGCTGAGATTCACGCCGCTTGGCGCGGCCGGCGCCGCGCGAACAGGCGGAGGGCCTCGTCCGGTCACTCCCGTGCACCGGCGGGCACGCCCCCCTCAGAGGCCGTCATCCGGGTTGTTCCAGGCATGCGCAACGATCGTCCGCATCGGACCGATAAGCGACAGGTAGGCGCGCGCCGCCACAATCCCGCACGACATGCCAGGCGCAATGGCAGCGGAATCGAGCTACTGGCCGATCCGACCCGCCGGCGCATCGTCGCCCTGCTCGCGCTCGCCCAGCGCCGGCCGGCCAAGCTGTCCGCCGAGATCGGGCTCGGCCCGCCGCGGGTACGTCGATCGCCGGACGGTCGTCTACCTCATCGAGCCGGTGCGCCTCGGCCAGATCGCGGCCTGGCTGGCCGGCACCGAGGTCGGGCGAGCGCTCTCGGTGGCGCCGACCGAGGTAGCCGATGGCGCCGATCGTTCCGCTTGAGCGGAAGCATCTGGATTGGGGGGTGGGCGGGGCGTCGTATGCCGGCGGTCGCGCCTAGCCGCGGACGGCCTGGTCGGCGATGTCGAGCGCGCCGTCGATGATGGCGAAGCCCTCGGCCAGCTGCTCCTCGGTGATGGTCAGCGGCGGGTTGGTCATGATGCCGTTCCAGCGGACGAAGGTGTACAGCCCGTTTTCCTTGAGGCGCCGGGCGACGGCCTTCATCTCGTCGCTGACGCCGTTGTACGGGGTCATCGGCTCGTACGGGTCGCGCGAGCGGACCAGCTCCACGATCCCGAAAAGGCCGATGCTGCGCACCGCCCCCACCGACGGATGGCGCTCGTGCAGCTCGCGATGGTGGCGGGCGAGGACCTCGCCCATCCGCGCCGCGCGCTCGATCAGGCCGTCCTCCTCGTAGACGGCGATGGTCGCCAGCGCCGCCGCACAGCCCATCGGGTGCGAGTTGTAGGTCAGCCCGCCGTAGAACACCTTGTCCCGGAAGGCGTCGGCGATGGCGCGGCGCATGCCCACCGCGCCGAGCGGCAGGTACGACGACGTCAGGCCCTTGGCCATCGTGATCAGGTCGGGCACGACGCCCCAGTGATCGACCGCCCACCACGTCCCGGTCCGCCCAAAGCCAGACATCACCTCGTCGGCGATGAGCAGGATGCCGTGGCGGTCGCAGATCTCGCGCACGCCCTGCAGGTAGCCGTCGGGCGGAACGAGGATGCCGTTGGTGCCCACGACCGGCTCGATGATGAAGGCCGCGATCGTCTGCGGTCCCTCGTACATGATCACTTCCTCGAGGCCGCGCAGCGACGCCTCGACCGGCTCGGGCTCGGCGGCACCCCAGCGGTGAGTGTCGGGCGCACGCACGACGCCCGACACGCCGGTGTCCGCCGCCCACCGCCGCGGGTCGCCGGTGGCGACGATGGCCTGTCCCGTGGCCCCGTGGTAGGAGCGGTAGCGCGCCAGGATCTTCTGCCGGCCGGTAGCCTGGCGGGCCAGCTTGATGGCGTTCTCGTTGGCCTCGGCGCCGCCGTTGGTGAAGAAGAAGACGTCGATGTCGCCGGGCGCGATCTGGGCCAGCTTCTGGCCCAGCCGGGCGCGCGGCTCGGTCGCCATGAACGGGTTGGCGTAGGCCAGCTGCTCGGCCTGGCGCTTGATCGCCTCGACCACGCGCGCGTCGCCGTGGCCGATGTTGACGCTCATCAGCTGGCTGTTGAAGTCGAGGTAGCGCTTGCCGTCGGGCGTGTAGAAGTAGACGCCCTCGGCGCGCTCGACGGGGATGGGGTCAACCGCCGCCTGGGCCGACCACTCGAAGAGCGTGTGCTTGCGCGAAAGGCTGACGATCTCCTCGGCGGTCATCGAGCCGGGCGCGACTGAGATGCCCATCTGACGGTTTACCTCGCACTCTGCGGCACACGTGACGAGCGCGGCCATGCTGCTGGGACCTGCACCGAGTGTGCCACGTATGGGTGGCGAATGCGGACAACGGGCAACAAAAAACGGAGGCCCGGGTCAAGCCCGGGCCTCCGGAGGAGGAGGGAGTGCCGGAGCGGCTCAGTCAGCCGCTCCGCTCACTCGGCTAAGGTGCATGCCGGCTAGGGAACGGGCTCCGTCCCCGGTTCCGTCCCCGGATCACCCGGCACGGTGCCCGGATCGCCCGGCATAGGCGTGTCGAACGCCGGATCTCCCGGCGCACCCGGGTCGGCGCCCGGGCCGCAGGCGGCGACTGCCAGGGCGATCGCTGCGATGAGCGTCATGATCAGCTTGTTCATCTGTTGGTTCCTCCCACTACCTGGATGTCGGCCTCAAGGCCGGCACACAGCGAGATGCGGTGAGGGCCCTGGCCGGTCCAGTCGGGCACGGCACCCGACGCGTGCAGGGTGGCGGCAGAGTCGTTGCACCCTATCGGCGGTCGGCGCCAACCACCCTATCGCGGCCGTTACAGGGGTTCCACCGGGACGGTCGGGGGGCGTTGGGGCGGTCGCGTGGGGTATGTGGAACTGATGTGCGAAAACGGCCGGCGAGCGCGGTGCGCACGGGTCATACTTTCGAGCACGGGTTTCAAGGAGGACCTGCAGAACTGAAGAGCCGCGGGCCTCGTTCCGCCCCAGCGGCCGAGGATGCCCTGCGCCCCCGGGCACCGTGGCACAGCCGACCGTCGACGTGCCCCGTCGGTCTCGAGCAAGGGAGGGTAACCTCGGGATGTCGGTTCATCGACGCCAGCCCCGGAACCTCGCGGCCATCGTCCTCGCCGTGCCGGTGATCGCCGCCGTGTACCTGACCGCCCTGGCACGCAGCATCGTCATGCTGCCGCGCACCATCGTCGTCGCCACGCTGGGCGCCCTGGTCGTCAGTTCCGTCTACGCCGACGAGGCCTGTCGCCGCGCGCCCGACGGCGTGCGGCGCAGTCTCGATTCGCTGCCCGCGCGGCGCGTCACGCCCGCCGGCGCGGCGCTCGCGCTCGCCCTCGCGGTAGTCCTCGTTGGCGCCGGAGCGCCGGCCGCGCCGGCGACTGCCGCGATGGATCGTGCCGAAGCCGCCGTGCAGGCGGCCCGCGGCTACCTCGGCATCCCGTACCGCCTGGGCGCCACCGGACCGAACAAGTTCGACTGCTCGGGCCTGATCTTCCGCATCTTTGCCGACACCGACCAGCTCGCGCTCATCGGCGGCAAGCGCATGCGCGCGGTCCACTATCTCAAGTGGTTCACGAGGCGCGGTCTGGCGACCAAGCGCGACGCCGTCCGTGGCGATCTCGTGGTGTGGGGCGACGGCGCGCACATCGGCATCTACCTCGGCAAGGGCCGCGCGATCAGCGCGATGACCGACACCGGTGTGACGGTCCACGGCGTGCATGCGATCAGCTACCGGTTCACCACCTTCCTGAAGGTCCAGTGGACGACGGCCGACGAGGTGACCGGCACCGACGCCAGGCCGGGCAAGAAGAAGAACAGGGACAAGCCGAACCAGGACGAGGCCAGCGAGTCGGTCACCGAGCCCGAGGCCCCCGAAGTCGTCGAGGAGGAGACGGTCACCGGGCTGGCAACCGGGACGATGAACCTGCGCCTCGGGCACAGCCCCGACGAGAAGATCATCGGCTGGGTCCGGCCGGGCAACACGTTCACCATCCTCGACACCGGTTACAGCCCGAGCGGCGCGCTGTGGTACAGCATCGAGACGCGCAGCGGCAAGACCGGCTGGATCTACTCGCGCTGGGTCACGGTCCTGGAGGAGTGACGGCCGCCGCCTGAGCGGCGCGGTACTCGGGGCCGACGACCGCGCGCAGGCTCGCCCGTCGCACGCGGCACTCGAGCGGCGTCGTGCCCAGGTCGTGCGAATCGGCACGGCAGGGCAGCGGCCGCGCCGACTCGACGCGCACGGAGCTCGAGCGGTAGGTGCGCGTGTGCGGCGTGTAGCGCCGCCGGCCAAAGGCGATCGAGCCGAGGTGGCGCAGCAGCTCGAACTTGGAGTAGTGGCGAAAGACGACGACGTCGAAGCGGCCGTCGTCGAGGCGCGCCTCGGGGGCAACGGTCATGCCCACCCCGGCGTACGGGCCGTTGGCCACAACGACCATCAGCGCCCGCGTCCTGACCGTGTCCTGCTCGAGGTGCAGGCGGATACGCGCCGGCCGGTAGCGCAGCGCCACCCACAGGACGCGCAGCGGCGAGCCATAGTCGCCCTCGTCGAAGTGCTGCGCCTCGCGGAACATCGCCGCGTTCATGCCGACCGACGCCGTCTCGTAGAAGAGAGTCCCGTTCGCCTCGCCGACGTCGAGGGCGCGGATGTCGCGCCGTGCGAGGGCCTGTGCCGCCTCATCGAGGTCGCGCGGCACACCGAGCATGCGCGCGACGTTCATGACGCTGCCCAGCGGCAGCAGGCCGAGCGCCACCGGCGTGTCGAGCAGCTCCTGCGCGACGCAGCCGGCGGTGCCGTCGCCGCCGGCGGCGACGACGATCTGGCAGCCGGCCGCGACTGCCTCGCGCGTCCGCCGCCGGCAATCGTCCTCCGACTCGGTGGCCAGCAGCTCGGCGTCGAGGCCGTGGCGGTCGATGAGCTGGCGCAGCGACTCCTCCGTCGCGCCGCCGGTGGGCAGCCCGCCCTTGCGGCCGGCCTCGGCGTTCCACAGCACGCGCATCCGCGCCGGGCGGCTGCGTTGCTGGCCGGCAGGCGCAGCCGCTCGTCCGGTCATGCCCGCCGTGCCCGCCGCCGGACGGGCCTCCGCGGCGGGCCAGGCCAGATCTTGCGCGTGCGGCGATAGAGCGCCGTCACGCCGATCAGGTACGTCAGTCCGAGGAGGTACGAGGCGGCGACGTCGGTCGGCCAGTGGTGGCCCTGGTAGATGCGGCTCGGCCCGACCATCGCGAGCACCAGCAGCAGTCCTGCCACGAGCGGCCGGCGCACCTGCGCCGGCCGCAGGAACGAGTGCGCCAGGTAGGCGGCAAAGCCGTACGTGCCCACATATGTCAGGACGTGCCCGCTGGGGAAGCTCGAGCCGCCGAGCGGCGCGATGACCACGCGCACCTCCTCCGGCAGCGGCCGCGGCCGGCGGGTGACGCCCTTGAGCAGGCTCGATAGCCCGCCCGTGCCCCACGCCAGCAGCTGGAAGACGGCCTCCACGCGCAGCCGCAGCAGCCATAGGCCGGAGGCGATGAGCGGCGGGATGATCCTGCTCTGCGGCGGGAAGCCGGGCCACGAGACGGCCTCCATCAGCAACGCCAGCGAGCGGTGCTGGCGGGCCTGCCAGCGCAGCGTGAGAGCCGCGTCGATCTCGTCGCTGCGCCGCGTCTTGGCCAGCGCGAACAGCCCGCCGAAGCCGGCCAGCGCGACGACCGCCGCCGTCAGGCCGGTGCGGCCCCTGAGCAGCGCCACGCGGACCGGAACGGTGTGCTCCTCGGCGCTGCGCCGGGCGGCCTCCAGCCGTCCCTCGTCAGCGGTCGGCCGAGCGCGCTCGATCTGCAAGGTCGTGCCCATCGGCCCGATTGTCGGGTAGCACTTCGCAGCGGCCCCAGCCGGACGGGGCGAACCGACGTTGCAAGGACGTGCCGGTGTCGCGGCCACGCTGGCTGCCTCTCAGCTAGAGCCGAAAGGTGTCGCCCTCGCGTCCGGGGAGCACCTCGAGCCCGGCCGGTGCCATCTCGCGCGCCTGCTCGAGCATAGCGTCGAGGTCGTCGTCGTCGTGAGCCGGATCGTGGTGGAACGTCACCAGCCTTCTGGTCTTCGCCATTGCTGCCAAGCCGACCGCGTCCGAGACACGGCTGTGACCCCAGCCGGCGCGCGTCTCGTACTCCTCGGCGGTGTACTGCACATCGTGGATGAGCAGGTCGGCCTCGTGCGCGAGGTCGTGGCCCGACGTCCACTCGGGCTCGGCGGGGAAGCGCCTGGCGCCCAGCGCCGGCTCGTGATCGGGCAGGTAGGTGATCGTCGCGCCGCCGTCGGTGATGCGGTAGCCCAGCGTCGGGCCCGGGTGGATCACGTTCTGTGCGCAGATGGTCAGGCCACCCAGCTCGAACGGCTCTGTCGGCACGTCGTGCAGCTGGAGCTGGGCGGCGACGTCGCGCAGGCGGACCGGGAACAGCGGCGGCGAGAGGTAGCGGGTCAGGCGCGTGCGCAGGTCGAGCGTGGTCGAGGGTGGCCCCCAGACGTGGATGTCGAAGTCGTCGCGGAAGAAGGGCCCGAAGAAGCCCAGCCCCTGGATGTGGTCCATGTGCAGATGGGTCAGCAGGATGTCCAGCCGCCGCGGCTCTCGGTACGTCTCACCGACACGGCGCACGCCGGTGCCGGCGTCGAGGATCAGGACGGTGCCGTCACGACCCTCGATCTCGACGCATGAGGTGTTGCCGCCGTAAGCGATGGTCTCCGGCCCGGCGCTGGCGATCGAGCCGCGCGTGCCCCACAGGCAGACGCGCGTTGACTTCGCCGGTGTCGTCACCTGGGCTTGCGCTCCCAGAACATCGCCACGCCGCCGATGAGATGCCCGCCGGCGCCGAGGAGCGGGAAGGCCGCCACCTCGATCGCGCGATCCATTCCGTCGAGGGCGCGCATCCACACGCGTCGGTGGACAGGGCGGCGCTCCTGCAGAGCCACGACGAGCGGCGCCTGGTCGTCGGGCAGCAGGCTGCCGTCCTCGTCGCGGAAGGCGAACAGGCGCAGGCGGCTCTCGAGCGTCAGCTCACCGACCTCGTCGAAGCGCTGACCGAGGACCAGCTCGGCCGGCTCGTTGAAGAAGAGCAGGTCGCCGCCGGCATCGACCAGGATCAGCGGCACGGCCAGGCCCGAAGCGAGCTGGCGCATGAGGATCAGGCCGATGTCTCGCTGGGGCATGTCAGGACGCAGTGTGCGGTGCCCGCCCCGCACGAGCCGTGTGGAACGAGGCGGTCTCCGCCACGTGGGCTCGCGTCGGCATCTGCGGATTGTTGTTCGCGCCCGGGCCAAATGCAAACCGTTTGAAATGGCGCGCGGGCGGGGCGGTGACCGGCGGCGGCAAACCGGTGTGCCACGGCTCAGGGCGCAGCGAACCGGGCGTGCCACGGCTCGCTGCATGATGCCGGCGCACTGCGCCAGCCGTGTGGCCAGGAACAGAAAAGGGGGTACCGATCGGCTATGGGCGGTCGACTCCGGATTGGAATCGTGGCTCCACCGGTTCTGCCCATCCCGCCGCGTGGCTACGCCGGCACCGAACGCGTCATCGCCTGCCTCGTCGACGAGCTGTGCCGTCGCGGCCACGACGTGACGCTCTTCGGAGCCGGCGATTCGGAGGTCGAGTGCGAACTCGTGGCGGTCACGCCGGCGAGCCTCTGGTCGGCCGGCTACCGCGGCGACGTGAGCTGCCATCTCGAGCTCGCCGTCGCCGTCGCGTGGCGCGAGCACAGGCGCTTCGACGTCGTCCACTCCCACGTCGAGACGCATGGCTTCCTGTTCGCCCGCCACTGCCCGACACCGGTGCTGACGACGCTCCATGGCCGCCTCGACAGCAACGGCACGCCGCAGCTACTGGAGGAGTTCCGCGACGTTCCGCTGGTGGCGATCAGCGACAGCCAGCGGCGCTGGCGGCCCGACGCCAACTGGCTGGCGACGATCCACCACGGCCTCCGCCTGGAGTCGGTGCCGTTCGGGGCGCAGGCCGGCGACTACCTCGCCTTCGTCGGGCGGATCGCGCCGGAGAAGGGCGTCGTCGATGCGATCGAGCTGGCCCGCCGGACGGGACTCCGCCTGCGCATGGCCGCCAAGGTCTATGACGCCGACGAGCAGCACTACTTTGCCGGCGTCGTCGAGCCGGCCGTCGAGGAGCGCATCGTCGAGTTCCTGGGCGAGCTGGGGCCGCTCGAACGGGATCCCATCGTCGCCGGCGCCCGCGCCACCCTGATGCTCGGCGCCTGGCCCGAGCCGTTCGGGCTGGTCGCCATCGAATCGATGGCGACGGGTACGCCGGTCATCGGCCGCCGCGCCGGGGCGCTGACCGAAACCATCGAGCACGGCGTCGACGGCTTCCTCGTCGACGATCTCGAGGAGGCCGTGCTTGCCGTCGAGATGGACCGCGCCGCCATCCGCCAGCGCGCTGGAGCGGTACTCGGCGGAGCGGATGGTCGACCGCTACGAGGAGGTCTACACGCGACTGGTCGAGGGCCGGCACGCGTGCGCGCTGTCGGTCGTCGCGCGCTGACGATCCTCCGCCGCTGGTCGGCCTTCCGCCGCTGATCGAGCCCATAGATAACCGATACTCGGCCCATGCTCGACGAGCTCTACGCCGACCAGCCC
>CAYRMQ010000035.1:0-14351 GCA_964425305.1 uncultured Anaerolineaceae bacterium | reverse complement strand
CGACCAGCCCGAGTGGCCGGGCGGGCCGATGTGCGGCGATTGCTATCAGGCGCAGCAGCTCGACGACGAGATCTGGGCCGACGAGGAGCAGTAGGTCGCGCCCTCGTTTGGGCCCGTCGCCTTAAATTGGGCCGGCGGGGCGCGTCATCGTCCCCAGACGACTCGCGCCCCGCGCCCCACTCCAACTCTGCTAAGAGGCCAGGCCGTCCTCCTCTGACCAGAACCTGGCACGCTGATCGCCGCGAACGGCGCCGTCGCGGAAGACGTACCACGCCGTTCCGTCCTCGAGCTGGGCGAACGGGAGGCGCTCGCGGACGGCGGCAGCCGGATAGACCCGCCTGACTTCTGCCTCGAAGTCCTCCGGTGTCTCGAACTGGCCGGCCTGCATCGTGGCCCGGGCAAAGGCGGCGAAGACCTTGTCATCGGTCGGGAAACAGAGAAGCTTTGGTGATGTCACGGCTGGTCCCGCGGTCTCGGAAACGGGTCCCCGAACTTGGTGCTACAGCATGGATGTCGGTCTGACGATGCGCAACGTGCCGATCAAACTGTGTCGCACCGACGATCAGGAGCACATTGACCAGGCGGCGCACGCGGACGCGATCGGCCGCCGAGCAGCGAGCGCCTCCGCGTCGCGCCCGGCCGGCTCTCGCAAGGTCGACTGTTCCTAGCGCACCGTACTTGGTGAACCTACGTGATCGGCGTTCCCGGCGAACCAGTGGCGCCGCGCCAGGAACGTGCGGTAGCAGTCGCACGACGCCCGCTCGAGAAGAGTGCGGTCATGGACGCGGATGATCCCGCGGCGGTAGGAGATCGCCCCTGCCCCGGCGAGCGCGCTCATCTCGCGCGTGACGCTGGGGCGAGTGACGCTCAGCCACTCAGCGAGCGTGTCATGGGTCAGCGGGAACTCGTCGCCGCGGCGCAGCGCGACCTCGAGTATCTGGCGCGCGCAGCGTTGAGCGAGCGGATGGCGCGAAACGCACACGATGTTGCGCATCAGCTGCGCTGCCGCGCTCTGCGCCAGGCGCGTGACGATGCCGGCCAGCTCGGGCCGGTCGACGAGGGCCGCCACGAATGTGCGGCTGGGCACCTCGAACGCGTGGCCGGGAACCTCGCACGTGATGTCCGCCTCGGCCGGCTCGGCGCTGAGCCCGAGCCAGTGGCCGACGAGGCCCTCGCTGCCGATCGAGAGCACAGGCACGCGCTCGTGGCCGGCCCGCTGGCTCATGATGATGACGGCCGACGTCGGGAAGACCACCCGCTTGAGTGGCCTGCCGCGGCGGGCGAGGATCTGCGACTTGTGGAGGTATGTGCGCTTGAGGTTCGAACGGAGGGCGTCGAGCGTGCCCGCGCTGAGGACGTCGAGGACGAGGTTGCCCAGTGGTTGACCGGGCGCGGCTCCCCCCGCTCGCTGTTCCATTTCCCGTGCCCTCGTGCCACGCCAGGCCCCATCGCACAGTAGAGCGTCGCGCGCGGCAGCGGCCATTGGCCCGAGTACGCAAAAGTTACTACTTGGCGAGATGGGTTCCAATACGAGCTGGAGGTACGGAGTGACCCACGACGTCATCGTCATCGGCCTCGGCGCACACGGCAGCGCAGCGGCGTACCAGCTGGCGCGGCGGGGCCGGCGCGTGCTCGGCGTGGAGGCGTTCACGCGCGCGCACGAGCTGGGGTCATCGGGCGGGCTGACGCGCATCATCCGGCTGGCCTACTTCGAGCACCCGGCGTACGTGCCCATGCTGCGCGCGGCGTGGGAACTGTGGCCGCAGATCGCCGCCGAGTCGGGCCACGACCTGCTGCTCCAGACCGGCGGGCTGTACTGTGGGCGTGCCGGCGCCGAGGTCCTCGAAGGGTCGCTGCGCAGCGCGCGCGAGCACGGCCTGCCCCACGAGCTGCTCGACGCGGCCGAGGCGCGCCACCGCTTCCCGGCGCTGCGCCTCGACCACGACATGCAGGCGCTGCATGAGCCGCTGGCCGGGATCCTCTACCCCGAGCGCTGCATCGAGGCCCACCTCGAGCTGGCCGAGCGCCACGGCGCCGAGCTCCACTTCGAGGAGCGCGTCACCGGCTGGCGGGGTAACGGCGGTGGGATCGAGGTGACGACGGACCTTGCCACCTACACCGCCGATCGGCTGGTCATCGCGGCCGGCGCCTGGTTGCCGCGGCTCGTGCCGGACGTTCGGCTGCCGCTGACGGTCGAGCGCAACGCGCTCTTCTGGATGGAGCCCGACGGACCGCACGACGACCTCGTCCCCGAGCGCCTGCCCGTCTACATCGTCGAGCTCGACGCCGAGCACGCCTTCTACGGCTTCCCGGTTCTGCCCGGCCAGGGGGCGAAGGTCGCGCGCCACCACGGGGGCACGGTCGTCGACCCCGATGCCGTCGACCGCCAAGTCCACGAATCGGACGAGGCGCCCGTGCGCGGCTTCCTCGAGCGCTACCTGCCGGCCGCCAACGGCCGGCGGCGCGACGCGCAGGTGTGCCTGTACACCAACACACCCGACTTCCACTTCGTCGTCGACCTGCACCCCGCCGACGAGCGCGTCGTCGTCCTCTCCCCGTGCTCGGGGCACGGCTTCAAGTTCTCGAGCGTCATCGGCGTCATCGCCGCCGACCTGATGACAGAAGGCACCCCCGAGTTCGACATCGAGTTCATGTCGCTGAAGCGCTTCGTCTGACGGCCTGGCTTCGTTGCCGCAGGGCGCCTATAAAGCCCACATCAATGTCGCTGGGCGCGAGCGTAGATGGCGCTGGCCTGTTGGTCCGGCTTGACCCGCGGCTCCCCGGCGGAGTACGTTCCCATGCACCGTCACACGCGCGCGGCACGGGGGAGCCGCGAGCCCCGACGGGTCGATAGGGAGACGACCCCGGCACGCCCCCAGAAACGCCGGGGCAAAGGGAGGGTTTGCGTCCTGATGAGACGTTTTACCGTTCTGTTCGCCGTGGTGGCGGTGCTCGTCGGCTCGGCTCTGCCCGCAGGAGCCCAGGAAGGTCTACCGCTGGGCAAAGGCAAGAGCGTTCAGCGCAGCGAGTACAACAGCTACGTCGTGATCATGCAGGCTGATCCCCTCGTCGTGACTGAGGGAGACAGGCTGGACACCAATCGCGCGAAGGCTCGTGCGCGCGAACTGCGCCAGAGCCATGAACGGGCGCTGCGCGCAGCAGACGTCAGCATCAACAGGCTGGTCAATGACTATGTAGTCGCGCTCAACGGGTTCTCAGCCCGGCTCAACTTCCGCCAGGCGCTGAGGGTCGCCGGCAGCCCCGGTGTTGCGCTCGTACTACCCGACGAGCTGCTCCAGCCGCTGACCGATTCCAGCGGCGACTTCATCGGACTTACCGGCCCCGGCCAGGCCTACGATGCTGGGATCACCGGCGCCGGCGTGGTCGTCGGTGTCATCGACACCGGCATCTGGCCGGAGCACCCCAGCTTCGCCGACAACGGCCTGCCCGCTCCGCCGACCGGGCCGCTGCCGTGCGAGTTCGGCAACACCGCCCACAACCCGAACGACGCGCCGTTCACGTGTAACAACAAGCTCATCGGGGCGTACCAGAAGCTCGCCACTTACCGCGCGGTCATTGGCGCCGCTTCGGATGAGTTCGATTCCGCACGTGACGACAATGGCCACGGCACGCATACCGCCTCCACGGCGGCCGGCAACGCTGGCGTCTCGGCGTCGATCCTCGGCGGCTCAGTGGGTGACGGCACGATCTCGGGCATGGCCCCCGACGCCCACGTCATCGCCTACAAGGCGTGCGGCAACCTCGGCTGCTTCAGCTCAGATCTAGCCAGCGCAATCAACCAGGCTGTCGCCGACGGCGTGGGCGTCATCAATTACTCGATCGGCGGCGGTGGTGGCGTCCTGGGCGCCGACGACATCGCATTCCTCTTCGCTGCCGATGCCGGCGTCTTCGTCGCCACGTCCGCCGGCAACTCGGGGCCCGGTGGCGGAACCATCGGCAGCCCGGCCGACAACCCGTGGCTGACGGCGGTCGGTGCCAACACACAGAGCCGGTTCCTCACGGGCACGGTCGAGTTGGGCAACGAGGCGGCCTACGTCGGTGCATCGGTTACCGACGGAGTCGGTCCGGCTCCGCTGGTCGACGCGGCCGACTTGGGCAACGAGTTTTGCCAGGTCGGCATCGGCTTCCCGGCTGACTCGGTTACAGGAAAGATCGTTGTCTGCAAGCGCGGAGTCAACGCGCGCGTGCACAAGAGCCTCGCCGTCATGAACGGCGGCGGCGTCGGCGTCATCCACTACGAGGCGTCTGATCAGGGCAACCTCTTCAGCGACACTCACTTCCTGCCGACGGTCCACATTGACTTCACGCCGGGGATGGAAATCAAGGCCTACATCGCTGGCAACCCCGGCACGGCGGCGGCCGAGATCCGCGATACCCGCTCCAACAGCACATGGCCAACCGCGCCGTCGATGACACAGTTCTCGTCGCGCGGCCCGAGCAGCTACCCCGACGTAATCAAGCCCGACATCACCGCCCCGGGCATCCAGATCCTGGCGGGCTACTCACCGTTCAACGATCCCGGCTTCGGCGGGGGCGAGCTGTTCGCGGCAATCGCGGGCACTTCGATGTCGAGTCCACACATCGCCGGCGTCTTCGCCCTGCTCAAGCAGGCAAACCCGGGTTGGAGCCCAGCAGCCGCCAGGTCCGCGCTGATGACGACGGCACGCCAGGATGTCGTCGACAACGACCGGTCGACACCGGCCAACCCGTTCGAGATGGGCGCCGGCCACGTTAATCCCGGCCGCGTCGACCGCCATGGCTCGGCATTCAGGCCGGGCCTGGTCTACGACGCCGGATTCCTCGACTACCTCGGCTGGCTGTGCGGCACCAATCCGCAGGTTTTCGCCAATCCGGCGGCCACCTGCGCGTCCCTCGAGAGCATCGGTATCCCGACCGATCCAAGCGATCTCAACTATCCCTCGATCGCAGTTGCCGAGCTGGCCGGCAGCCAGACGGTTACCCGAACGGTCACCAGCGTCGCGCCCGGCCGGCGGACGTTCACCGTGGACGTGGACGCCCCGGACGGGTTCGACGTTACCGTCTCGCCCTCGACGATCACCCTCCGCCAGGGGCAGTCGGCGACGTTCGAGGTGACCATCGTCAACGAGTCGGCACCGATCGGTGAGTGGCGTTTCGGCTCGCTGACGTGGCATCACGGCACTGGCCGGGGCGCCGGATTGGTGAGCTTCAACGTCCGCAGCCCGATCGCAGTCAGGGCGTCGGAGTTCGATGCACCGGCGCAGGTCGACGGCACAGGCGTCAGCGGCTCCGGCAGCTTCGACGTGAAGTTCGGCTACACCGGCGAGTACGACGCGACGGCCCACGGCCTCGTGGCGGCGACGGTGACCAACGACACCGTCGACCAGGACCCCAACCAGACGTTCAGCCCGAGCGACGTCGGCAATGGAGCGACGCTGCACACGTTCAACCTGAGCAACACAGCGGTGTTCCGGATCGCCATACCACCCGACGCGGTCGCCGATCCGAACGTAGACCTCGACGTGTTTGTCTTCGACCCGACGGACACGCTTGTGGCGTCAAGCACGGCCGGCGCGACCGACGAGTTGATCGTCATCCAGGACCCGGCCGACGGAGAGTGGGATGTCTACGTCCACGGCTGGGCGACCAACGGCGACGACGAGCCCTACGCGCTGTACACGTGGGCCATACCATCCGCGGCGGATGCCGGGTCGCTAGTCATCGACAGCGAACCGGCCGACGCCGAGATAGGCGAAACGGGTACGATCGGGTTCAGCTGGACCGGCGCCACCGGCGGGGAGTGGCACTTCGGTGCCATCTCCCACGTCGGACCTTCAGGCGTGATGGGGCGGACGCTGGTCAACATCGACAACCGCTAGGTTCGCCGGCTAGGCTGGCAACCAAAAGGGGCGTCCCAGACGGGGCGCCCCTTCTTCTTTGACCTCTCGCGCCGTCGTGCGCCGCTTGGCTACTCCTCGAAGCCCGGCGGCGGGACGAAGTCATGGCCGCCGTTCTCCTCGCCCGATGGGCACAGGAACGGCTCGCCGTCCGCGCCGGCGTGGTAGGCGTAGAGGCGCTCGTCGTGCCCGAGGAGGACGCGGTAGCCCTCAACGAGCACCTGCGCATACATCTGCCCTTCCTCCGGGCAGCCGAGGCTGGTGTCGGGCCATGTCACGCGTTCCGCCTGGACGACTTCGAGCTGCTCGACGTCAACCTTCAGTCGGGTCGCGAGATCGGCCATGGCGAGCTTCTGGGCTCGCGCCAGACCGTCGTCAGCCGGCGTGGGCGAGGAAGCGCCGGGGCTCGGGCTTAGTGGAGTGCCACTCTCTACGCATCCGGCGAGTGCCAGTGCCGCAAGCGCCACGAAGAGCCGCGGAAAGATCATGTGCATATGACGCCGCCTGTTCCGTGGGTGGTTCCCACGTCTACTCTAGACGGATGTACACACGAGCCGCCTTGGTGACCTGCCTGGCGGTCACGACTCTCGTGGCCGCCAGGCGTGCACACCCGCCACGGCGCCGACACCGACGCCGCGTACCAGCCCCTCCCCCAGCCCGCCACCCGAGGTGTCCCCGATGCCGCCCGAGGCTGACCTGCCAGCCGCCATCATGGAGCCGATCTACGCCGATGTGAGTGCGCGCTCGGGCGTCGAGGTCAGCGAGATCGTCGTCGTCCGAGCAGAAGCCGTAACCTGGACCGATCCGAGCCTCGGCTGCCCGCAGCCCGGTATGGTCTACCCGCAGGTCCTGACCGAGGGTTACTGGGTGCTCGTCGAGGCCGGCGGCGTCGAGTTCGATTACCGCGGCAGCCGGCCGGGCGAGTTCATCCTTTGTGAGATCCCGCCCGACGAGCGCCAGCGACCGGCGCCGGGCGGCGGTCTGGACTACTGAGCCGGCCGACCGTCGGCCAACTCCTCGCTCGCCGGTGCAGATGAGCGATTTCTCATGCGCGCCTCACGGTCCGCTCAAGCGACGCCTCCAGAGTTGAGGGCACCACCACGCCCAACAACTGACTCTGGAGGCAACACGAATGAGGACACTGACCGCTTTCCTGGCCGGCGCGATGGTGATGCTGCTGATCGGCTCGACCGTCATGAGCGGCATCGCCGACGGCCCGGCCGCGACCACCGACCCGCTCGATCTGCAGGCGCACGACGACGCGATCCTGCGCAAGGAAGATCTCGAGGCCAGCATCGACGACGCGGACGACGATCCCGACGACGACACCGGCAACACCGGCGACTCGCTGGCCAGCCCGAGCCCGACGCCGAGCGCCAGCCCGACAGCCGACACCGGCGACGCTACGGCCAGCCTGGACATCGCCGCCGACACCGGCGACAGCATCACTGGCGACACCGGTATCAAGGTGGAGGCCAGCCCGGCGGCGAGGTCGACACCCGCGGCGGCCGCTACGAACGAAACCGATCCCGGCACGCGCGTCCGCGCGACGGCCTCGCCGACGCCACGCTCGACGCCGGATAGGAATGACACGGACCGGCACCAACAGCGGTTCGGGCAGCAACAGCTCCGGCAGCGGTAGCACCGGCAGCGACGACACCGACAGCGCCGACACCGACAGCTGATCGCGAGATGGCACTGGCAGCAGAGCGAGGACCGTTCGGCGGTCCTCGCTCTTACCATCTGCCGCACGTGAACGCCGACAAGCTCAGCTGGAACTTCGCCGAGGGCGACGAGATCGTGCCCGGCCGCTACGCCGTCCACCTGCTCGGCGGCGGCACCCGCGCCGAGGCATGGGTCGCCTGGGACGCCCGGCTGCACACGCTCGTCGTGGCCAAGCTCCTGCGCCCGGACCACGTGGCCAACGAGGCGTCGGTCGCCGCCCTCGCCCGCGAGGCGCGCGTCCTGCGCCAGCTGCAGCACCCGGCCATAGTCCGGCTGTTCGACGAGGTACTCGACGGACCGCGCCCGCACATCGTCCTCGAGTCGCTCGACGGCCCGCGGCTATCGACGCTCGTCCGGCGCTTTGGGCCGCTGGCGCCGGAGCAGCTGGTGCCGCTTGGCCTGGAGGTCTGCTCAGCGCTGGCGTTCATGCACAACTCGGGCTACGTCCATCTCGACGTCAAGCCACGCAACCTGATCATCTCGGCCGCTCCCCGGCTGATCGACCTCGGCATCGCGCGCACGCGTGAGGAAGTCGCTGCGCTGGGCGCGCCGCTCGGCACCGACGCATACATGGCGCCCGAGCAGTGCCGCCTCGAGACGCTGCCCCAGCTCGGGCCACCGGCCGACGTGTGGGCACTCGGCGTGGTCCTCTACTTCGCCGCCGCCGGCGTGCACCCCTTCGCGCACGTCCGCCGCGAGAACGATCCCCATCCGCAGTTGTGGGCCGAGCCCGCGGCGCTGCCCGACCGCGTGCCGGCGACGCTGGCCGCGCCGATCCTCGGCTGCCTCCAAGGCGACCCCGCGCGCAGGCCCACGGCGGCGCAGCTGTCGGCCATCCTCGAGCCGCTGCTCGAGGAAGCGCGGCAGGTCGCCCGCCGCCGGCTGCGCACGCGCCGCCGCTGATGTGCACGCCCCGTGCGCCCGTCAGGCGCTGCCACGTGGATGAGACGCTTCTCATGTTCGGTTCACGGCCCGTTCAGGCGGCCGTGGCAGGCTGGTCGTCATGAAGACCGTGCTCGGCTTCTTCGTCGGCGTGCTGGCCGCGCTGTTGATCGGCTCGGCGATGGCCGGTAGCCTCAGCCCCGATCCGGCCCAGGACCTCGCCCCGGTGGAGATCGACACCGGCCAGGACGCCGTCATCCGCCCGCGCGACGATGACGAGGGCCTCGACGACGAGGACCCGACCCCCACTCCCGACGACACCGATGACGGCAACGCCGGCCCAAGTCCGACGCCCAGCCCCACGCCGAGCGCGAACCCGACCGCCGACGATCGCGACACCGATGACGGCGGTGGCGGTAACAGCGGTCCCGGTGGCGGCGGTGGCAACAGCGGCCCCGGCGGTGGCGATGACACCAACTCGAACGACACCTAGGTACCCGACGGCCGACCCGACCGACCGAACCCCGCCCTCAGCCCTGATCAGGGAGCACCTACCAGCGCCGGTACCCCGCCTCATCCCGATCGGCGGCGATAAGCCTCAGGTAAGCCACCCGTAAGCGACCGATGAGTCAACGGGGCCACCCTATGCCGGTGACCGATCAGCGAGTCGGAGCCGCATTTCGGGCCGTGCGCCCGCGCAAGGGCTGGCGGCAGCGTGACGTCGCCGAGGCGGCAGGCGTGTCGCCTGGGCTGGTGTCGCTGATCTAGCGCGGCCACCTCGACAAGGTTTCGCTGAGGGTGCTCCGACGCGTAGGCGAGGTGCTGGACATCCGTGTCGATGCCGTTGCTCTCTGGCGCGGCGGCGAGCTGGACCGCCTGCTCAACGGGCATTCGAGTATGAAAGCGGGGCGCCAGCGTCACTCCTCAGCCGCCGGCTCGTCGCGCTCCAGCCGATACCCCATGCCGCGCACCGTCGTGATGCGATCGGAGCCGAGCTTGCGCCGCAGGTAGCCCACGTAGACCTCGACGATGTTCGAGTCGGGTTCGTAGTCGTAGCCCCAGATATGGCTGAGGATCTGCTCGCGGCTGAGCACCTGGCCGGGGTGGCGGAAGAAGAACTCGGCGAGCGCGAACTCGCGCGCGGTCAGGTCGTGGCGCACGCCGCCGGCAACCAGCCGCCGCGCGACTATGTCGAGCACCGCGTCGCCCACGCGCAGCTCGCGCGTCTCGGGCGCCCGTTCCTCGCGCAGCCGGGCGCGGATGCGCGCGACGAGCTCGTCGAAGCGGAACGGCTTGGTGACGTAGTCGTCGGCGCCCGTCTCGAGCGCAGATACGGTGTCGCTGACGCTGTCGCGCGCGGTCAGCACGATCACGGCCAGCTTCCGGTCGTGCTCGCGCAGCTCGCGCAGCAGCTCGGCACCGTCGCGGTCGGGCAGTCCGAGGTCGAGGATGAGCAGGTCGAACTCGCCCGAGATCGCCATGTCGAGCGTCTCACCGGCCGTGCCGCAGATCGTCGTCGAGTAGCCGCGAGCACGCAGCCCCTTCTCGAGGAACGACGCGATCCGCGGCTCGTCCTCGGCGATCAGGATGCGGTTCATGGCGCTCCCCAGTCTGCCGTGCCGCGCGGTACCGCGATCGTGAAACGCGCACCCAGCCCGGGCATGCTGCTCAGCTCGACGCGACCCCCGTGCGCCTCGGCGATGGCCTGCACGATGGACAGCCCCAGCCCGCTGCCGCCGGCATCGCGGCTCGCCGCGCCGGCATCGCGGCCCGCGACCCCCGCCGCCCGCGCCGATCCCGCCGCGCGGTAGAACCGCTCGAAGATGCGCCCCTGCTCCTCGGGCGCGATGCCGGATCCCGTGTCGCGCACCCAGAAGCGAGCCTCACCGGCGACGACCTCGCAGCCCAGCTCGATCTCGTTGCCGTCGGCGGTGTGGGCGACGGCGTTGCTGGCCAGCTGGAGCATCGCCTGCGTGATGCGCTGGGCGTCGACCCACACCTCGTCGGTCGATGTCACCGCCAGCCGCCATGATCGGTCGGCCAGCACCGACGCCTTCTCGTGGACGCGCGCCACCAGCTCCCCCGCCTCGACCACGTCGCGCGTCAGGAAGTCGGGCCGCGACGCCTGGGCCAGGATCATCAGCTCGCTGACGAGGCGCGTCATGCGGTCGAGCTCGTCGAGCACCAGCTCGCGCGTCCGCTCGCGCTCCTCCGGCGTGCCCTCGTCGAGCAGCTCCAGGTGCCCGCGCACGATGGTCAGCGGCGTGCGCAGCTCGTGGCCGACGTCGTCGAGGAAGCGGCGCTGGTCGGCGAACGCGGCGGCCAGCCGGTCAAGCATCTCGTTGAACGTCCGTGCCAGCTCGGCGACCTCGTCGTAGCCGCTGACCTCGACGCGCTGGCTGAGGTCGGACTCGCTGATGGCGCGGGCAGTGGCCGCCGTCTCGAGCACCGGCGCGAGGAGTCGGTCGGCCAGGCGCCAGGCGAGCAGGGAGCCGATGAGCAGCAGTATCAGGCCGACGGCCGCAGCCCCCAGCAGGACGTCCTGCTGCTCGGCGCGGATGATGTCGCGGAAGCTGGCCACCGCCAGCACGCCCCGTGTCTCCCCGTCGACGCGGACGGGCAGGGCGACATAGTCTACCGCCCCGAAGGGCGTCGCCATGCGCCCGGACGCGACGTCGCTGACAGCGGCGGTCACGGCGACGAAGCCCGGATCCTGCTCGAGCGGATAGATCACCGGCACCGGGCTGCGGTCGTGCACGCGGCCGTCGAGGAACGTCACGAAGATCTCGTTCGGATTGGGGATGTTGCGGTCGAGGAAGACCTCGAACATGCGCTGCACGTCGGCGCCGAAGGGCTGGCCGGTCTCCGGGTCGTTGCCCGTCGCCAGCGCGCGGAACTCTTCAATCTCGCGCACCAGCTCGGCGCGGATGGAGTCGTCGATGCGCTGGAAGAGCAACTGGCCGACGACGACGACGGTGGCCAGCGTACCGGCGGCCAGCAACAGCACGAACCAGCCGACGATGCGCACGCGGTAACTGGCCAGGCCGGCACGGATGAAGTTGCGGGCGCGTTCGAGGCGGCCGGGCGGAGACGGCACGACCGCAGGCGCCGCGACCGGCCGGGCCACGGCGGCAACGGGCGCCACGGCGGGGAACGCCTCGGTCGGCCGATCGTGCTCGTCCGTGCCCGGCTCGTCGATCACCGCCTGAGCATGCCACGCGTGCGCCACAGCCGGTCGGTCGCCCGGAACCGCGCGTCGCACGGTCGCGTCCTTGGGCTAGCATGCAGAGCGTGAAGATCCTGGTCATCGTCGTCGCCGCCGCGCTGCTCGCCGCCTGCACGGCCATGACACCGCCCGGCCAGCCGACACCGGACCCGCCGCCAACTGCCCGTCCCGCCGCCACCGGCTCGCCGCCGCCGGACGGCCAGACCCGCCCGCCGATCGGCACTCCGCCGGTCGTGCCCGTGCCCGAGACGCCCGCCGGCGTCGTCGGCGAGGTGCCACAGCAGATCATGGAGGCACTCGTCGACGAGACCGCCGCGCTGGCGCAGGTCCCGCTGGCTGACGTCAGGGTCACGCGCGCCGAGGCCGTCACCTGGCGCGACGGCTCGCTCGGCTGCCCCGAGCCGGGGATGGTCTATACCCTGGCGCTGGTCGACGGCTACTGGGTCATGCTCGAGGTCGGCGACCAGACCTACGACTGGCGCATGGGCGAGAGCGGTCTTCCGGGTGCCGTGCTGTGCCCAGCCGGCCAGGGCGAGCCGCCGTTCGAGGACCTGCCCGACTAGAGCGAGCGCCGCGCCGCGCCTCTCAGGGCAGGAGCTGGCGCAGGGCGAAGACGACGTTCTGTGGGCGCTCGGCGAGCCGGCGCATGTACCACGGGTACCACGCCTCGCCGTAGGCGATCAGCAGGCGAACGCTGTAGCCGTCCGCCTGCAGCCGGCGCTGCTGGTCGGTGCGGATGCCGTAGAGCATCTCCACGTCGAAAGTCGTCCGCGGCAGCCCGATCGACTCCGCGTACGTGCCGAGCTGTTCGATCAGCTCGACGTCGTGCGTGCCCAGGCCCAGGAAGAGCGGTCGGCCGGCCTTCAGCACGTCGAGCATCGAGATGGCCAGGGCCAGGTAGTTGGCGTCGACCTCGCGCCGCCGCTGGAAGCAGATGTCGGGTGACTCGGCGTAGGCGCCCTTGACGAGCCTGATGCGCGGGTGGATGGGCAGCAGGCGCTGGATATCGGTGTAGGTCCGCATCAGGTAGGCCTGCAGGCAGACGCCGACGTTGGGCTGACGAGCCTTGAGCCGCTCGTACAGCTCGATCGTGCCGTGCGTGTAGGCCGATCCTTCCATGTCGATCCAGACGGTCAGCCCCTCGCTCCACTCGATCAGGCTCTCCTGCTCGGCCGCCGGCCGCTCGCCGATGTCGATCGCCGCCGCTCGCGCCGCCAGGCGCGCCACGTGCTCGTAGGCTCGCTCCGGATCGAGGTCGAAGCCGAGCTGCGTCAGCTTGACCGACGGCTCACCGTGGATGCCGCGCCGTTCGACCTCGTCGAGCAGGGCGAGGTAGTGCTCGGCGGTGCGGTCCGCATCGCCGAGGTCGGTCAGATTCTCGCCGAGGTAGGTGAAGAGGACGTTGATCCTGCGCTGGCCGAACCGCTCGGCGGCGACGAGCGCGTCGTCCATGCTCTCGCCCGGCATGAAGCGGCGCACCGCCCGGCGGGCGAACCACAGCCGCGGCAGGTATCGCCGCAGCCATCGATTGCCAGCCATCCACAGCAGCAGCCGTCGCATGGCGCCGAATCGTACGCGCCCCACAGCCCGCCCACGCCACCGTCGAGACGGTCCGCAGTACGATCATCGAGCGCAGGAGGGAGGACCAGCATGACCGTCAGCCGGCACACCGACCGCATCCGCGAAGCGCTCGCGCAGGCGACGCAGTACCTGACCGATCACCCGCAAGAAGCCCGCTACACCGACAGCCCGGCCACGGCCAGGCTGGAGGAAGGCCTGCGCGTTACGATCACCGGCCTCGGCGACGCCTCGCTGACGACCGACATGCCGACGTCGGTCGGTGGCGCGAACTCCGCCCCCTCGCCGGGCTGGTTCCTGCGCGCGGCAGAGGCGAGCTGCGCCGCGACGCTGATCGCGATGCGCGCCGCGCAACTCGGCGTCGTCCTCGAAGCCGTCGAAGTGACGGTCGACTCAGAATCGGACGACCGCGGCATCCTGGGCATCGACGAGAGCACACCGGCGGGCCCGCTCGGCACGCGCCTGGTCGTCCGCGTCCGGGCCTCGGCAGCGTCACGCGAGCAGCTCGAGGAGATCGTCGGCTGGGCGGTCGACCACTGCCCGGTCACCGACGCCGTCCGGCGCGCCATCCCCATGACCGTCGAGGTCCAGGCCGCGTGATCTGCGGCAACTGCGGCGCAGAGAATCGAGCGGACCGCCGCTTCTGCCTGCAGTGCGGCACGGCTCTCGGGCAAGGCTGCCCGAACTGCGGCGCGGCGAACGAGCCGGAGGCGCGCTTCTGCGGCAACTGCGGCCATCCGCTGGCGCCGGCGACCGGGCAGCCGACTCAGGGCCAGCCGATCGCACGCCAGCCGACTCCCGGCCAGCCGATGACGGGCCAGCTGGCGGTCGGACAGCCGCCTACGAGCGCGCCGGCAGCCCAGACCGCCGCCGCCGAGCGGCGGCTGGTGACCATCCTCTTCGCCGACCTCGTCGGCTTCACGCCCTTCGCCGAGGAGCGTGACGCCGAGGAGGTACGCGACACGCTCCAGCGCTATTTCGACCTCGCCCGGCAGGTCATCGGGCGTTACGGCGGCACCATCGAGAAGTTCATCGGCGACGCG
>CAYRMQ010000034.1:0-25082 GCA_964425305.1 uncultured Anaerolineaceae bacterium | reverse complement strand
GGATCGCCGCCACCTGGCCGTCCATCATCGCGCTGGGCGCGACGATATCGGCGCCCGCCTGCGCCTGGCTGACCGCCGTCCGCGCCAGCGCCGCCAGCGCCCGATCGTTGTCGACCTGGCCGTCGGCGCGGAGTGGACCGCAGTGACCGTGGCTGGTGTACTCGCACAGGCACGTGTCTGCGATCAACGCCAGCGGCAGCTCCGCCGCGGCGAGGCGGCGCAGGGCCTGCTGGACGATGCCCTCCTCGATCCAGGCGCCCGTGCCGGCCTCGTCCTTCGCCTCGGGCAGGCCGAAGAGGATGACGCCACCCAAGCCCAGCTCGGCGCAGCGCTCGGCATCGCGCAACGCCTCGTCGACCGACACGCGATCGAGGCCGGGCAGCGACGTGACCGGCTGGCGGATCGCGCTGCCGGGCCGCACGAAGATCGGCGCGACGAGCATCTTCGGATGAAGCCGCGTTTCGCGCAGCAGGTCACGCAGCGCCGCCGTCCGCCGCAGCCGCCGCGGGCGGTCGCGCGGCGTCGGCACGCCCACCCCTTCGTTGCCCAGGAAGCCGGCAGGCGATCCGGTCTCCGCCGGGCGAGTCGTGCTCACGCCGGCACCTCTGTCCGCCGCGTGAGCAGGTCGGCGGTGAGCTGGGCGACGGCCTCCGCCGCCTGCTCCGAGGCGCGGCCGAGGATCGTCAAGCCGAGCTCGCGTGCGGCCGTCGTCGTCGTCGGCCCGATGCAGATGGCAGGCAGCGCGAGGACGTCGGCACGGACGCCGCGGCCAAGCGCCTCGGCCAGCGCGAGCAGGCCGCGGGCGGCCGACGGGCTGGCCAGGATGACGGCGTCGGGACGGGCGCCTGACAGCGCGCCGGCGAGGAGCGCCTGCGACGATGGCGGCGCCTCGACGGTGCGGTAGGCGAGGACCTCGCGGACGTCTGCGCCACGGCCGCGCAGCGTCGCCGGCAGCTGCTCACCGGCGAGCGAGCCGCGCAGGAGCAGCACCCGCTGCCCGGGCTCGACGGGCAGCGCCGCGCCGAGCTGCTCGGCGCCGGCGATGCCCGGCAGCCACGCCTCGCGGACGCCGGCCAGGCGCAGCTGGCGCGCGGTCGCCTCGCCCACCGCCGCCCACTGCACCATCGACAGCTCCGTCCCCACGCGGGCCGCCGCCGCCCGCGCCGCCCGCGCGCCGTTGGCGCTCGTCACGACGGTCCAATCGTACCAGCCCAGCCGCGCGATCTCGGCGTCCAGCTGGCTGCCCGCGCCTGCCATCTCGATCTCGATGGCCGGCACGACGACGCCCTCGATGGCGTGCTCGGCCAGAAGCGTCGCCAGCCGGCGGGCCTCATCGGCGGCACGCGTCACCAGCACGCGCGGGCCGCCGGCCTGCCGCGCCCGCCGCTGGATCAGCGTCGTCGCCAGGCGCTCGGCGATCGCCTCGGCGTCGGCCGGCGCGCCGCTCTGCTCGTCGATCGCCGCCAGGCGCCCATCGGGCGTGGCGAAGCCGCCGAGCAGGCGCAGCGTTCCATCTGAGACCCGAGCCAGCGCGCCGATCGGTGCCCGGCAGCCGCCGCCGGCGGCGCGCAGGAAGGCGCGCTCGGCCTCGACGGCCTGCCGTGTCAGCGCGTGGTCGAGCGCGGCCAGGGCCTCGAGCAGCTCGTCGTCGCCGGCGCGGACCTGGATGGCGATCGCGCCCTGGCCCGGCGCCGGCGGCAGCAGCTCCTCCGGGATGCGCTGGGCGATGCGCTCGTCGCGATCCAGCCGCAGCAGGCCGGCGACGGCCAGGACCAGCGCGTCGACCTCGCCGGCGTCGAGGCGGCGCAGACGCGTGTCGACGTTGCCGTGGAGCGGCCGCACGTCGATGTCCGCTCGGCGCGCGCGCAGAAAGCCGCTGCGCCGCGGGCTGTCGGTGCCGATGACGCTGCCCGGCGCCAGATCGTCGATCGTCATCTCCGCGGGCGTGCCGGCGCCCGCCGCGACGACGAGCGCGTCGCGCGGGTCCTCACGCGGCAGGTAGGCGCAGATGCGCAGGGCCGGGTCCTCGTCGGTCGGCACGTCCTTGGCGCTGTGGACGGCGATGTCGGCGCGGCCGTCGAGGAGCGCCTGCTCGATGGACTTGACGAAGGCACCCTCGCCCCACGCTGTGTCCGGCGCGCGACGGTCGCCTTCGGTCTCGATCGTGACGATCTCGTGGCGCCGCCCGATCGCGGCCAGCGCGCCGGCCACGAGGCGCGCTTGGGCGAGCGCCAGCGCGCTGCCGCGCGTGCCTATGCGCAGCATCCGCTGCCGATCCTGGCTCACAGGCGGAAGAGCTCGCGTGCAGCGTCGGCGTGGCGCCCGTCGGCGTCTTCGTTGAGCCTCTCGAGCGGGTCGCGCAGCAGCCGTTCGGCCAGGTGGCGGGCCATGCGCTCGACCTCGCGGCGCTGTTCCTCGTCGAGGTCTGGCGCGCGCTGCCACAGCGCGTCGAGCTCGGCCGAGCGGGCGGCGGCCGCCTTCTCGGTCAGCGCCCGCGCGGCCTGGCGCTGGGCATCACCCGCCGACCACGCCAGGTACTCGGCGAGGGCGCCGTCGACGAGCGCGTCGAGACGCGCCAGGAGGCCGTCGGAAGGGCCGCTGTCGGCGGCATCGGCCAGGTCGTCGATCGACACGAGCCGGCCATCGAGCGACGCCGCAACAATTGCCGGCAGCGCCGGCGGAGCCGACAGGTCGACGATCCACGCCCGCGATTCGCGCAGCGCGGCGGCGCTCGTCTCGGCCATCAGCCACTCTCCGGCCAGCGCAACGACGACGCCGTCGAGCTCGGCGATGACGTCAGCGCCGGGATCGAAGGGCACTTCCTGCCCGCCGACCTCGGTGGCGAGCACGGCCGCCCGCTCGGGCGTGCGGCTGGCGACAAGCAGCGACGCGCCGCGCATAGCCAGCGACTGCGCCGCGCGGCGGGCCATCTCGCCGGCGCCGATGATGAGCACCGGCCGCGGCGGCGTGTCGGCGCGGCCGATGACACGCTCGAGCGCCAGGTCGGCCAGCGTACGCCTTCGCGAGGGTAGCCAGCTGCGCGCCCGCCGACCGGCGCGCAGCGCGAGATCGAACAGGCGGTCGAGAGAAGCGGGCAGCGGCGCGCGCGCGCGGGCGTGCTGGATTGCCGTCCGCAGCTGGTGCAGCAACTGATCCTCGGCGACGACGACCGATTCGCGGCCGACGGCGAGGCGCAGCAGGTGACGGGCGGCGGCGTCACCGGAGAGGACCTGCGTGCCGGCGGGCAGCCCTTCGCCGGCGAGGCTCGCCAGCGCCGCACCTTCGCCGTACAGCTCGACGCGGTGGCACGTCTCGAGCAGCACGCTGCCGCGCGGCAGCCGCTCACGCAGCTCTTCGCCGAGGCGCGCCCTGGCGTGGGCGTCGACGTGCCGCGCGTGGGTCAGCAGCGCGTGCAGCTCGGCCGTCATCCGCCGTCCTCCCGGGTCACTCGGCGGCCGCCGGCGCGCCGTCGACGGCGAGCCGTCGGCCGACGCGCTCGACGCTGTGCGCCGACATCGCCGCGATCAGCAGCCGGTCCATCGCCCGCTCGGCCGACTCCATCAGCTGCGTCGTCTCGGCCGTCCCGAACCCGCGCCGGCGGGCGACCAGCCCGAGCTGGTGGAGGAAGGGCAGCCGGAAACGGAGGAATCCCTCGACGGCCTGGCTGAGCGAGACGTCGAGGCCGGATGCGACCCGGCCGTACTCAGCCGCCTCGGCCGTCGCCTCGGCCAGCCGCGCCTGGGCCGCGTCGCCGTCGCTCTCGAGATAGCCGAGCAGCGCCTCGGCCAGCCGCCGGCCATGATGGCGGAACCACTCCCGCTGGTCGTCGCTCAGCTCATAGATCCAGGGCACGGCGCGTGCCGCGGCGCGCGCCTCCTGCCGGTACGCCCGCGCCAGGCGCGAGGCGGTCATCCCCGAGCGGGCCAGCGACGGGCGGCGGCCAGGCTCCACCGACAGCAGGTTCTCGAGCGCGCTGCGACGGTAGCGGCGGTGGCCGCCGGGCGTGGTGAAGGCGGGCACCTGGCCGCTGTCGCTCCACCGGCGGAGGGTGCCCGGAGCGACACCCAGCAGGCGGCTGGCTTCGCCAAGACCGAGCCACTCGGAGGAGACGGAACGGCGCCGAAATCTCATCAAACCTGCCCAAGAATAGCAAAGCCTACAAACGCGCCCGCAAAGGCTCGCTCGGGCCCGCAGATGCTGCGGTCAGGCGGCCGGCCAGTTCTCGAGCATCCGCTCGGCGAAGCGGTCGGCGACGGCGGCGATGGTCAGGCTCGGGTTCGGGCCGACGGTACCCGGCATGACCGAGCCGTCGGCGACGTAGAGCCCGGGGTGGCCGAAGACCTGGCCCCACACGTCGACGACGCCCTCGTGCTGGTCGCGGCCCATCGGCGCGCCGCCCAGCGGGTGGACCGTGATGACCCGCCGGCCGAGGTGCCAGATCGGGTTGTCACGGTGCTTCGCACCGAGGGCCTCGGCGAGACGCTTGTGGGCCGCCCGCACGCGCCTGTAGTACTCGAGCGAGCGATCGATCTGCCAGTCGACGTCGAGCAACCCGTCACGCAGCCGCATCTCGCCGTTGGGCTCCTCGCGCCCCATGCCGAGCAGCGGCAGGATCCCCGACGAGAGCTCTGCGTCGCCGAGCAGGCGTGCCATTTCGGCGCCGACGTCGGTGTCCGTCTGGCGCCGCATGAGGCGCAGGACGAGCCTGACGGCGGTCGCCCAGTAGCGGACGATCGCGCCGGGCATCTCGACCGACTGGATCATCCAGTTGATCATGTCGGGATAGCCGGCGTCCTGGAGGTAGAAGCCGCCGCGACCCTTCGAGTCGTCGGGCAGGCGGACGGTGGCGGTGATGGCCGGGCCGAAGCCGCTCTCCATCGGCAGCAGCTTGCCCGTGCGCGGATCGCGCGGACGGAGCGCCAGCGTCAGCAGGTCGCCGTTGCCCGAGAAGCGGCTGCCCAGCGCGCTGCTGAGGGCCGGCAGGCGCTCACGGTTGCGCAGCAACAGGAAGACGGTGCCGAGGGTGCCGGCGGCCAGGATCAGCCTGTCGCAGGTGACCTCGCGCAGCGGCAGCTCAGCGGTTGGATACGGCCGGCCCTCGCGCTCGAGGTCGTGCTCGACGTAGCGCACCACGTAGCCGCCGCCCGGCCGCGGTTCGAACTCGCGCACCTCGCACAGCTCGCGGATCTGCGCACCATCGTGGAGCGCCTCCGACAGGTAGTTGAAGTCGAGCGTGTTCTTGGCGCCGAAGTTGCAGCCGATGTCGCACTCGCCGACGAGCCGGCATGTCGTGCGCGTGGCGCCGTGCAGGTTGGGCCGGCCCTCCGGATCGGGGATCACGTCGCCGATGGCGGGCGGTCGGCCGGGCGCCGCAAAGGTCACCGCCAGCGGCGGGAACGTTGCCTTCCAGCCGGCGCTCGTGGCGGCATCGAGGAAGGCCTTCGTGCGCGGCGTCGAGCTGTACGGCTCGTGCTCGAACGGATAGCGCTGCGGCTTGAGCATCTCCTCGACGCGGTCGTAGTGCGGGTCGAGGTCGGCCCGCGTGACGGGCCACTCCTCGACGATCCGGCCGTCGCCGTCGCGGCGCGTGAACCAGTCCTCGTCCTTGCGCAGCAGCACGTTGGCGTAGATCAGCGAGCCGCCGCCGAGCCCGCTGCCGACGACGGCGCCGAGGTGATCGAACGACCAGATCGAGAACATGCCGTAGTAGCCCTCGCTCGGGTCCCAGAAGGCGCGCCGGAAGCGGTACGGGCTGCGCGGGAAGCTGCCCGGCGGGAAGCGGCGGCCGCGCTCGAGCAAGAGCACGCGCTTGCCTGCCTGCGCCAGCCGATGGGTCATGACCGAGCCACCGAAGCCGGAGCCGACTACGACCGCCTCGAAGTGGCTATCGTCAGAGGAGCGTGCGCTGCGGCGGGAGACGCGGGCGCGGGGACTCATACGGCCTCCGCCGGCAGCGCGACGGCGGCCGAGCGCTGGCGCACGACATAGCGGCCCGACGGGACGAGCGTCCCCGCCGCGCCGGTCGCTCCGACGTCGAGGACGCCGGCGTAGTACTCGTGCCACCACTTGACCGCCTGCCAGATCGCCTCGGGGCAGCTGGCCGACGACGACAGGCCGGGAGTCAGCTCGACGCCGGCGAGCGAGTGCGCCGCCTCGGCGAACGCGGCGCTCGGTATGCCGCTGCCCGAAAGCAGTGGGTTCGACGCGTCATCGGCGGCCCAGGCGTAGCCGAGCCAGGCCAGCAACAGCGACGGGATGTCGACGATCGTTCGTCGCTGGGCGACCACGTCGGCGTGAGCGGCGACCACCTCGGCGTCCTCGGCGAAGCGCAGGACGGCGACGTTCGGCCAGGCCAGCGGGTCGTCGAAGTCGTCGATCGACATCAGCCGCACTCCGTTGGTCCGCGGGACGTCGGCCGCCGGCGTGACGTCGAGCGGAACCGTCCGGATCGAACCGTCGGCCAGGAGCAGCCCGCACAGCGACCAGTAGCTCGGCGTCAGATCGCTGCGCAGCTGCGACTGGGCGTAGCGTAGACGGAAGTCGACCAGCGACGTGCCGCCGAGGAGGACCAGCCCGGCGTTGACCGGCGACCGCCCGAACCAGCTGGCGTTGCCCTCGCCTTCCTCGGCGGGCAGCCGATCGAGCTGCAGGTTGGGGTCGCTGGCGCCCGATTCGCGGGTCGGTATCACGGCTGGCCTCCTCCCTCAGTTCAGCGTGCGGTCGAGGACCACCTTCGACGTCGGCGAATGGCCGACCGACGGAATCTCCCACGAGCGGACCGCAACGTGGGCGCCCGCACCGCGGGCCGTGAACTCGAGCGTGGCGAACTGATGCTCGGCCAGTTGGTGGCCCTCCTCCAGCCACGTCGGGCGCGGCGCGACGCCGGGGACGGCGCTCGCCGGGAAGCGGCCCGGCGGTGGGTGCCACTTGCCGCCGACGCGGCGGTCGACCAGCGCGAACGGCGACGCGATGATCTCGATGAGTGACGCCCCGCTGGGCAGTTGGCAGCCGGCCACCCGGCCGTAGTGGACGTCACCGGTCAGCACCAGCAGGTCATGCGCCGAGCGTGACAGGCTGCGCACCAGCTCGCCGTACTGCGCGAAATCGGCCAGCCCCCAATCGGTGAAGTGACCGCGCACGCCGGTCGGCTCGATGAGGATCGGCTGGCCGACGACGAGCACGCCCGGGCCCTCCAGCGCCTGTACCCAGCGGTCCAGCGCGGCGAGCGAAGCGGGCGACGAGAACTGGCGCCGGTCCGTCGTCCGCTCGAGCCGCGTGTCGAGGACCATGAACGACAAGCGGCCGATCTTGAAGCAATCGCGCCGGCGCGGCGTCTGGAAGGTGTCGTAGAGGATCTGCGCCAGTTGCAGCCAGCCCGCGCCGCGATCGCCGAACGGCCACCACGTCGCGCGAACGACCGGTGTCGCCGACGGCGCGTTGTTCCAGATCTCGTGATCGTCCGACGAGAAGTACGTCGCGCCCGAGCGCAGCACCTCGCTGAAGCCCCAGCCGTCGGCGCCCTGCATCCAGGCGTCGAGGTAGTTGACCAGCAGCTCCGAGCGCAGCTGCTCCTCGTCGTAGACGTTGTACAGGAAGCGCGGGAATGGCGCGTCGAGGTAGACCTGGTCGCCGGACAGAAACTTGACGTGCGGCCGCGCGCCGTGGGGCAGCGCCGCGAACGCCGCCCCGGCGGCGCCCGCCTGGTCGCTGAAGTGGGCGAAGCATGAGCCGAGCAGGCAGACGAACGGCGTCTCCGCCTGCGAGGGCAGCTCGTCGGGCAGCGTCACGGCCGTGCCGTGGGCCAGCTCCGTGCCGTCGTCGACGAGGCGCAGCGGGTAGCGCCGTCCCGGCGCGAGGCCACCGACGCTGACGCGTCGCGACCAGAAGACGGCCCGCCCGCCTGCCTGCCAGGCTGACCAGCCATCGGTGAGCACGACCTGCCGGTCGTTCCCTACCAGCAGCCGCAGGCCGGCCTGTGGCCGGCGCCGCGCTCCGACCCAGACAGTCGCGGACGAAGTGCTCGCCTCATGCGGAACCAGCAGGTGGTCCATCAATCTCCTCGGGTGCCACGGCGAGTGCCGCGGCGACGGCAGGCCGACCCTACGCCGCCGGCCGCCGGCGGTCAATAACCGATCGGCCAGCCCCACTTCCACGGGTCAGTGGATCCGGCCTCCGCCCTGTTCCTCGCCGCGCTCGCGCAGGAAGCGCTCGATCTCGCTGATCAGCTCGTCGCCGGCGGGCAGCCGCGCCTCGTCGACCATGCCCTCCAGGCGCTCGACGTAGGCGCGCGTCTTGTCGTCGACGGCCGTCGCCGCGTCAAGCCGGCTGCGCAGTTGCTGTGCCTCCTCGACGAGCGTGCCCATGTCGAGAACGGCCTCGAAGTGGCGCTCGAGCGCGCGCAGCAGCTCGATCGCCGCCGCCGGGTAGGCGCCCGAGACATAGTGCGGGATCTGGGCGAAGTAGCCGACGGCCGGGATGCCCGCCTCGGCTATCGCCAGGTCGAGCACCGACACGGCCGCCGAAGGCACGCGCAGCAGGCCGGCGGGCCCGGGAGTCACTCCGCCGCGCAGCAGCCCCGGGCTCGATTCGGTGCCCAGCACCGGTACCGGCCGCGTGTGCGGCACGGCCGCCGGTATCGCACCAAGGCTGATCCACTCCTCCACGCCCAGCTCGCGCGCCAGCGCGACGACGTCCGTCGCCAGCTCGCGCCAGCGGAAGTCCGGCTCGGGGCCGGCGAGCACCAGCACGTCGCGCTCGGCCAGGCGCGCATGGCGCAGCGACAGGTCGGGCCAGTCGAGCGCCGACGGGCGGCCGTCGACGATGTCGAGCGTTGGCCGCCGGGCACGATAGTCGTAGAGCACGTCGCTCTCGAAGATGGCCACCGGTGGGCCGCTGCCGGCGAGCAGACCGGCCGCCGCCGTCGACGCCGAACCGGCGTCGACCCACGCGTCGAAGGCGACGACGACGCTGGGCGAGGCCAGATCACGCGCGGCGGCAAGGCGGACGAGGCTCACCCGCCAAGGATAGGGCGGGCGCGCGATGCGCCCACGCGCCGCGACGAGGCCCTCAGCCGGCAGTCTCGGCGAGCGGCACGACGAGCACGTACTGGCCGTCCTTGTCGGGATGGCGGCGGTACGGCCGGCGGTACTTGCGGTAGTCCTCGCCGAGCTCCTCGATGGGCACGAGCGTGTCGGGCGGCTCGGATTCGCCCCAGATCCGGCTGACCCGCGGGTACCACACGTCCTGGATCCAGACGCCGGTCACCTCGAAGTCGTCGAAGTGCAGCGGGTCGGCGGTGGCCTCGAAGCCGGACATCACCCACGAGTGGGCGCCGCGCCAGGTGAGCAGCCCGACCGGCTTGCCGGTCAGGCGCAGCTGCCGCGCGGCGAGCGCGACCGCCTCTTCCAGCGTCGGCTCGACACGAACTTCATATGGGCCGTAGCCCTCGGCGTTGAGCGAGTTGGCCCAGCCCTCGGGCTGCGCGCCCTTGCCGTTCGGGCGCAGCGTCTCGGTCGACAGGTCGCGCGCCTGCCAGTACAGCCGCTCCTGGGTCTCGCGCGTCGTGTCCGGCGCAGCGCCGTCGATGATGTTCATCATCGTCTGCATCGCCGCCGGCAGGCACCAGTAGTCGGTGAACTGCGAGACGAAGGCGCCCTCGCGGTAGAGGTTGACCGCGTACGGCTCGGGCGCGATGGGGGCGACTGTCGGCGTCGGCTCGACCGTCGCCCGTGCGGTCGGGGTTGCGGCAGGCGTGGCGGTCGGTGGCGCCGACGCCGTCGCCGGCGAGGAGAGGGCCGCCCCGGCCGGCGGCGTCGCCGGGGCACTCGCCCCACCCGCGGCACAGCCGGCGAGCAGGACGGCGAGTAGCAGCCGTGCGAGTACGTTCATCTGGTCCAGCGGTCCCCCCACGCGTTGAGCAAGCCGGCGCACAGCCTAGCCGCTGAGCCCCAGCCGCGCTTCCTCGGCGAGCGGGATGACCAGCACGTACTGGCCGTCCTTGCCGGGGAAGCGGCCGTATGGCCGGCGGTACTTGCGGTAGTCCTCCGGCAGTCGTTCGACGGGGACCAGCGTATTGGGCGGATCCGACTCGCCCCAGATGTCGCTGATGCGCGGCCACCACACGTCCTGGATCCAGACGCCGGTCACCCCGAAGTCGTCGAAGTGCAGCGGGTCGGCGGTGGCCTCGAAGCCGGACATCACCCACGAGTGGGCGCCGCGCCAGGTGAGCAGCCCGACCGGCTTGCCGGTCAGGCGCAGCTGCCGCGCGGCGAGCGCGACCGCCTCTTCCAGCGTCGGCTCGGCGTGAACGGCGTACGGGCCGTAGCCCAGCTCGTTGAGGCCCTCCGCCCAGCCCTCCGGTTCGACGTCGCGCACCCGCTCGGGCAGATCGTAGCCGTCGAGCTCGCGGGCCAGCTCGTAGAGCATGTCCTGCGTCTGGCGCGAGGTGTCGAGCGGACCGTCGGTGATGATGTTGATCATCGTCTGCATCGCCGCCGGCAGGCAGTAGTACTTGGTGTACTCGGAGACGAAGGCGCCCTCGCGATAGAGGTTGATCGAGTACGCCTCGCGGACGGGCTCGGGCGACGGCGGCGGCTGCTCGCTGGGGCCGGGCAGCGGCGCGGGCGTCGGGCTCGGTGGCGGGGTGGGGGCCGGCGTGATGGTCGGGCTGGCCAGCGCGACACGCGTGGCGGTCGGCCGATCAGTGGGGGCCGGTGCGGGCGTCGGATTGGCGGCCTCCGACACACAGCCGATGACGAGCACGCCGGTCAGCACGCACGCGATCGGCGTCAGCCACGCGCGACGACAGGCACGGATTGGTTCCGATCTCACCCTTTCAGGGTATAGGCGATGCCAGCGGAGCGAACCAGACGCTCCGGTTGAAGTCGGGATCGGAGGCGACGATGACGATACCGTCGCTGCCGGCCGCCACCGCGCTGTAGAACCACAGTGCGGCCGACGGCGATGCGGCCTCGTCCCACACCAGCCCGCCGTAGCCGTCGGCCCAGTGCGTGCCGACTGCGCTCGCCGTCCAGACGCGGGCGGCGATCGGGATCATCTCCTCGCATGGACCGGGCGCGCAGTTCTCGTTGAGCTCGAAGCGGTACTCGGTGCCGAGGGCCAGGAAGCCGCCGGCGATGGCCACCACGCGCTCCCACTGGAAGGGCACGTAGCCGGTCAGCGGACCGCCGGTGAACCAGTCGCGGTAGTAGGTCGTGGAGAGGATGGCCGGGCTGGTCTCCTCGTTGCGGCCCTGCCAGCCGACGGTCGCGTAGACGCCGCCGGTGTGGTCGGCAGGCGCCGGGTCTACGCCGGCGGCGATGTCCTCGAGCGTGACGCGATCGTCGTTGAGGTACGGGGCATCGGCCTGCAGCCAGCTGCGACCCTCGTCGGTCGAGTACCAGATGGTGCGCCACGGCGCCCGATCGGCGCGGTTGTTGCCGATCATGACCAGCACGCCGTCGGCATACGCCATGCGCGTGACGCCGAAGGTGTCGGGTAGCGTATCGGACAGCCGCCAGTCGCCGCTACCCGCCGTCAACGTCCAGATGCCCGGCCGGACGACGACCGCGCCGCCCTCCTCGACGTTGCGCTGGCCCCACGCGACGAGCGTCTCGCCGGCGCTCGTGGCGCCGGCCACGACAGCCTGCTCGGCGAACGCCGCCGGCTGGGGCAGCAGCTCCCACGATCGGCCGTCGGCCGAGCGCCAGACGTTGTAGGCGCCCAGGTCGGGGAAGTCCGGATCGTCGGTCGGGATCGGGCCGAAGGCATACAGCGTGCCCATGTGCTCGACGACGTGCTCGAGGCGGGCGCCAGCGAACGAGTCGCTGTCGACGATCGTCCACGAGCGCCCGCCGGGCGACGTCCACGCCCGGCCGGCCTGGACGTTGCCGGCGCCGTCGCTGACAAAGCCGACGGCGACGAAGCCGGGCCCGCCGACGGTCACCGCGCGGACGACGACGAACCGGCCATCGCCCAGCGGAAAGTCAGTCAGCCGGCGCCACTCGCCGACCGTCGGTGTGGCCGGCGTTGGCGAGATCGTTGGCTCGGGCGACGGGCTGGCCGGTTCCGGCGACAGCGTCGGGCCGGGCGGCGGCGACTCGAGGGCGGGGCTGGGCGTCAGGTCGGGCGACGGCTCGGTTGTCGGTGTCTCCGTCGGGCCGGGCAGCGTCGGGGTGGGCGAGTCGACAGGAGCCGTCGTCGGGCTCGGGCTCGGCTCGACGGGCAGCGGCACCGGCAGCAGGCCGGCGGCGAAGGCGGTGACCGTCAGCGCGACCAGCAGCAGCGCCGTCAGCGCCACCAGCCTGACTGGCTGCGGGATGAGCCGGCCCAGCCCGCCCGCCTGCGCTGCCGGCCGATGACGGCCCGTCGCCGCGGTGTGCGCGATCTCGACCGCGTCGAAGGGCCGAACGCCCTGCTCGGCGTAGGTGCGCAGGCGCTGCTCGAGGTGGCGCTCGAAGCGGGGATCGATGTCGTGCTCAGGCATCGACCAGCTCCTGGCGCAGCACGGCCAAGAGGCGAGCCAGGCGCGCGCGCGTGCCCGACGGCGACAGGCCGGTGACGCGGCTCAGCTCGAAGGAGTCGAGGCCGGCGACGTAGCGCAGAGCGAGCAGCGCGCGGTCGTCGGGGCTGAGCCGGCCCAGCGCGTTGCGCAGGTCCATGCCGTGGACCCACGCCGTCGTGTCGCCGCTGCCCGTGCCCGTTGTGCGCAGATTCAGCTCGACGATCTCGCGCCGCCGGCTGCGGCGCATCAGCTGGCGCGCCTCGTTGGCGGCGATCGCCACCAGCCACGAGCGCAGCCGTTCGGGCTCGCGCAGCTTGCCCAGCTGGCGCCAGACGATCGTCCACGCCTGCTGGACGGCGTCCTGGGTCAGCTCGGCGTCGCGGCAGATGACGAAGCAGACGCGCGTCATGTCGTCGTGATGGGCCTTGACGATGCGCGCAAAGGCCAGCTCATCTCCGCCAGCGGCCATCGCCACGGCGGAAGACATCGCCTCGTGCTCGTTGGCCGCGACCATCACCACCCCCAGCAGATGTCCGAATAGATCGAGCTGACTCGTGCCCGTTACGCCGGCCGCAATCCTAGCCGCTGGCATGGCGTGTGGGCGGGAGGTGGGGCTTCATGGTCAGTAGATGCGCGATCGCGGCCGACTGATTCGCGCGGGTGCACGAGATCAGCCGAGCCGCCCGATCCTCCCCGGACACCGTTCCGACACCGAACGCCGCGGTAGAACCCCTGCCGCCGCCCGCCGCAGGGGGCCGACATGCCTGCGATCTGGCCAGTGCCGACGACGTCTCAGTCGCCTGGGGGTGGCCATCGTCAGTGCGCAGCCGGAGAACGAACCCGGGAGCACCAACTGCGCCCATCACTCCGCGTCCGGTCCAGCCCTCCTGATCATCTTCACTCCCGTCATGCCAGAAGCCGCGGGCCCTGCTTCAGGCAGCCCAATCCGATAGCGCTGCGCAGGCCCTCCCGCGAGTCGGCGACGCGGCGTGCTTCAGTGGAGGCTCGGGTGATCTGGCGGGTAGGGGCGTGGCCTTCATCCACTGGAACAAATGATGGCTGGCGAGATCCGTCGCGATTTCGCCGTCCGGCCGCACGGGCGACACGAGGCCGACCTGCTTCGTGCAGTGCTTCGGGCACGCTCGCCAGGGCTCCTCAACGGCGAGGCCGGCCCGCGTCGGGCCGGCCTCTCTGGTCCTCGGGCGCAGCGGTGGCGGGACCGCCGCGACTGCGTCCGTGTCTAGGTCGTCGCCGGCATCGCCCGCTCGGCGACGAGCGCCGCTGCCACGAAGGCCAGACCCAGCGCAACGAAGTCGAGGTTCTGGATGCCGATGTTAAGGGCGGCCAGCACGAATAACGCGCCGGCGATGCCCATCAGAACCACGTAGGCGTTGATCCTCATCCCTCAGCTCTCCCTATCTATCGGCTCTCCCCCTAAGAGCCACAAGCGCCCTCCAGAATTGTACGACCGGATAGCTGTCAAACTGGGTCGGATGGACCATCGACTCCAGACTTTCGGGGAGCCACTTGGAACTCGGCATCTACACGTTTGGTGAGGCGACAGCCGACCCTCAGACTGGCCGTACGCCCACGCCGCAGGAGCGGCTGCACCACCTGCTCGAGGAGATAGAGCTGGCCGATCAGGTCGGCCTCGACGTCTACGGCGTCGGCGAGCATCACCGGCCGGAGTACGTCGTCTCGGCGCCGGCTGTCGTGCTCGCCGCGGCAGCCATGCGGACCAGGCGCATCCGCCTGTCGAGCGCGGTCAACGTGCTCAGTTCGGACGACCCGATTCGCGTCTTTCAGCAGTTCGCGACGCTCGACCTGCTGAGCGACGGCAGGGCCGAGATCATGGCCGGCCGCGGCTCGTTCATCGAGTCGTTCCCGCTCTTCGGCCATGACCTGCGCGACTACGACACGCTCTTCGCCGAGAAGCTCCAGATGCTGCTGCGCATCCGCGCCGGCGAGCGCCTGAGCTGGGCCGGCGGCCGGCACACGCCGGCCGTCGAAGACCGCGGCGTTTACCCGCGACCGGTGCAGGAGCCGCTGCCCGTATGGGTGGCCGTCGGCGGGACGCCGGAGTCGGCGGTCCGAACCGGTCTCCTCGGCCTGCCCATGGCGCTGGCCATCATCGGCGGCGAGCCGCCGCGCTTCGCGCCGTTCCGCGAGCTGCACCGCCAGGCGGCGCGCCAGGCCGGCCACGACCCACTGCCCGCATTCAGCATCAACTCGCACGGCCTCATCGCCGACGACTCGCAGGACGCCGCCGACACCGTCTTCCCGGCGCTCAAGGCCACGATGGATCGTATCGGCCGTGAACGCGGCTGGCCGCCGATGACGCGCGAGCAGTTCGAGGCGTCGCGCGGGCTGCGTGGCTCGAACTTCGTGGGCAGCCCCGAGCAGGTCGTCGAGAAGATCCTGTACCAGTACGAGATCTTCGAGCACGATCGCTTCCTGATCCAGTTCACCGTCGGCTCGCTGCCTCACGACAAGGTGCTGCGCTCGATCCAGCTCTACGGGACGAAAGTCGCGCCGCAGGTGCGTGCCGAGGTAGAGCGCAGGCGGGCGGCGCCGGCGGCGCAGGCGGCGCCGGCCGGCACGGCGCCGGCGTCCGCCCGACCAACCCAGCCGTCTAACCTGGCGCCGCGCCGCCGCTTGCCGCGTTGAACCATGCGGCGCAAACTGGCGCTGGGATGCCTGAGCTGCCGACTGGCACCATCACCTTCGTCTTCACTGATATCGAGCGCTCGACCGCACTGCTCGAGTCGCTCGGCGAGCGATACGCGGCGGTGCTCGAACGGCACAACGACCTGATCCGCACTGCTTTCGCGAGACACGGCGCCGTCGAGGTTTCCACCGAAGGAGACGCGTTCTTCGTCGTCTTCAGGGCGCCTGCCGGAGCGATCAAAGCGACAGTCGAGGCGCAACGGACGCTCCACCAGGAAGCATGGCCGCAGAACGCTCCCGTGCGCGTTCGCATGGGCCTGCATACCGGCGAGGGCGTGCGGGGTGGAGACAATTATGTCGGGCTCGACGTTCATCGCGCTTCACGCATCGCGTCGGCTGCGCATGGCGGCCAGGTCCTGATCAGCGACGCGACGCGTGCTCTGGTCGAGCAGGCGCTACCCGACGGCGTCAGCCTGCGCGACCTGGGCAGGCACCGCTTGAAGGGTCTGCCCAGGGTCGAGCACATCTACCAGGTGGATGCCGACGGCCTGGCGTTCGACTTCGCCCCGATCTCCTCGCTCGAGGTACGGCCGAACAATCTGCCTCGCGAAGTCACGAGCTTCGTCGGCCGCGAAGAGCAGATCCGCGAGATCAAGGACCGGCTGCTGTCGGCGCGGCTGCTGACGCTGACCGGCCCCGCCGGCACGGGCAAGACGCGACTCGGCATCCGCGTGGCCGAAGAAGTCATCGCCGAGTTTGAGCATGGCTGCTGGTTCGTGGCACTCGACGCGCTGCGCGATCCTGAACTCGTGCCGGCGGAGATCTCCAGCGCGCTCGGCATCAATGTGCCAGGCGACAAGCCGGTGCTGAGTGTGCTGCGGGATTCGTTGGCCGAGCGCGAACTACTGCTCGTACTAGACAACTTCGAGCAGGTCCTGCCGGCTGCCCAGCACGTGCGGCAGCTGCTGAACGAAGCGCCGCGAGTGCGCGTGCTGACCACCAGCCGGACGCCGCTCCACATCTATGGCGAGCAGGAGTATCCGGTGCCGCCGCTGTCCGGCGCGCACTCTCTCGCAACGACCCGCGCGACCGTCGAGAGCCTGTCTCAATACGAGGCGGTCCAGCTCTTCATCGAACGCGCGCTGGCCGTCAAGCCTGACTTCCGCGTAACAAACGCGAATGCCCCAGCCGTGGCCGAGATATGCAATCGGCTCGACGGACTGCCGCTGGCCATCGAGCTCGCCGCCGCGCGTGTCAAGCTGCTCACGCCTGAGCAGATCCTGACGCGGCTCGAGCGCAGCCTGTCGCTGCTCGCCAGCCAGGCCCAGGACCTGCCCGAGAGGCAACGCACGCTCCACGGTGCAATCGACTGGAGCTACGCGCTGTTGAGCGGCCCGGAGCAACGGCTCTTCGCGTGCCTCTCCATTTTTCGCGGCGGTTTCACGCTGGATGCGGTCGACGAGGTCTGCCGCGACGAGATTGAGCTGGACACGTTCGACGGCCTTGCTTCACTCGTCGACAAGAGTCTGCTGCATACAGAAGAGGATGCGGCGGAGGCGCGCTTCACGATGCTTGAGACGATCCGCGCATACGCACGCGAGCAGCTCATCGATTCCGGTGACGCCGATGAGCTGGCGCGGCGGCACGCGGCTTACTTCCTGACGCTCGCACTCGACGCCCAGAGTCGGCTGGTCGGGCCCCACCAGAGGCAGTGGCTGGAAACCCTCCAGCGCGAGCACGACAACCTTCGTGCCGCATTCGACCGCGCCGCCGACGTCGACATGATCGAGGAGGCCTTGACGGCCGCCGGATCAGCGTGGCGCTTCTTCCAGCTGGGTGGTCACTTTGCCGAAGGACGAGCGGTGCTGGAGCGACTGCTCCGACACGCTGCAGGTCCGGCCGCCCGCGCGAAGGCCCTGACGGGTGCGGGTGGCATCGCGTACTGGCAGGGCGACTTCGAGGCGATGAGTCGTCACTACCGCGAGGCACGCGAGCTATACGAGGCGGTCGGTGACCTGCACGGGATCGCAGAGGCGTACCACAACGAGAGCTACGTTCCGATCTTGCTCCGCGGCGACCTGGAGAGCGGTCAGGAGATGCTCGAGAAGGCCATCGGGCTCTACCGCCAGGCGGGCGACGAGCTGGGCGTCGCCGAGGCCGAATCGATGCTCGGCTTTGCCCATTACTTCCAGGGGGAGCCGGAGGCGGCGATCCCATACCAGGCCAGGGCAGTGGAGGCATACCGAGCGGCAGGAGCCACCTGGCAGCTCTCGGAGAACCTGTTTGGCCTCGGCACTCTGTACGCTCAGGTTGGCGATTGGCCGCGGGCCGTCAGCCTGGCACGCGAGTCGCTGGCGCTGGCCAACGAAATGACCATAGAGATCGGCTTGGCAATGATTTTCGAGGGCCTCGGCGGCGCAGCGGCGTGGGTTGGAGATGTCGAGCGGGGCGTGCTGTTACTCGGCAAGGCGGCGGCGATGACGAAGGAGCTGGGGGCGAGCGCGCCGAGCCAGTTTCTCCAGACGGAACTATTTCGGCAGAAGGCCCGCGATGACCTCGGCGACGCTCGCTACGAGCAGCTCCACAGCGAAGGAGCCGCGCTGACGACCGCCGAGGCCGTTCGACTCGTTGAGGAGTTCGAGCCTCCGCCCGATGCGGAGCGCCTGCCGCCGATGCAGCCATGGGGGCAGGCGGCGGAGCAGGCAGCGTTACGCGAGTGAGCGTCGCGGCCGGCGGCGCGGCCGCAGCCGCCCGATGGCGCTCGACCTCGGCGCGCATCTGCGGCCCCACCGCAATCACCGGCGGCCCACCCAGCGGATAACCCTCTCCGTCGACCGGCGGAGAACCCTCAGGCGTTCGCCTCGCTCGGCTCACCGCGGGCCGACGACGGCAGCGGCAGCCGCGAGATCCGATGCCTGTCCAGCGTCGCCACGAACTCGGCGCCAAGCAGCACGATCGCCGAGGCGACGACAGCCCACGTCATCAGCACCGCGATCCCAGCCAGCGGTCCATAGGCCGTGTCGAAGTCGACGTAGCTGGTCAGCAGGAACCAGAAGCCGAACTGCGCCACGCGCAGGAGGAGGGCCGCGATCAGGGCACCGACGAGTGCCGTGCGCCAGGTCGCGCGCCCGCGCGGGATCAGTCGATAGGTGATGAAGAGCCCCGCCACGACGAGCAGGAAGGGCAGCACGAAGCGAGCGAGGACACTCGCCAGGGTGCCCAGGTCGTCGCGCGCGCCGACGATTCCGATCTGCAGCGCAACGCTCGCCAGCAGAAGGCTGCCCACGGCCAGCACCAGCATCAGCCGCATCAGCTGGCGACGCACGAAACCATCGCGCTCGACGTGATGCCACATCACGTTGATTGCCATCACCAGCGCGGCGAAGACGCGGCTGCCGCTGAACAGGAGCATTACCAGCGAGCCGACACCAGCCACGCTGGCCAGGCTGATCTGCTGTTCGACGATGTCGCCGATCAACCAGCCTTCGGCAGGCAGCTGCGAAGCGACCTGCTCGGCAAGCATCGACTCGGCGGTCTCTTCGCCGAGGATCTCGCTCACCACCGACGAGACGGCGATCAGCAGGGGTGGCAGCGACAGGACCAGCCAGAACGCCATCGCAGCGGCCCACGACAGTCCGTCGTGGCGGACGAACCCGGATATCGAGCGCAGGCCGATCAGGAAGGCGAGCCGTCCCCGCCGGGGGAGACGGCGAAGCGGCTCGGCGAAGGCATTGGCCGGGCGGCCGGCCTGCGTGGGAATGGCTGGGGCGACCATCGGCCGTGACTGTAGCCACGACGGCGCTTGGCCTCGTACCTCGGCGGCCGGCCGCACGTTGAAGGTTCGTTGCGGCGGCGGCCGTCCGGTTGCGCGGATAAGATGCAGCGGCCCAATGCGCTTTCGCCCGTACGTCGCGCTGCTGCGCGAGAATCCCGACTTCTCGCGGCTGTACGCCGCGCAGCTGGCCAGCTTCGCCGGCGACTGGTTCGCCACCGTCGCGCTGCTCGGCCTGGCGCTCGAGTTGAGCGGCTCGGCCGCCGTCGCGTCCCTCGTGCTCGTCCTCCAGACAGGCGGCTTCGCCGCCGCGGCGCCGCTGGCCGGCATCATCGCCGACCGCCTCGACCGCCGCCGGCTGCTGATCGCGGCCGACCTGGCGCGCATCCCGGTCGCCCTCGGTTTCCTGCTCGTTCACGACGCGGGCAGCCTGTGGATCGCCTTTGCCTGCATCGCGCTGCTGGCGGTGGGCGCGGCCCTCTTCGAGCCGACCTCGACGGCGGCGCTGCCCAACCTCGTCGACCCGCGGCGCCTGCCCGAGGCGAACGTGCTGATCGGCTCGGCGTGGGGCACGATGCTGGCCGTCGGTGCGGCGATCGGCGGCATCGTCGCCGCGACGCTCGGCCGCGAGGCGGCGTTCATCATCAACGCGCTCTCGTTCGGCGTGTCGGCGCTGCTCATCTGGGGCATCCGCCGCTCGCTACAGCAGCCGCACGTGGCCGGTGGCGAGCCCGTGCCGCAGCCGGGCGTGCTTGCCGCGCTGCGCGATGCCGTCGTCTTCGCGCGCAGCCGGCGGCTGGTGACCGCCTTCCTCCTGTCCAAGACGACGTTCGGTGTCGGCACCGGCGTGGTCGCCCTGCTGGCGGTCTTCGGCGGCTCGGTCTTCGACGCCGGCGACGCGGGCATCGGTGCCCTCTTCGCCGCGCGCGGCCTGGGCGCGCTGGTCGGCCCGTTCGCCGGGCGGGCCATCGTCGGCACCCGCGACCGTGGCCTGCTGCTGGGCATCGCCGGCTCGCTCGCCATCGTGTCGGTCTGCTACGCGATCTTCCCGCTGGCACCGACGATCTGGCTCGCCGCGGTCCTCGTCTTCTTTGCCCACTGCGGCGGCGGCGCGCAGTGGATGCTCTCGACGCTCGGCCTCCAGCGGGCGACGCCCGACCACATCCGCGGCCGCCTGTTCAGCTTCGACTACGGCCTCGTGACGCTCGCCATCACGCTCTCGACGCTGCTCGCCGGCGCGCTGGCCGACCTCCTCGCCCCGGCCTACGCGGTGTGGGCGATGGTCGGCCTGATCGTCCTCGCCGGGCTGGGCTGGATCGCCTTCGCCCGGCCGGCGTGGAGCGCCCTTGTCGAAGAGCCGGCGCCGTAAGCTCGGCCGCCGGCCGGCGCCGCGCGCCGACAGCGCTCAGGCCGGCTCGGCCTCGGCGACGCGATCGCCGACGGGTCCGGCGACGTGCTCGGCGACGGGCTCGTGTTCGCGCGCGCGGGCGAGGTACTCGTGGACCTTGCGGATGGCGGTGGATCCTTCGCCGACGGCGGCGGCGATGCGCTTCATCGAGCCGTTGCGCACGTCGCCCACGGCAAAGACGCCGGGCATGCTCGTCTCGAACGTGGCCGGATAGCGGCCGTCCTCGAACGTTACCTGGCAGGCATCGCCGGTCAGGATGTAGCCGCGCTCGTCGCGCAGGACGTCTGCCGGCAGCCAGTCGGTGCGTGGCTCGGCGCCGATCAGGATGAACAGCGCGGTCGCCTCTTCTTCGACCGTCACGTCGTGTGCCGTATCGCGCAGGACGAGGCGGCGCAGGCGGCCGTCGCCAGCGGCGTCCACGACGACCGTGTTGAGGCGGACCTCGACGTTGCGCCGGCTCTCCAGCTCGCGGACCAGGTAGTCGGACATCTCGCCCAGCTGCGGATCGCGGACGACCAGCGTGACCTGTTCGGCGAAGCGCGCCAGGTACGTCACCGCCTGGCCCGACGAGTTGCCGCCGCCGACGACGTAGACGTGCTGGCCGGCCATGCCCGGGCCCTCGGTCACCGGCGCGCCGTAGTGGACGCCGCGCCCGACCAGCTCCTCGACGCGCAGTATGCCCAGCCGGCGGTAGCTGACGCCGGTGGCCAGGATGACCGTCAGCGCGCGAACCTTCGACCCGTCGTCGAGCTCGACGACGCGCAGGCCTCCCTCCCGGCGCAGGCCGCTGGCGTTGCGGCCGATGAGGAAGCTGGCGCCGAAGAACCACGCCTGGCGGAAGGCCCGCCCGGCAAGCTCCTGGCCGGACAGTCCGCGCGGGAAGCCGAGGTAGTTGCGGATCATCGTGCTCGTGCTGGCCTGCCCGCCCAGCGCCTCGTTCTCGATGAGCAGCACGTTCAGGCCCTCCGACGCGCCGTAGACGCTGGCGGCCAGGCCGGCCGGCCCCGAGCCGACGATGACCGCGTCGAACTCGCGCGCAGCAAGGTCGGTGTTGATGCCGAGGGCGCCGGCGATCTCGATCGCGCTGGGATGAGCCATCGCACGGCCGTCGGCGAGGACTGCGACGGGCAGCGGCCCGTCGACGCCGGCGCGTTCGAGCAGCCGGCGGCCGATCTCGCTCTCGGCGTCGTAGAAGCCGTACGGCACGCCGCTGCGGTAGAGCGCCGCGCGCAGGCCCTGCCCGTATGGGTCCCAGGCGTCGCCGACGATCCTGATCATCTCGAACTGTGGCCGGTGCGTCCGGTCCCACTCGTCGAGGAACTTGGTGACGCCGTGGTAGAACGCCTCGTCGGCGTCGCGCCACGGCTTGGGCAGGTACGTCTCGATCTGGCCCAGCGCCGCCGAGCGCAGGATCGGCTCGCGCACGTTCTCCAGCTCGCCGAAGGCGACCAGCACGCAGCGCTTGGCCTCCGGGCAGATCTCGGTGCACTCGGCGAGGAAGTCGACGCCGCTCATCTCGCCAAGCGACTGGTCGGCGAGGATGACGGCGACGTCGACGCCCGCCGCGCGCAGGGAGCGGATGCGCTCGAGGGCGACGATCGGAGATTGCTCGGCGACGATCTGGTAGTCGGCACCGAAGCGGCGCTCGAGCAGCCGCCGCGCGCGGACCAGCCACTCGCTCTCGTCCTCGACGAGGACGATCGCGGGCAGCTCGCTCGGGGCTCGGCCGGCCATCGTCAGGCGACTGCCGTCACATCGCGCCAGCCCAGGTCGAGCGGGATCGCCAGCAGGCTGCCGTCGCGCGCCGCACCAACCAGGATGGCCTCGTCGATCGACAGCGGCTGGAGGCGATCGTAAGCGCCGGCGAGCGCGATCTCCGAGCGGTGGGCCGGTCGGAGCAGGGTGAAGAGCGGCGTATAGCGCTCGATGGCACGCACGATCGCCCCGCGCCGCCAGCAGAAGTTGCCCGAGCTCCAGTAGTAGGTGCCCGCTTCGAACAGCTGTCGCGTGCGGCCGTTGTCGGGCTTGGCCTCGACCGTCTCGACCGAGTACAGGCGCATGTCGCCGAGGCGGCGGAAGTCGTCGTAGCCGGGTTGCAGGTAGGTCAGCTCGCGGTCGGGATGTGTCGGGCGGACGGCGAACGATATGAGCGCCTGGTCGGCTTCCTCCGCGCCGACGACGTCGCGGTCGACTGCCTCGATCGCCCCGCGCAGCAGCTCCGGCCGCTCCAGCTCGTGGTCAGCGCAGACGACGACCATCGTCTCGTCGGCCGGTCGCTCGACGGCGGCGGTGGCGAGGGCCAGCGAGGCCGCGGTGCCGCGGTTGATCGGCTCGGTCACGATCCGCGCGTCGGGCATCTGGCCGCGCACGAGTTGGCCATAACGGCGGTCGGTGACGACCACGATGTCCGCCGGATCGATCATCCCGGCGAGTCGGTCGGCGGTGTGCTGGAGCAGGCTCCGCCCATCATCCATCGGCTGGAACGCCGGCGGGGTGGTGCCGCCGCGCAGCGGCCGCTGGCGGGTCCCGCTGGCGCCGGCGAGGATGACGGCATACATCGGCTTGAAGAGTAACCGGCCGCCGGGAATCGGGCGGGCGGTGGTCGCTGCGCCTGGGCCGGCGGTCCATATGGGAGACTGGCCCGGTCACGACACCGCCGGAGGCCCCACATGCGCAGCTGTACCCACCTGGACCAGATACGGGCCGTCGTCCCCTCGGCCGACGGTTGCGAGGACTGCCTGCGTATCGGCGGGCAGTGGGTCCATCTGCGGCTGTGCCTGATCTGCGGCCATGTCGGATGCTGCGACTCGTCGCCCAACCGCCATGCCTCCGCCCACGCCGCCTCCACCGGCCACCCCATCGTCCGCTCGCACGAGCCGGGCGAGGACTGGGCGTGGTGCTACGTGGACCAGGTCGCGTTCGACGCCCCCGGCGACTGATCTCGTTCGGGCGCACAACGACTGCGTGCGCATGAATCAGGACCGGCCCCCGCCGCAAGGGCTGAGGCCGGTCGCTGTTACGGGGCGGCTAGGAGAGCCGCCGCGTCTCGTGCGCTCGCCTGGTCCTACCTGGGCCAGGGCGCGGATCCTGTGCCCGCCAGAGCGGTCGCCGCCGTAAGCAGTGTCGCGACTGCCGCCAGAACGATGGCAGTGACCCGGTGACCGGTCACGCGTGAACGAAGTGTGCCCATTTCGCCCTCCTTCGCTGGGCCGGTACTGGGAGCCGGCCTCGTGCGGTCATGCTATGCTTCCCTGGTGCGAAAGTCAAGTATTGCTAAACATCTTGGGTGGGGCCCGGGCTCCGACTTCGCTACGACGCTCGGGGCCCGCGTGAGGAAGCTGCGGCTGGAGCGCCGCATGACTCAGGGCCAGGTAGGCGGTCCACTGTCGCGGGCGTTCATTTCTGCTGTAGAGCACGGCCGGGTGGTCCCATCGCTGGCGGCTTTGAACCTGATGGCGCAGCGGATGAACGTGCCGGTCGACGAGCTGCTGCCGGGGGTTAACCGCCAGTGACCCGCCTGATACACTGCCCGGCGTGAAGACGGTCAAGCGCCGGCGAATAGTCGTAGACGACAGCGCCTTGGCGCGACAGATAGGGGAGCGCATCAAGACCGCGCGCTTGCGGGCCAATCTGACACAGCAGCAGTTGGCCGAGGGGCGCTACACAAAGGCGTATATCAGCGCCCTCGAGAAAGGGCACGCCAAGCCGTCTATGGCTGCTCTGAACTTCCTGTCGGATCGGCTCGGCCTTCCGGCGGCCCACTTCCTGGGCAGCGAGGACGCACGCTGGACTCGGCTAGAGGCCGACCTGATGCTGGCGTCCGGCCGATGGCTCGAGGCCGCCGATGCCTACCGCGAGATGCTCAGGGGAACGCTAGATGCGGCGTCCAAGGCCGAGCTGCTGCTCGGCCTTGCTGAGGCGAACTGCCGGCTGGGACGCGGGCTCGAGGCGATTGCGCCGGCAACCGAGGCCGCTGAACTATTCCGACTGATGCGCAGAGAACGGGACGTCATGCTGAGCCGCTACTGGCTGGCCCACGCCCAGTATCTCGAAGAGAACAGTGCCGAGGCACGCAGCATCCTCCGTGCCCTGCTCGACCAAGTGCGGGGCGGCATGGAGGTCGATCCAGACCTCGAGATGCGGCTACTGACCGCTTTGGCACTGGTTGAGACGTGGGATGGCGATCACGGTGCCGCTGTCACGTACCTGGAAGAGGCGCGCGCCTTGAGTCGGGACCTGGACGATCGGCGCCGCGGTTCGTTCCTTTCGGCTCTCGCGGTCGCGTATCAGGAGAGCGGCGACTTGGAAGGAGCCATCCGCACCGGCACGGAAAGCCTTGCTCTCTACCGTTCAGCGAACGCACACCACGAAACAGCGCTGCTCCAGAACAACCTTGCCAATGCCTACCTTGCAGTGGGCAATGTCAGTCGTGCGGAAGAGCTGGTTTCGGACGCTCGGCGGCAGTTCGAACAGCTTGACGATCGCCGTGAGCTGGCGCGTGTCGTGGACACTGAGGCGCGGATCATGCTGGCTCGAGGTCAGACCGGCCGGGCTCTGGAGTTGGCCCATAAGGCGATTGCCACGGCACGGGCGGCAGACGATAGAAAGGCCCTATCGGACTCGCTGCTGACGTTGGCGAGAGCGTCAGCCCAGGCGGATGATTCCGATCTTGCGATGGCCTCGTACGAGAAGGCGGCCGACCTGTTGAGGCAGCACGGGCCGCGGGCGCGGCT
>CAYRMQ010000033.1:10380-25363 GCA_964425305.1 uncultured Anaerolineaceae bacterium | reverse complement strand
TCTTCGCCGGCGAGGCGCCGCGGACCGTCAACAACTTCGTCTTCCTCGCCCGCGAAGGCTTCTACGACGGCGTCATCTTCCACCGCGTGATCAAGGGCTTCATGGTCCAGGGCGGCGACCCGACCGGCACCGGCCGCGGCGGACCAGGCTACCGCTTCGACGACGAGCCGGTCGGCCGCAAGTACGAGCGCGGCACGCTGGCGATGGCGAATGCCGGTCCGAACACCAACGGCAGCCAGTTCTTCATCATGCACGCCGATTACCCGCTGCCGCCCAACTACACGATTTTCGGCAAGCTGACGTCGGGCGAGGAGGTCGTCGACAAGATCGCGACCGCGCCGACCGGCGCGCAGGACCGGCCGACCGAGCCGGTTGCGATCGAGACCGTCGCCATCGCCGAGGCGCAGCCGTAGTCGTTCGTCCTGCGACAGCGGCCGATCGCGGGCTGATCTTCGAGGTCGAATCGGTGGCCTTTGGGCGACCGGACGAGGCGCTGCTCGTCGAGCGCATCCTGGCCTCCGACCGGGCCGTGCCCGAGCTCTCGCTGGTCGCCGAGGAGGGCGGCGAGGTCGTCGGCCACGTGCTGTTCAGCCACGTCGACGTGCTGACCGACCATGGCGCGCGGCAGGTGCTGGCGCTGGCGCCGCTGGCCATCAGGCCCGACCGGCAGCGGCAGGGCATCGGCACCGCGCTGACAGAGGCCGGCCTGGCCGCCGCCGGCAAGCTGAACGAGCCGCTCGTCGTCGTCCTCGGCCACCGCGACTACTACCCGCGCTTCGGCTTCGTGCCATCCGACGAGCTGGGCATCACGCCGCCACCCGACTACCCGCAGTCCGACTTCTTCGCGCTGCCCCTCCCCGCGTACGACCCGGCCATCCGCGGTCAGGTCGTCTACCCGCCCGCGTTCGCCGGCGGCTTGTGACCCTCTGGGCGAGCCACGCTGCGGCAGTCGCCGCTCTGAAGGGGGCATTCCAGCGCCATTGGTGAACGTGACGGTCACCCGGCGAAGCTTCCGGAGGCGCTGGAAAGTCCGACCGAGAATCCGCCGTGTCGTCGGTTCTTGCCAGGCCAGTTGGAGGTTGCGACGCGGGCAGGCTCGTTTCGGCGCCTGCTACCGTCCCTACCGGTCGCTTTCAGCAATGTGGCTGGAGTCGATCCGGCATCCAGGGCGATCTCTGTCGTTTTCATCAACGCCACTGGAATCGGCCGCCCTGCCAGGCGATCACAGACCAGGCTCAGCGTTCGCTCAGATGGTGTTTCGGCGCTAGGCTTGCGGCCGATGTCCGCCGCGACCGCCATCCTGCGCCCGGCCGAACGTGCCCTCCTCGACGAGGCGCGGCGCGCGACGTTGGGCACGATCGCGCCCGACGGCCGGCCGCGGCTCGTGCCCGTCGCCTATGCCTACGACCCCGACAGCGCCGTCGTCTACTTCGCGCTCGACGAGAAAGCGAAGTCCGTCGCCGATCCGCGGCGGCTCGCGCGCGTGCGCGACATCCAGGCGCGGCCGGAGGTTTCGCTGCTCGTCGATCGCTGGACGGAGGACTGGTCACGGCTGGCCTGGCTGAGGCTCGACGGCGAGGCCAGCCTGCTCGAGCCGGCCGACCATGCCGAGGAGCACGCCGCGGCGCTGCACATGCTGCGCCAGCGCTACCCGCAGTACGCCGCGCAGCGGCTCGAGGAGCGGCCGCTTATGCGCATCGAGGTCCGGCGCGCCGTCGGCTGGGGCGTCTGATGCCCGAGCTGCCCTTCAACCTGATCGACGTCATGGCCATCCTGCTCGTCATCGGAGCGGTCGTCATGGGCTTTCGCTCGGGTTTCATGGTCCAGGTGCTGGCGCTTGTCGGGTTCGTCGCAGGCGTTGCCTTCCTGATCCTGCTCGCGCCCCACGCCGCCGAGCTCCTGGGCGAGATCGAGCCGCCGCTGCGCGGGCTGCTGGCGCTGGGCACGATGGCGACGATCGTGCTCGTGATGCAGTCGGTGGGCAGTCTCGTCGGTGCGTCGGTCCGCAACAGCATGGGCCGTGGCGTGCTTGGCGGCGTCGACAGCGGCGCGGGCGGCGTCTTCGGCTTCGCGCGCGGCCTGTTCATGGTCTGGCTGCTGGGCGGGCTGCTGACCGTGCTGCCCATGCCGACGATCGCCACCGAGGCGCGCCAGTCACTGATCCTGCGCGCGATGGAGACGCGGCTGCCGTCGCCGGTCGCCCTCGCCGCCGAGCTGGGACAGATCATCAACATCGCGGGCCTGCCCGAGGTGTTCGTCGGCCCCGCGTTGCCGGCCGAGCCGCCGACAAATGGCCCGACGGTGGCAGAGGCCGAGACGATGGCCGCGCCGGCACGGGCCAGCACGCTGCGCATCGAGGCGCTTGCCTGCGCGCGCCTGCTGACCGGCACCGGCTTCGCCGTGGGCCCCAGCCATTTCGTGACCAACGCGCACGTGGTCGCCGGATCCACCCGCGTCCAGCTGTCGTTCGACGGCCGCATCGACCGCTACGACGGAGTCGTCGTCCACTTCGACCCCGACCTGGACGTGGCCCTCGTCTACGCGCCCAATCTCGGCCTCGAGCCGTTGCCGCTGGCCGACGAGCCACCCGAGCGCGGCGACCCGGCGGCGGCATTGGGCTACACCAGCGGCGGCCGGCTGCGCGTCATACCGGCGGCGGTCAGCCGCAGCGTCGAGGCGCTCGGACGCGACATCTACGGCCGGCGAACGGTCGCCCGCTCCGTCGTCGAGTTGCACGCCGACGTCGCGCCGGGCGACAGCGGCGGGCCGGTCGTGCTCGGCGACGGGACGGTTGGCGGCGTCACCTTCTCCGAGTCGCGCGACAACAGGGACATCGGCTACGCGCTGTCGCCTGTCGCCGTTGCCGACTCGATCGCCGGCTCGCGCGACCAGACCCGGGCGGCCGATACGGGCGAGTGTCTGCCCTGAGCGGCGGCCTCAGCGCGCCTTGATCAGCCGGCCGGCGCGGGTCATCGCGCGGCTCGACAGCGCGGCGACGGCCATCGCCACCAGCGCCCGCTCATCGGGAGGCAGCGGCCGCACGATGGACAGGAACTCCTCGGCGCGGGCGCCGTCGATCTGGGCCAGCAGCGCCTGACCGCCGGCAGTCACCTCGAGCACCCGCAAACGGCGATCGACGGCCTCCTCGTGGCGGCGGACGAGACCGCGCCGCTCGAGCGACGTCACCAGCCGGCTGGTCGCCGACGGCGAGCGGCCGATGCGCTCGCCCAGCTCGGCGATCGTCAGCGTCTCGGTGCCCGAGATGGCGTACAGCGCGGCGAGCTGTGAGAACCCGAGGCCCAGCGTGCCGAGCTGCGCCGCGAAACCGACGACGAGGTCACGCCACAGCGCGCGGCCCATCGCAATGCGGTCGGAGAGCTGGCGAGGGTTCTGGACCTGGTCGCGCGCGGCGACGACGGCTGGGCTGAGCTCATCGGCCGTGCGTGCCTCGCCGGTCACCCGCACAGGGTACGCCAGATCGTTGCACACCTGCACGCAATGGACGGCGCAGGTGCCCGGCCCCTGATAACGTGGCCGCCATCTTGAGCCGCATCGCCTTCGCTTTTCCCGGACAGGGTTCCCAATATGCCGGCATGGGCCGGGCGCTGGCCGACGCCTCGCCGGCAGCCGCCGCGGTGTTCGCCGCCGCCGACGAGGCGCTCGGCGAGCCCTTGTCGCGCCTGTGCTTCGACGGCCCCGCCGACGAGCTCGACCAGACCGTCAACGCCCAGCCGGCCATCCTGGCCACATCGATCGCCTACCTGCGCGCTTTCGAGGAAGCGGCCAGCGGCGAGATGCCCGTCCCGCACTTCCACGCCGGCCACTCGATGGGCCAGTACAGCGCGATGGTCGCCGCCGGCGTCCTCTCCCTTGCCGATGGGCTGCGCCTGGTACGTGAGCGCGGCCGCCAGATGCAGGCGTCGGCCGCCGACGGCGCGATGGCGGCCGTCATCGGCCTGCCTGAGGATCGCCTGCCCGAGCTGGTGTCCGCCGGCCAGTCGGTCGGTGCCTTCACCATCGCCAATCGCAATTCCCCCGGCCAGATCGTGGTCAGCGGTGAGCGCGCCGCCGTCGAACGGGCCAGCGAGCTCGCCAAGGAGCTCGGCGCCAAGCGCGCCGTGCTGCTGCCGGTCAGCGTCGCCGCCCACTCCCTGTTGATGAGCCGCGCGGCGGAGAACATGCGCCGCGTCCTGGCCGATGTCTCGTTCGCGGATCCGAGCGCGCCGCTCCTCGCCAACGCCGACGCCCGGCCGCTGACGACGGGCGAGGCCTGCCGCGCCGAGCTCGTCGAGCACCTCACGCGCGGCGTCGACTGGATCGCCGCCGTCGAACGAATCTCCGCCGACGGCGTCACCCGCTTCATCGAGGTCGGCCCGGGCAAGGTCTTGACCGGCCTCATCAGGCGCATCGCCCCCGACGCCGAGGCCCACGCCCTCGACGACCAGTCGGCGCCCGGGCGACTCGCGCTACCACCCGCCATCCAAGCCACCACCGCAGGAGCCACTACCTAGCATGCGCCGCCCCGACTTCAGCCGCCGCGTCGCCGTCACCGGCCTCGGCATCATCAGCCCCATCGGCCAGGACGTCGACAGTGTCTGGGAGAGCCTCATCCACGGCCGCAGCGGCCTCAAGCGCATCACGCGCTGGGATCCCTCGCCCTACGAGGCGCAGGCCGCCGGCGAGGTCAACGACTTCGACGGCACGCAGTGGATGGACTTCAAGGCCATCCGCCGCACCGACCGCAACGTCGTCATGGGCGTCGCCGCTGCCAAGCAGGCGCTGGCCGACTCTGGCCTCGAGATCACGACCGACAACCGCGACGACATCGGCGTCATCTTCGGCTCGGGCGCCGGCGGCCCGCTGATGCTGATGGAGCAACGGCTCAACTGGGAGAACAAGGGCGCCCGCACGGTCAGTCCCTTCTTCATCGCCAACATGCTGCCCGACACGGCGTCGGGCCAGATCGCCATCGAGACCGGCATCCGCGGCTCGAACATGTGCGTCGTGACGGCGTGCGCGACCGGTACGCACAACATCGGCGAGGCGGCCGAGGGCATCCGCCGCGGCGACTTCATCGCGGCCATCTGCGGCGCCACCGAGAACCCGCTGCACGAGCTGGCCCACATCGGCTTCACCAACATGCGCGGCATGGGCCTGCCCCGGCCGGGCGAGCCGCTCGAGACAGTCTCGCGACCGTTCGACAAGACGCGCAACGGCTTCGTCCTCGGCGAGGGCGCCGGCGCAATGATGCTCGAGGATCTCGAGTATGCCCGGGCGCGCGGCGCGAAGGTCTATGCCGAGGTCGTCGGCTATGGCTCGGCGGCCGACGCGTGGGACCTGATCCAGCCGGTCGAGAAGGGCGACGGCGTGCGGCGCGCGCTGATCCAGGCGCTCGAGCGGCACAACACGCCGGCCAACGAGATCGACCTGATCAACCCCCACGGCACGTCCACGCCGCTGGGCGACCTGCGCGAGGCGCAGGCGTTCTGGGCCGTCTTCGGCGAGCACACGCCGAACGTCGCGATCAGCGGCACCAAGTCGCTGACCGGCCACCTGATGGGCGCGGCCGGCGCCATCGAGGGCGTCATGACCGTCCTCAGCGTCCATAACCAGTGCGCGCCGGCGACGCTCAACTACCGCGACCCGGACCCCGAGATCAACCTCGACGTCGTCCACGGCGCGTCGCGCTCGATGGCGATCCGCTACGCGATCAGCGACAACGTCGGGCTCGGCGGGCACAACGGCGCGGTCATCTTCAAGCGCTACGACGGCGACTGAGCGGGGCGCGATGGCGGGTCGCTGGCCGGTCATCCTGCTGCCCGGCATCGTCACTCCGGTGGAGCTGGCCTACGGCGCGCTGCTGGCCGAGCTTGGCGAGCAGGTCGACGCACGAGCGAAGGAGCTCGAGGTCTATGCCGGCGACGGACCGCCGGCCGACTACAGCCTCGACGTCGAGGTCGCGGGCATAACGCGGAGCGCCGACGCGGCCGGCTTCGACACCTTCCACCTGGTGGGCTATTCGGGCGGCGGTGGCGCATGCCTGGCGTTCAGCGAGCGCCATCCAGAGCGGCTGCGCAGCCTCGCCCTGCTCGAGCCGGCGTGGATCGGCTGGCAGGAGCTGACTGCCGAGGAGCGCGACGTGTGGCGCGGGTTCGAGCAGGTCGAACACCTGCCCGAGGACGAGGTCATGGCTGCCTTCATCCCGCTCGAGCTCGCACCCGGAGTGGCTCCTCCCGCACCGTCCGCGGGGCCGGCGCCGGAGTGGATGGCCAGCCGGCCTGCCGGCATCAAGGCCATCGGCCGAGCCTTTCGGGCGAGTGACCTGGATCTCGACCGGCTGCGCCGCTTCGAGCGACCCGTTTACTACGGCCTCGGGGCGCTCAGCAACCCCGACTACTACGGCAAGATGGCCGAGCGCCTGGCGTCGGTCTTCTCCGATTACACCCTCGAGCTCTTCGCCGAGCGCCACCACTTCGACCCGCCCCACCGCATCGAGCCGGCCCGCCTGGCGGAATCGCTGCGTGCGCTGTGGCGCCGCGCCGAGGCGAGCCGCCGGGACGGCTGACTTGAAAGCGCCGGAGGGCCGAGCTCAGTCGCGGCTGTACGCGAGCACCCGCCAGATCGAGACGCGCCGTGAAACGCGCCTGCTGAAGCCGGCCGCACGGATCGCCGCGTCGATCGCCGAGATGTCATGGATGTAGGCGCGGAAAGCGTCGCGGCGCAGCCACTGCCAGGCGTTGGCACCGAGCACGAAGAGCCGCGCGCCAAGCCCGAAGATGCCGCGCGACTCGGGCAGCACGAGGGCGTAGGCGGAACCGGCCGCCGGCAGCGTGTTGGCCAGCAGCGCGCGCGGGTCCGGAAAGCAGCAGAAGACCTTGGCCGAGATGACGGCGTCGTGGCCCTCCACGCGAGCGCTCGCGGCATCGCCGACGCGGAAGCTGACCTGCTCGCCGAGGCCGGTGCTGGCCGTCCGCGCCGCGGCGTAGCCGACGCTCTGCGGCGAGAGGTCGATCCCCAGCACCCGCCGCGCGCCGCGGCGAGCGAGCTCGCGGCTGAGGGCACCGTCGCCCGAGCCCAGCTCGAGGACTGTCCCGGTGGCCACGCCGATCTCGTCGAGCGCCGCCAGCAGGGCCTCCTCACTCCGGTCGAGGGCGTCCGCGTCGGCTCCGCGCTGCTGCGTCGCCGCGCAACACTCGCGATCGAAGAAGTCGGCGATCGGCTGATGAGTCACGTCGTCCACTCTGCCACTGCCTGTGCCAGCCGATCAACCCCACTCCTGGCTGTGGCAGCATCTGCGGATGACCGACACTTCGCCTGACCGGCGGGCGCAACCGGTCGTCGTGGCCTACTTCTACCGCGCCCGCTGGGGCCACCACGACGAGTGGCTCGACCTCTTCCGGCGCAATCACTGGCCGGTCCTGCGCGAGCAGCTGCGCGAAGGCCGCTTCACCGGCGTCGCGCTCTACACGCCGCGCTTCCACGGCGACGGCCGTGCCGACTGGACGGCGATGGTGACGATCACCTATCGCGACTGGGCGGCCCTCGAGGCGCACAGCGAAGCCGAGATCAAGCGGCGGCTCTTCCCCGACCAGGAGCGCTTCGTCGCCGAGGAGCGGCGCCGCTTCGAGCTGCTCGACGCCCACTGGGACGTGCCGCTCGAGGAGATCCGGCTCGAATGAGCGATCCCAACAAGCTGACCCGGCAGGCCGCCGGCAGCTACCGCAGCGCCGACGATCGCTTCGAGGTGCGCGGCGAGGCCGGACGCTGGTATCTCGTCGACACGGCCCGTCAGGACGAACTCGGCCAGGAGCTGGTTCGTGGCCCGTTCGCCACCCTCGACGACGTGAGAGAGGCGCTCGCGCAGGCGCGCCGGGCCGACATCAAGCCGCTGACGGGCTGAGGCCGGGCGGCTCCCGCCCGACCGGGCGACCCCAGCCCGGCTCGGCGCGCAGCTCGCCATCCTCCATCACGACCCGCCCTCGAACGATCGTCGCCACGGGCCGGCCGCGCGTCGGCCAGCCGTCGAACGGCGTGAGGCCGTGCTTCGAGTGGAGGCCCGCGCCGCGGATGACTCCCTGCCGCTGCAGGTCGACGATGGTCATGTCGGCGTCCGACCCGACGGCGAGGCTGCCCTTCACCGGCCACATCCCCCAGACCTGCGCCGGCCGCTCGGCGAAGGCCTCGACCAGCCGCTCGAGCGTCAGGCGACCGGCGTTGACGCCGTGCGTCAGCAAGAGGGGCAGCGTCGTCTCAACGCCACCGATGCCGGCGGCCGCCTGCCAGGTGTCGGGCGTCCGCCTGGCCGGCGGCGCGTGGGGCGCGTGGTCGCTGGCAACGCAGTCGATGCGGCCGTCGGCGAGGGCGGCGAAGAGCACGGCGCCGTGCTCGGCCTCGCGCACCGGCGGGTTGCACTTGATCAGCGCGCCCAGCCGTTCATAGTCGTCGGCCGACAGCAGGCAGTGGTGGGCGGTCACCTCGCAGGTCACGTCGAGGCCACCCGCGCGGAGCCGCTCGACGGCGGCCACGCCGTCGCGCGACGAGAGGTGCAGCACGTGGCCGGCCGCGCCGCTCCCGGCCAGCAGCCGGCCGACGTGCTCGATCGCGCGCAGCTCGGCCTCGACCGGCCGCGATTCGAGATGAGCCCGCGCGTCGTGCCGGCCCGCCGCACGCAGGACCTGCTCGGCGGCGCCGATCGTAGCGCGATCCTCGGCGTGGAAGGCCACCCGCACGCCGGCGCGGGCCGCCAGCCGGAGGACGGCTGTCAGCCGCTCGTCGGGCGGTGGCGACAGGTCGCCGGTGGTCGGACCGAGGAAGACCTTCAGCCCGACGAGGCCTTCGGTCGCCACGAGCGACCGGAGGGTGCGGTCGTCCTGCTCGCCGAGCAGGCCGAAGATCCCGAAGTCGCAGTGGGCCTTGCCGGTGGCCAGGCGCAGCTTGTGGCGGGCGCGATCCGCGTCGTCGGTCGGCGGCAGGGTGTTGGGCATGTCGAGGACGGTCGTCACCCCGCCCATCACCGCCGCGCGCGAGCCGGTCAGCCAGTCCTCGGCCTGCTCGCGCCCCGGCTCGCGAAAGTGGACGTGACCGTCGATCAGGCCGGGCAGGACGAACAGACCCGCGGCGTCGATCTCACGCACGGCCGTTCCGCCGAGCGTGCCCGGCGCCTCGATGGCCGCGATCCGCCCGGCACGCACGCCGACGTCCGCCGGCCGGCGGCCGGCGCCACGCACCAGCGTGCCGTTGCGCACGAAGAGGTCGAAGGGCTCCGTCATGGGCTGGGCAGAGGCTATGCCACCATTCGGCCCCATGGAACCCGTCGCCGACCCGATCCTCGGCTTCTACGGCCCGGACAGCATGATGTGGCGCATCAACCGCGAGGCGGTGCTGCTCGGCGCCGGCCCGACCGCGCTGCTGCTCCAGATCGCGCACCCGCTCGTCGCCGAGGGCGTCGCTCATCACAGCGACTTCGAGGCCGACCCGTTCGGCCGGCTGCACGGCACGATCCACACCACGATGGACCTCGTCTTTGGCGACGGCCGCGCGGCCGAGCGCGCGGTGCGCCGTCTGAACGGCATCCACGCCGGCGTCCGCGGGGAGTCGCTCGATCCCGCGGCGGCAGCTGTGGCAGCCGGCTACCGCGCGCTCGATCCCGAGCTGCTGCTGTGGGTGCAGGTGACGCTGATCGTGACCAGCGTGCGTGCCTATGAACGCTGGGTGGCCGCGCTGACGCCGACAGAGAGGGAGCAGTTCTGGCAGGAGGCGCGGGCGGTTGGCATCCGTCTCGGGATCCCGCTCACGCTCAGCCCGCCGGACTGGCCGGCGCTCATGGGCTACTGGCGGCGAATGCTCGGTGCCTACGGACCCATCCGGCCGACCGTCACGGCCCGCCGGCTTGCGCCATCGATCATTCGCCCGCCCGTTCGGCTTGCGCCGCGGCCGGTCATCGATCTCCTGGCGCTGCCCGGCCTGCGCTTCCTGCCCAGCCGGTTGCGCCGCGAGTACGGCATTGAGTGGACTCACCGCCGCGAGCGGCTGGCGCGGCTGCTGGGCGTGGCGATCAGGGCGTGGGTGCGGCTCGTGCCGGCCGGCTGGCGAGCAATGCCCCAGGCGCGAGCTGCGTACCGTCGCGCGCGGCGCCACGCCGGGCCGGCAGACTGAGCCGCCCGGCCGGCAGTCCGAGCCGCCGGGCAGCACGGCACTCGCCGCTACAATCTCGGCCAAGCACTCCAAGGAGCCACACTTGCCCGAGAAGGATCTATCGCGCCGCGCCGTGGTCACCGGCCTGGGCGCCGTCACACCGATCGGCAACGACCATCCCACGTTCTGGCGCAACCTCGTCGCCGGCGTCAGCGGCGGCGGGCCGATAACCACCTTCGACGCCTCCAAGTTCGAGGTGCGCATCGCCGCCGAGGTCAAGGACTTCGACCCGACCGTCGCGATGGATCGCAAGATGGCCCGCCGGATGAGCCGCTTCATCCACTTCGCAATGGCCGCCGGCAAGGAGGCGGTCAACGACGCCGGGCTCGACTTCTCCGGCTGGACGCCCGAGCAGCGCGACCGTGTCGCCGTGACGATAAACACCGGCGGCGGCGGCGTCGAGCAGATCACGAGCGGCACGGAGGTGCTCGCCGACCGGGGCCCCAACCAGGTCAGCCCTTTCGCCATCCCGGCGCTGTCCTGCTCGATGGGCGCGTGCATGCTGTCGATGGAGTACGGCCTGACCGGGCCGGTCATAACCCAGTCGGCGGCGTGTGCCACGTCGGTCATCGCATTCCTCGACGCGCTGCGCATGATCCAGCGCGGGGACGTCGACGTCGTGCTGGCCGGCGGGACGGAGGCGCCGCTGCTGCCCGTCGGCTTCGCGGCGCTGGGCAACATGGGTGCGCTGTCGAAGCGCAACGACGAGCCCGAGAAGGCCTCGCGCCCGTTCGACCGGCACCGCGACGGCTTCCTCTACGGCGAAGGCGCCGGCGTCGTCGTCGTCGAGAGCGCCGAGCACGCGCTGGAGCGCGGGGCGACGATCCAGGCCGAGGTCCTCGGCGCCGCTTTGACAGCCGATGCGTTTCACATCTCGGCGCCCGAGCCGACCGGCCGCGGCCAGTGCATGGCGATGGTCAAGGCGATGCAGGACGCCGGCGTGGCGCCCGACGAGATCGACTACATCTGTGCCCACGGCACGAGCACGCCGCTCAACGACGTGACCGAGACACGCGCGATCAAGCGCGCCCTCGGCAGCCACGCCTACAAGGTCTCGATCAGCGGGCCCAAGTCGATGGTCGGCCACATGATCGGCGGCGCCGGCGTGGTCGGTGCGCTGGCCGCCATCGGCGCCATCCGCGAGGGTATCGTCCCTCCGACGATCAACCTCGAGGAGCCTGACCTGCCCGAGTGCGACCTCGATTACACGCCGCTCGTCGCCAGGGAGCGCCGCGTCGACACGGCGATGATCAACGGCTTCGGCTTCGGGGGCCAGAACGCCGTCGCCATCTTCCGCCGCTTCGAGGCTTAGCGGCGAGGGATGGGGCGCCCCTCGTAGCCCTCGAACATCTCGAGCAGGTCGGCCGGCACGCGCATCACACGCCTGCGCTCGAGGTCGAACATGACCTGTACCGTCGCGCCGTTGGCCACGGTACGGGCCGGCGCCACCGCCGACGCGTCCGCCCGGACCGCGTACTCGAGCCCGAACGACGTCCGGCCGGTCCATGCGAAGCGGCAGCCGACGAGCAGCCTCTCCCCGAAGAACGCCGGCGCGCGGTAGGTGAGGCGCGCCTCGGCAACGACGAAGGTCCGCTCGGCTGCATGCTCGCCGGTGCCGAACGGCGCGCCCGCGACGGCGGCGTAGTAGCCGGCGCGCGCCGCCTCGAAGTACGACAGGTAGACGGCGTTGTTGACGTGGCCGAAGGCGTCGGTGTCGACGAAGCGGACCTCGATCGGATGCTCGTAGCGGAAGTCGCCGGTCACCGCTTCGCGTCGCGATCTCATGCCCGGCGATGATGCCAGAGGCCAGGGCCCTCCGAGGCGCGGTGCTAACGTGACCCGGTGACGCTGCGGCTGCGCAACACGCTGACCCGGCGCGTCGAGCCGATCGAGCCGTCCGACGGCCGGCAGGTGCGCATGTACACCTGCGGCCCGACGGTCTACCGCCACGCGCACATCGGCAACCTGCGCACGTTCATGCTGGCCGACTTCATCCGCCGCGCGCTGCTCTACCACGGCGTCCCGGTGCTGCACGTCAAGAACATCACCGACGTCGGGCACATGCGCGACGAGCATCACGATCACGGCGGCGACCGGGTGCTGGTCCAGGCCGAGCTGGAGGGCCGGTCGGCGGCCGAGCTGGCCGCCCACTACGAGGCGGAGTTCCACCGCGACGAGGCGGCGGTCAACATCCTGCCCGCGCACGTCTTTCCGCGGGCGACAGAAAACGTCGGCGAGATGATCGCGATCGCCGAGCGGCTGCAGGATCTCGGCCTCGCCTACGGCACCGACGATGGGACGCTCTACTACGACGTCTCGGCGTTTCCCGCCTACGGGCAACTGTCGGGCAACACACTCGACCACCTGCGCGCCGGTCATCGTGGCGAGCCCGACCCGCACAAGGACGACCCGGCCGACTTCGCGCTGTGGAAGGTAGCCGAGGCCGGCCGGCGCGAGTACTCCTGGCCGACGAAGCGCTGGGGCACCGGCTTCCCGGGCTGGCACCTCGAGTGCTCGGCGATGTCGCTGCGCTACCTCGGCGAGCAGTTCGACATCCACACCGGCGGGATCGACAACGTCTTTCCGCACCACGAGGACGAGATCGCGCAGTCGCAGCCCCTCAGCGGCAGACCGCCGGCGCGCATCTGGGTCCACGGGGAGCACCTGCTGACGTCCGGCCGCAAGATGGCCAAGTCGGCCGGCAACTTCCAGCGCGTGACGGATCTGGGCACAGCCGAGATCGAGCCGCTGGCACTGCGCTACCTGGCGCTGACCGCGCGCTACGGCCACAAGCTGCATGCCTCGGCCGACTCGCTGCGCGCTGCGGCAGCCGGGCTCGACTCGCTGCGCAGCCGGTTGCGCGCGCTCGGGCCACCGCCGGGCGCTGGAGCGTGGGCCGCGCCGCCCGCGCTCGAGGCACGGCCGGCGGGCGACCGACCGACCGGACGGGCAGCCCACACCGCCGGGCACGGCACGCCCGACGAGCCGGCATTCGGGCTCTCCGATCGGGCCCATGCGCCCGCCGCGCCGCTCAGCCCGTCCGGCCGGGCACTGCACGACCGCTTCGCCGCCGCGCTCGACGACGACCTCGACCTGCCCGCCGCCCTCGCCGTCCTGCGCGAGGCTTTCCGCTCGCGGCTGGAGGCCGACGAGAAGCGCTGGCTCGCCCTCGACGCCGATCTCGTTCTCGGGCTGGACCTCCATCGGACGTGGCGCGAGGCGGCACCTCCGAGCGAGGCTGCCGCTCGCGAGACCGCCAGGCTCACGCGGCAGCGCGCTCGAGCGCGCGAGGCGGGCGACTACGCTACCGCCGACGCGCTGCGCGAGGAGCTGCGCCGGCGCGGGGTCGCCGTCGTCGACGAGCCACTACCGGTCAGCCGACGCCCTGCCCGCAAGCGCGGCTAGGGCACCTCCTCCAGGAAGTACATGTTGCTGCGCAGGTTGCCGCCCGACAACTTGTTCTTGTTGTAGATGTTCTTGAAAGCGCCGCCGGTGACCGACTTGGTGCCCTTCGGCCCGACCACCGTCACCTTCCAGGCACGGCCCGACACGCCGCGCTCGAACTGGATGTCGGACAGCAGGCCGACGTCCGTGCGCGAATCCTTGGCGAGGATGTCCGACAGCTGCTGCCATGTGAACTCGCCGCTGACCCACGCGAAGCCGGACGGGTTCGAGTGCTTGATCTCGAACGGCACGCCGTTGGAGTCGACGTCGGGCTTGCCGCGCAGGTAGGAAACCGGCGTGCCCGGCTTGCCGCCAGACAGGAAGGCGTACTCGTTGTGCTCGGTGTGCCCGCCGGCGATGGCGTGGAAGAGCGTCTCGGCGACGTTGCCGCTGCTCGTCACGACGATCTTGCCCGAGGTCACCAGCACCGCGTCCGTCGAGGCCGAGTGCTCGTTATTGACGCCACCGTAGACCTGGTGGCTACTGTCGGGCTTGACATCCCACGTGTTCGTCGTGCGCAGCTTGAAGCTGACGTAGCTCCTTGCGGCGACGGCCTGCGCGCGCACGGCGGCCTTCGGCCAGAGCGCCGGCACCTCGCTCGGCACGACGCCCTTGAGGTAGTCGTCCATCTGCACGATGTTGACGGCCTGCATGGTGGTCGAGCTGGTCGCGCGCATGCGCATCTGGCCGCGATACAGGTCGTACTTGCGCAGGCTGTCGCGGAACTTCATGTAGAAGAGGGTGCCGCCGTCGGACGGCTGCATCAGGAAGTCTTCGGTCTCGGCGGCGGCCAGCAGCACGCCGTCTGCGTTGCGCACGCTGACGGTCCACGAGCCCTCCTTGTTGGTCCGCATGTCGGCGTAGCTGTCGGCCGGGAACGGATTGTTCAGCGATGTCGGGAAGGTCTCGCTGAACCAGGTTCCGGCGGCGCTCGAGTCGGCCTTCTGCGCTCGGATCAGAGCGGGCGAGTCGGACGTCGGCGAATAGCTCGATGCGAGCAGGACGCGGACGACGGTGTTGGCGTCCTGAGCGCCGATCGTCGTGTCGGTGAAGTAATGGCCCAGGATCTGCGCCCACGACTGGCCGTCCTTGGCGCGCCCGTAGGCGCCGTACTGCGACATGCCCACGCCGTGCGCGTTGCCGCCGCCGCTGAAGCGGAAGAGCGGCTCCGAGGACGGGCTCGGGCTGGGGCTCGGTGACGGGCTGGGCAATGGGCTCGGGCTGGGGCTCGGTGACGGGCTCGCGCTCGGGCTCGGGCTGGGGCTCTCGCTCGGACTCGGGCTCGGTGACGGGCTCTCGCTCGGGCTCGGGCTGGGGCTCGGTGACGGGCTCTCGCTCGGGCTCG
>CAYRMQ010000033.1:0-10280 GCA_964425305.1 uncultured Anaerolineaceae bacterium | reverse complement strand
CGGGCTCGGGCTGGGGCTCGGTGACGGGCTCTCGCTCGGGCTCGGGCTGGGGCTCTCGCTCGGGCTCGGGCTGGGGCTCGGTGACGGGCTCTCGCTCGGGCTCGGGCTGGGGCTCGGATTCGCACCGCTCGCCGACGCCGGCGTGATCTGTAGGACAGGCGCCGACGAGCCTTCGCGTGACGAGAACACGAAGCGGTTCAACTTGGTCGCCAGGCGGACCGACAGCGTGCTCGTATTGATCACGCCACCGGAGTAGGCGCTGGTGATGTCGATCGCCACCGTCCCCTTCGACAGCTTTTTGCTGACGGTCGCCAGCAGCGTGCCGCCCGTCGGGCGGTTCTTCCAGCTGAGAGTGCTCTCGCTCCAGCTGCTGCCGATGCGATAGACCGACAGGCCCTTGCCGCCACCGTCGACCAGGCGCAGGTGCAGCTCGATCGACTCGACGGCCTGGCCGCGCCATGCGGACATGTCGAACTTGAGGTAGCTGATCCGCTTCGGGCTGCTGGTGACGCGCAGGTACTTCGCGGAGCCGAAGTTCTTGTTCGGCTTCCCCTTGTGGGCGAACGTGTCGGCGCTCGGCTGGGAGCCGGCGCCGACGGCCTGCGCGGCCGGCGTCAGGACAAGGCGCGGCTTGTTCGAACTTTCGCGCGACCCGAACCGAACGAGGTTGCCGGTGTTGTCCTTGACACGCAGGTTGAGCACCTTGCGATCGATGACGCCGTTGGGAAAGAGGCTGCTTGCGTCGAGCGAGACGACGCTCGAGTTGACGTTCTTCCTGTCGACGGCGGCCTGCTTGGCCGGCCTCGTCGCCCACGTGACGCTGCCCTCCGTCCAGCCGCCGGCGGTCGGCTCCAGGACGAGGCGCCCGCTGCCCTCGACGCCAGTCAGCACGAGCTGAAGCTTCTCGACCGGCTGACCCATCCAGGGCTCGACACGGAAGCGAAGCAGCGACTGCGAGCCACCCTTCTGCGCGCGCAGGACGGGCGCAGAACCGTAGTTCCTGTTCGGCTTCGACTTGTTGAGCCAGGCGTCGGCGACGGGCGTCAGCTCGAGCTGGCCGTCGTTTGCAAAGGCCTGCCCGTTGGAGCCCGGCATGAAACCGGGGACGAAGACTCCCAGCGTCAACAGCACGACGAAGAGCAACAGGCGGCCGGCCGGTCGATGTGCCACGGTTCCCCTCCAAACAGCTAACCCCGCCGGCGCGTTTTCAGCACTCAGTCATTTCTGGGGCGCCGCGACCGTAGACCAGGGCTGTCCGTGCGAACCACGCCACCTTCGTAATGGTCCGTAGGTACCACTAGCCCGGTCAGGGTTCAGGCTTGAGGGGTCTGGTGCACTCCGCTCAGGTGAGGCCGCTTCTGGCCGCCGGCGCGCCGCCCGCCGCCGGGACGAACGTCCACGCGTCGCAGGCGCAGCGAGTTGGCCACCACGCTGACCGAGCTGAAGGCCATCGCGGCGGCGGCGAGGACCGGGTCGAGGAGCAGCCCGGCGAGGGGGTAGAGCACACCCATCGCGACGGGGATGAGCGAGACGTTGTAGGCGAACGCCCAGAAGAGGTTCTGGCGGATCGTGCGCATCGTCCGCGCCGACAGCGCGATCGCCGACACGACGAGACGCGGATCGCCGCCGACGAGCGTCACGTCGGACGCCTCGATGGCGACGTCAGTGCCGGTCCCGATCGCGACGCCGAGATCGGCCTGGGCGAGGGCCGGCGCGTCGTTGATGCCGTCACCGACCATCGCCACGACACGGCCAGCCTCCTGCAGGCGGCGGACCTGGGCGGCCTTGTCGGGCGGCAGGACCTCGGCGATGACGTCGTCGATGCCGACCTGGCGTGCGACGGCGCCGGCAACGCGCCGATCGTCGCCGGTCAGCAGCCAGACGCCGATGCGGCGGCGGCGTAGGTCGTCGACGGCCTGGCGGGCCTCGGGCCGAACGGGATCGCTGGCGCTGATCAGGCCGAGCGCCCGCCCGCCGCGGGCGACGTAGACCGGTGTCTCGCCGGCGAGCGCAGCCTCCGCGAACGCCGATCCCAGCTCGCCGACGTCGATCGCGTGATCGTCCATCAGCCGCCGATTGCCGACGACCGCGACGTCGCCATCGAAGGTTGCATGGACCCCGTGACCGGCTGCCGCCTCGAAGGCCTCGGCGGCGGGCAGGTCGAGCTGGCTCTCCCGCGCGCGGGCGACGATCGCCTCGCCCAACGGATGCTCGCTGCCCAGTTCGACGGCGGCTGCGACGCGCAGCACATCGGCCTCGCTGATGCCGGCGGCCGGCACTATCCGCGCGACCTGCGGCCGGCCCAGCGTGAGGGTGCCCGTCTTATCGAAGACGACGGTGTCGACCCGATGCGCCTGCTCGAGCGCCTCTCCGCCGCGAATGAGGACGCCCGCCTCCGCGCCCTTGCCGGTGCTGACCATGATCGCCGTCGGCGTGGCGAGGCCCATCGCGCATGGGCAGGCGATGATCAGGACGGTGATGAAGGTAACGAGCGCGAAGGTCAGGCGTGGCTCTGGTCCGAAGATGAACCAGATGCCGAACGTGATCAGCGCGAGGAGGAGGACCACCGGCACGAAGTAGCCGGTGACGGTGTCGGCGACGCGCTGGATCGGCGCTTTCGAGCCCTGCGCCTCCTGCACCAGGCGCACGATCTGGGCCAGGACGGTGTCGCCGCCGACGCGCGTCGCACGGAAGAGGAATGTGCCGCTGGTGTTGACGGTCGCGCCGATGACCTCGTCGCCGGCGGCCTTCACGACCGGCATCGGCTCACCGGTCAGCATCGACTCGTCGATCGCCGACGAGCCCTCGACGACGCGTCCGTCGACGGGCACCTTCTCGCCCGGCCGCACGCGCAGCAGGTCGCCCGGCTGGACGTCGGCGAGGGGCACGTCCTCCTCACGGCCGTTGCGGACGATGCGCGCGCTCTTGGCCTGCAGGCCGACCAGTCGGCGGACGGCGCCGGCGGTCTGCGCCTTCGCCCGCGCCTCCAGCCAGCGGCCGGTCAGCACCAGCCCGATGATCACGGCCGAGCTGTCGTAGTAGGTGACGGGTTCGATGCCGGCGCCCATCACGAGCCCTGGCATGAAGGCGACGACCGTCGAGTAGCCCCACGCGGCGCTCGTGCCGAGCACGACGAGCGTGCTCATGTTGGCGGAGCGATGGCGCAGGCCGCGCCAGGCGGCGTCGTAGAAGCGCGCCCCGGCCCAGAACTGGACGAACGTGGCGGGCGCGAAGAAGAGCAGGTTGAGCTGCACCATCGGCAGCGGCGGCGCCGGCCAGAACATGACGGCCATGATCCCGAGCCCGACGCTGACGGCGATCACCGCCTGCAGCGCCAGCCGGCGTGACTCGCGCGCCCGCGCGTCGCGCAGCTCGTCGGCCTCTTCCGCCAGCGGCCGCTCGTCGGCCGTGCCGGCATCGGCGCTGACGCCGTAGCCGGCCGCCTCGACCGCGTTGACCAGCTCGATACGGCCGACCTTCGCCGGATCGAAACGGACCCGCGCGCGCTCGGTGGCGAGATTGACGTTGGCCTCGAGAACGCCGGGCGTGCGCGCCAGGAAGCGTTCGACGCGGTTGACGCATGAGGCGCAGGTCATGCCCGCGACGGGCAGGCTCAGCTCTGCCGTCGGGCCCCGGTCGGGCGGGAAATCGGTCGATGTCGACATACTCCCCGGGAGTATATCACCGAGCCCGCGCGGGGCGGCTCTCCGGGACCGCGGGCGGGCGACCTAGTTGCGGGCGACGGGCCTCATCGCGTAGACGCCGACAACGATCGGCACCAGCGGGTCGTGGCACAGCTCGACGCCGATGTCGCCAGAGCGAACCAGGTCGGCGATGAACTGCGCCTCGCGCGGCGGCAGCCCGACGAACACGTTGCGGCCGTCGTCGACGACGATCGGTGTCACCTCGTCGTAGTCACCGTTCAGCTCGAAGCGGCGTCTCAGCTCGTGGAGCGGCACATACGGCCGCGACTTGATGAAGCGCCTCAGCTGGGCGGCTGTCGGACCGCGTGATGCGCCATCGTCCTGCTCGGCGTCAGTCTGCTGGCGGTCGTGCTGTGCGCCGGGCCGGAGACCGTCATCGGGCAGGCGCTCCGAAACGGTCATGCGGCGGCTCCGGCCGCCCGCGACGTGGCGGCGATTGAGTCGGCACAGGCGCCGTGCCGGTGAAGATGGTCGTTCATTAGGCACCAGCGGGCGCGTTCTCGGTATGGGCACCCGATCGATCGATGATAGCACCGCACCGCCGCCGGCCGGCTCGGGCCGACGGCCGCCGGCTCGGCCGGCGCCGAGGGAGACGCGTCAGGTGGCGCGGACTACGAGCAGCTCGCGCGGCACCTCGTTGAGCACGTCGACGCCGTCGTCGGTGCAGGCGACGATGTCCTCGATCCGGGCGCCGAAGCGGCCGTCGAGGTAGATGCCCGGCTCGATGCTGAACACGTGGCCCCGCTGGAGGCGCTGCTCGTTGCCTGCGACGATGTACGGCTGCTCGTGCGTCTCGAGGCCGATACCGTGGCCCGTGCGATGGATGAAGTGGCGCCCGAGGCCGGCATCGTCGATGATCCCGCGCGCCACCGCGTCGATGGCCTCACACGCCGTGCCGGCCGCCACGGCCGCCGTCGCTGCCGCCTGCGAGCGGTGCAGGACCTCGTACAGCCGGCGGAACTCGTCATCCGGCTGGCGATCCTCGTCGCCGGTGACCCAGACGGTGCGCGTCACGTCGGAGGCGTAGCCCTCGATACGGCCGCCGATGTCGAAGACGATCGGCTCGCCGGCCGCGATCCGCCGGTCGGAGGCCTCGTGATGCGGCGACGCCGAGTTCGGGCCGCTGGCGACGATGGCGAAGGCCGGCTCGTCATGGCCCTCGTCGACCAGCCGGTCGCGTACCTCGCGCGCGACGTCGGCCTCGCTGCGGCCGGCCAGCCGGCCGGCGGCGACCCGCGCGATGACGCGATCGGCGGCGTGGGCGGCGCGCCTGAGCAGCTCGACCTCCTGCGAGTCCTTCACCGCGCGCAGCGGCGCGAGGATCGATGAGGCGAGCCCGAAGGCGGCGTCGGGCACGGCCGACTGGAGGTTGAGCAGGAACGTCGCCCACAGGTAGTCGGAGACGAGCAGCGTGCCGAGGCGGCCCCACGTTCCGCCGAGGGCCCCGACCTGTATCTCGGGCCGGCTGTTGCTGGCGTCCAGCAGCTCGGCGATGAGCGCGAACGGCTCGTCGGTCTCTTCCCAGCTGACCAGCTCGACGAGGCGGTTCCTCACGCCGGCGCTGGTCTCGGCCGCGGCAACCTCGAGCCGCGGGACGACGAGCGTGGCGCGGCCGTCGGCGGGCAGGACGAGCATCGTCACCCGCTCCGACAGCATCGCCGAGTAGCCGAGCAGCCAGCGCAGGTCCGGCCCGACGCCGATCAGCAGCGCCGACGCATCGTTGGCGGGCAGCGCGGCACGGACCTGCTCGAGCCGCTCAGCGTAGCGCTTGGCCGGGATCGACGAACTCACAGCCGCTCGTCGAGCAGGGCTGCGACGACCTGCGCGCCGTCACGGAAGAGCTTGTTGTACGAGTACACGCGGCGCGCGCCGGCCTCCAGCGCGCGGCGGCGCAGCGGCAGATCCTCGTGCTGGCCGACGGCGAGCACGTTGCCGTTGGCCGCCGCCGCGGCGCGCACGGCCGCCACGCCGTCGTAGGCACGGCCGTTGAGGTCGACGACGACCGCCGCCGGGCGCTCCGTGTCGGCGAGCATCCGTTCCAGCTGCGCCACGGACGATGAGCGGATCGGCTTGGCGCCGGCCCGCTCCACGGCGGCGACCAGCCGCGACGCCCAGATTAGGTCGTCGGCAAGGACGGCAACCCGTCGCTCGGTGTCGCTCACGGAACTGCCAGTCTAGCGGGTAGCATCGCAGCCACACCCACCTCGGAGGACCGCCGTGCTCGACTTGCTGCGCCCATGAGACTCGTCTCCTATCGCACTCCGCGCGCGTTCCCCGCCGAGCCAGGCCGTGCCGAGCGGCTCGGGCTGATGTTCGGCGACCGCGTCGTGCCCGCCGCCCAGATCGCCCCCGAGGGCCGGCCGCAGACGATGGCCGAGCTGCTGCGCGGCCTGCCCGCTACGCTGGCCAGGCTGCGTTACGCCTTCGACGGATGGCTGACCGAGGCATCGCCTGACGAAGGAACGCCGGCCGCCGAGCTCGAGCTGCTGCCCGTCGTTCCGCGGCCGGGCAAGATCGTGGCCATCGGCGTCAACTACCGCAGCCACGCCGAGGAGCAGGGCCGCGAGCCGCCGGCCTCGCCGGTGATCTTCGCCAAATTTACGACGGCGCTGATCGGCCACGGCGCCGAGATCAGGTGGGACCCGGCGCTGAGCAGCGCCGTCGACTTCGAGGCCGAGCTGGCCGTGGTCATCGGCGCGCGGGCGCGCAACGTGCCGGTCGAGCGCGCGCTCGAGTTCGTCCTCGGCTACAGCTGCATCAACGACGTCAGCGCGCGCGACCTCCAGTTCAGCGACCGTCAGTTCGTGCGCGCCAAGTCGCTCGACACCTTCGCCCCGCTCGGGCCGGCGCTGGTGACGCCCGAGGAGGTCGGCGACCCGCAATCGCTGCGCCTGCGCGCGATCGTCAACGGCGAGGTGATGCAGGATGCCTCGACGAGCGACATGATCTTCCCCGTCGCCGAGCTGATCGCCTTCTGCTCGCGCGCCTTCACGCTCGAGCCGGGCGACGTCATCGCCACCGGCACGCCGGCCGGCGTGGGCTGGTTCCGCGAGCCGAAGCGGATCCTGAAGGATGGCGACGAGGTGGCCATCGAGATAGAGCGCGTCGGCCGGCTCGTCAACCGCTGCCGTGCAGTACCCGGCGGCGGCTGATCCACGTCACCTGGCGGGCGGGCGACCGATGGCCAGCCCGATGACGGCCGCCAGCCCGAGGAGCAGCGTGGCCAGCGCCCAGCGCTCGAGCACCAGCGACGGAGCGACGACGCCGATGACGAGCGAGGCGGCGGCGAGTGCGATGCCGGCGGCGTAGAGCCCCTTGCTGCGCGCGCGCCTGATGACCATCCGCAGCACGCCGGCCGCGACGAGCCCCTGACCGACGCCGAGGAGGACCAGGAATGTCACCTCGAGCTCGAGCGAGGCGCTGATCGACAGCACGGCCAGTGCGCCAAGCGCGAGGGCGCCGCCGACCGCCCAGACTGCGCGCGACCGTTCGTCCTGCTCGTCCTCGTCGCGAACGGTCGGCAGCAGGGCATCGGCGACGACGCGCGTTTGAAGAGGATGACCCGTGCGCCCGTGGCGCTCACCGCCCATCGTCGCCAGGCCGCCCATCGCCCATGCGTCGAGCAGCCAGCGACCGAGGCGGCGCAGCACGCCCATGGCCCTAGATCGTTTCGAGGACGCGCTCGAAGATGTGCAGCGCGTCGCCGATCTCCTGGCTGGTGACGGCGAGCGGCGGGATCCAGCGCACGACGTTGTGGTCGGCGCCACAGGTCAACAGCAGCAGGCCCTCGTCAGCGCAGCGCGCGATGACGGCATTGCCCAGGTCGCCGTCCGGCTCGCGCGAGGCACGATCCTTGACGAACTCGACGCCGATCATCAGCCCCGGGCCGCGCACGTCGCCGATGCGCTGGTCGCGCTCGGCCAGCGTCAGCAGGCCGCGGCGCAGCTCCTCGCCGCGCTCGGCGGCGTTGGCGACCAGGCCCTCGCGCTCGATCGTCTCGAGGACCGCAATGGCGGCCGCGCAGGCTACGGGATTGCCGCCGAACGTCGACCCGTGCGCGCCGACGCCCCAGTGCTGCTGCAGGTCGCGCCGCGAGACGACCGCACCGAGCGGCAGGCCGTTGGCCATCGCCTTGGCCAGGCAGACCACGTCGGGGACGATGCCGGCGTGCTCGAAGGCCCACATCCGGCCGGTGCGCGCGTAGCCGGTCTGGACCTCGTCGCAGATGAGCAGGATGCCGTGCTCGTCGGCCAGCTTCCGCAGGCTGCGCAGGAAGGGCAGCGGCGCGGGCACGTAGCCGCCCTCGCCGAGGACCGGCTCGATCAGGATCGCGGCCACGTCCGCCGGCTTGACAGCCTCGGCGAAGAGCCGATCCAGTGCCGCCAGCGAGCCGGCCGTCGCCGCCTCCTCGTCGCCGGCGAAGTCGCGGTACGCCTGCGGGAAGGGAGCGATGTGGACGCCGGGCAGGAACGGCCCGTGGCCGGCCTGGTAGTTCGGGTTGGAGGTCGTGACGGACAGCGCGCCCATCGTCCGGCCGTGGAAGGCGCCGCTGAAGGCGACGATCGCCTGCCGGCCGGTGGCGCGCCGCGCCAGCTTGAGCGCGCCCTCGATCGCTTCCGTCCCGGAGTTGGCCAGGAAGACGGCGTCCAGCCCCTCGGGCATGCGCGCCGCGACCATCTGTGCCAGCCGCGCCACAGGCTCGACGTAGCCGAGGCCGTTGCACACGTGGAGCAGCCGGTCGACCTGCTCGTGGATGGCGGCGCTGACCTGCGGATGGCGATGGCCGAGGACCGTCGTGGCGATGCCGCAGGCGAAGTCGAGGTAGCGCCGTCCGTCGGCGTCGAACAGGTAGTGACCTTTGCCGTGGCTCCAGGTGCGCTCGAAGTAGCGCGCCATCACCGGCGACAGGTGACGCGCCGAGAGCGCACGCGCCGCGGCGAGGCCTTCCTCGGGCGGCGCCTCGACCAGTAGCGGATCGGAGGTTTCGAGCTCGAACATGGCCCCAGTATCTACTGTCGGGCGGTCACTGGCGTGTCGGCGCTCAGTAGCGCCGGCCGCGCTGGCGCGTGAGCGAGAAGCGCGCCGTGTCGGCAATCGCCATCACCGCCATCGTGCCCGCCTGGACCGGATCGCTGACGACGAGGTCGGCGGCCTCGGGCACGGAGCCGGCCATGTTGAGCGCGACCACCGGGATGCCCACCTGCTGCAGCTCGCGCACCGCGGCGGTGATGTCGCCGCCCATCAGCGAGCCGGCCAGGACGAGGATGTGTGCGCGCGGCAGGTCGGCCACCGCCCGTACCGCTGCCGCGATCGTCTCCTCCCCCACCAGTGGGATGGTGTCGACGCTGATCCGCTCGCCACGCAGGTTGTGCCGGTCGGCCTCGCTGACCGCGCCGAGGTTGACCTGCGCCACCTGCGCCCCGCCGCCGATGACGATGACCCGCTTGCCGAAGATCTGGCCGAGCGTCTGGCGCGGCTCGGCGCGAGCGACGCCGGGCAGGTCGCGCAGCGCCTCGGCGGCCTGGCCGCTATCGAGGTTGCGCGTCTCGAAGTCGAAGACGCGGACGACGTCGGGCTCACCCTGCGTCGCCGGAAAGGTGTTGATCGCCACGATCTCGGCGCCCCGCTCGCGCAGGCGCAGGACGAGCTGCACCAGGTCGGCGTCGGCCCGGCAGCGGACGCTGACCGCGCCGAGGACGGCGCCCGGCTCCGGTATCTGGAGGTCGGGCAATTCCTGATCGTCTGCCATCGGCGCACTATAGTCGGGGGCACAATGACCGAGCTGAAGGTGCACTCGACCATCGCCCGGACCCGCGCAGGCGACGTCCGGCGGCAGCCTGCCGAGCCGATCCGCGTCGGCATCATCGGCGCGACAGGCTATGGTGGGGGCGAGCTGGTGCGGCTGCTCGAGCGCCATCCCGCCGTCCGCATCGAGGGGCTGCAGGCGCGCGGGCGCGACGACGAGCCGATCTCGAACAGTCACGCGCACCTTGGCGCCACGGGCCATCGCCTACGCTCGGAGCTGCCGACCGACCTCGACGCCGTCTTCCTGGCCCTGCCCCACGGTGCGGCTGCCGAGATCGTGCCTGGGATCGTCGAAAGCGGCGCCGCGGTCGTCGATCTCGGGCCCGACTTCCGGCTGCGCGAGCCGGCCGACTACCCGCGCTGGTACGGCTTCGAGCACCCCCGGCCAGACCTGCTGGCGCAGGCCGTCTACGGGCTGCCCGAGCTCCACCGCCGCCAGCTGGCCGCGCTGGCGAACGAGGACGTCCGGATCGTCGGTGCGCCAGGCTGCTATCCCACGACGACGCTGCTCGCGCTGGCTCCGCTGGCACGGGCCGGGCTCATCGCCGATCTCGTCGTCGACGCCAAGAGCGGCGTCTCGGGCGCCGGCCGCGAGCCGAAGGCCGAGATGCACTTTTCGGAGGTCAACGAGAGCGTCCGCGCCTACGGCGTCGGCGGCCATCGCCACGTAGCCGAGATCGAGCAGGAGCTGGCGTTCGTGGCGAACGGTGCGGCCAACCCGGGCGCCGAGCGCGTCGACTTCGTGCCCCATCTGATCCCGATGACGCGCGG
>CAYRMQ010000032.1:0-25859 GCA_964425305.1 uncultured Anaerolineaceae bacterium | reverse complement strand
TTGTTGCTCGGGCTGGCCATCCGCTGCACTCTCAGGAAGCGCCGGCGTAGTCGAGTCCGACCGCCTTTCCGAACCTCGCCCAGAGCAGGCCCAGCGCCGCGCCCCATATCAGGTGGGCGACCAGGAACACAGCTCCGTTCAGGTTGAGCATCAGCGGATCGACGATGGGCAGGACGACGAACCACATGACCGCCCAGACGAGGACGCCGAAGACCATGCCTGCGACGGCCAGCGGCAGGTAACCGCTGACCAGCCGGCTGGCGACGAGCCCGAAGACGGCCGCCAGGATGATTGAGTTCATCATGTGACCGGCCAGCCCCAGGATGAGCGCCAGGGCGTCGAAGGGTCTCGGATTCGACGCGCCCTGCAGGTCGCGGACGAGGGTTGCGCCGATGGCGATCAGCGGTCCGAAGAAGCCTGCCCCATTGGACAGGATCGCCTCGACGATCATCTGCCACATTCCCATGACCATGCTGGCCACGATGCCGCCGACGATGATTGCGTTGCGTGCCATGAGCACAACCTCCCTCGCTATCTACGCTCCGCCGAGCTTCGCGAAGTCGACGGACGTTCTGCGCCGCGGGGTGAAGCGGAAGGTCAGGCGCGTTCCGGCCGAAACGAGCTGGCGGTCGTTGACGATCTCCGCTCTGCCGCTGTAGTGGAGCGTGGCATTGGGCGCGCATGGCGGCTGTGACCGGCGCCACACTGCCGGTTGCGGCCTTCCCCGCAGAGGGCGGCCGTCTCAACGGCTACTCACGCCTGCGGGAGGGGATCTCGTCCGGCGGCGCTCGCCTGCTCTTCGATCAGCTCGGATGCCTGCTTCTCGGTCATGCCCCGGACGAGCGGCCGGTCGTCCTGCTCGAGCAGGCGGACCTTGCCGTCGGGTGAGAGCAGGTGCTCACGATAGGCTGGCCGACCAGGCCGGTCTGTGTGGCTGGTTACGCCTCGGCATGCCGCCCCACTCGATCGAGGTCACCGACTTCAGTGGAGGCGGGCGATGACGGCACGGTAGCCGATGCGACCCTCCCGCACGAGTCGCCGGGCCTCGGCCACGGCCGTCCCCACTCGTTGCGGGCTGGGCAGTCGAGCCAGCTCCTCCGCGAAGCCACCGAGCGGCTGCGACTGAGCATCGCGCGCCAGCACGACGAACAGACCCGCGCGCGCCTCGAGCCGGTCGATGAGGCGCGAGATCTCGGTCGTCTCATCCCAGGCCCGTGCCACGACATAGCCCATCGAGCCAATGACGTCCTCCATCTCTGTCGCTCGCCATGCCTGGCTCAGGCACAGGGCGCTGGCCAGCGGCTCTGGTGCGACGATCGGGTCAGCTGCCGTCACGTCGCTGATCAGCAGGGCCCCACCATTCGCCGTCACGCGCCGCAGCTCTGCGAGGGCGGTACGCTTGTCGGTCGCCGACAGGACGCATTCGCTGAGGACGGCGCCGAACGCGCCGTCGGCGTATGGGAGCCGCAGGAGCGACGCTTCGCTGAAGCGTATCGTCGCCCCCGCATCCGCGGCCAGCGCGGCTGCCCGGCGCAGCGCGGTCGGGCTCACATCGCAGGCGTCGACAGTCAGGCCGAAGTCGAGCGCAGCAAGCCGCGCGCTCGCCCCCAGGCCGCAGCCGGCATCGAGCAGCCGGGTGCCACGACGCAGGCGCGCCTCGGCCAGCAGGCGGCGCGTCGTCGCCAGACCGCCGGGATGAAGTGACTGCCCGGCAATCAGCTCGAGCAGCGGATTGCCGTACAGGTTGGCGCAGCAGCTCTCGATGGCGGCCGCAGAGGGGCTCGTCACGCCGAAGGTCGGGCATCTGCCGGCGCGGGAGCCATCGCCAGCGGCAGGGCCCGCCCGCGCCGGCGGGCGGCAAGCCTGGCCCGCGTCTCCTCGCGGTAGCCGACGGTGTTGTACGTACAGAATGGGATCATCCGGCCGTCGTCCTGGAGTATCCCGATGCAGCACTTCATCGCCTTCTTGACGTCGAAGGTCCACGGGTCGAGGAAGTCGCGCAGCTGGACCATGAACACGCGCCGGGCAAGATCGGTCAGTGCCGGCAGGTCGAGATCACAGGCCGCGCAGGCGAAGCGGTCGGCCGTTGGATCACCGGGCACCGAGCCGGCCGACCAGAGGCCCTCCAGCGCGTGCAGCACGTCGCGGTCGACCTGTGGCAGTGTGCGATTGGTGATGTAGTCGAGGTACTCCTCGACGTCGAGCACGCGCGGCAGCGGGATCACCTCGCCCTCGTCACCGAGGTAGGCGTAGGTGACCGACGAACAGGTCGGAAAGCAGCACGGTATGGGCACGAAGTCAGAGGCGCGGAAGGAGCCGCGCGGGTATTCGTCGATCCGCCGCAGAACGTCGGGGATCGTCATCCGCCGCAGCGGGTCGTGGTCGGGATGCCGGCCGGTGTGGGTCACCGGCTGGAACATCACGCCACGGACAGCCGGATGGCGCAGACCGAATTCGATGACTGGCCCCACCTCGTGCTCGTTGACGGCTCGTTCGACCGCAGACACGAGCACCACGTGCAGTCCCGCCTCGGCCAGCCGGTCGAGTGCGCGCAGCTTCGTCTCGAGGAGCGGCTCACCCCGGATCGCCAGGTAGGTCTCGTCGGTGAGGCCGTCGAACTGGAGGTAGATCAACGGCTGCCGGGCAGCGAACTCGTCGAACCACGGGCCGCCCTCGGCGACGCGCAGGCCGTTCGTGTTGACCATCGTGAAGCGGATGTCGCGCCGCCGCGCGGCATCCAGCATCGCGATCAGCTCGGGATGGATCGTCGGCTCACCGCCGCTGAACTGGACGACCTCCGGATGGCCCTCCAGCTCCACGAAGCGGTCGAGCATCGACTCGACCTCGGCGAGCGTCAGGTTGAAGCCCGACCCGGCGTTGGCAAAGCAGACGGGGCAGTCGAGGTTGCACGCCGTGTTCACCTCGATCAGCGCGAGGCAGGTGTGCTGCCGATGCTCGGGGCACAGCCCGCAGTCGAACGGGCAGCCGCGCTCGACCTCGGTCGAGATCCGCACGGGCGCCTGGCCGGGCCTGTTGAACCGGGCCATCTCGACGTAGGCCCGCGCATCGGCATAGACGAGGCCCTCGAACCAGCCATGATCGGGGCACCGCTTGCGCAGGAAGACCTCGCGGTTGCGCAGCAGGACCTGCGCGTCGATCGCCCGCCGGCAGACCGGGCAGATGGAGCGGGTGACCTCGTGCAGGATCTCTCCGTCGGGACGCGGCACCGCAGGGCGCGTGGCGGCCGTGGTCATTCGCTCCTCCCGGGTGATGGCGGCGGTGTCGCCCGAGAGTAGAGGTCAGAGCCGCCGTAGACAGTGATCCAGCCTACGTCGACGACAGGACTCCCGGCCGGCCGCATGGCGCTTCGGAGTGTTCATGCGCGCTTCGGAATGCTGTCGGTCAGCAGCGCGCCTAGGCCCGACACCTTGCGGCGATGAGCCTCCTCCTGTCGACTGTAAGCGCGGTCGCAGTCACGAAGCGTCTCGTCGGTCGATCATGTTCGGCATGGCTACGGCCCAGATTTACGAAGAGAACATCGAATCCATCAATCGGCCATCCTCCGGCGAGCTCCGCCTCGAGCCCAGCCCGCGCTGGGTGCGTGCCGTCTTCAACGACGTCGTGGTGGCCGACTCGAAGCGTGTGATGCTCCTCCTCGAGCCCAAGCGCCTGCCCGTTTACTACTTCCCGCGAGACGACGTCCGCATGGACCTGCTCGAGCAGTCAACGCGCACGGCGAACAGCCCGACGCGCGGGCTGGCCCGCTACTTCAGTCTGCACGTCGGTGACCGATCCGCCCCCGACGCCGCCTGGGTCCACGCCGATGCGCCAGCGGGCGCCGAGGCGCTCGCCGACCTGGTCGCCTTCCGCTGGGACCTGCTGGATGCCTGGTTCGAGGAGGACGACGAGGTCTTCGTCCATCCGCGCGACCCCTATCACCGCGTCGACGTGATGCACAGTTCGCGCCACGTCAAGGTCGTTACCGGCGGCGAGGTCGTCGCCGAGACCCGCCGGCCCCGACTTCTCTTCGAGACCGGCCTGCCCACGCGCTACTACATCCCCAAGGTCGACGTCCGCATGGACCTGCTCCGGCCGACCGACAGCGAGACCTCGTGCCCGTACAAGGGCACGGCCACCTACTGGTCGCTGGTGCGCGACGGGCAAGAGCTGATCCACGACGTCGCATGGAGCTACCCGCGGCCGATTCCCGAGATGCCCAAGATCGAGAACCTGGTCTGCTTCTACAACGAGCGCGTCGACGAGATCTGGGTGGATGGAGAGCTGCTGCCGCGTCCGACGACCCGCTGGTCCACGCGCTAGGAACCGAGACGCCCCGGCGGGAGAGGGAGACCGGGGCGTGTCGGTGGGGAGGAGGGTTCTACCCGCCATCCATCCTGCGACCTTCGACTGGGCCCGGCTGTGACGCGCGTTACGAAGCCGGCGATCGTCGCGGATCTCGTCTTCCGCGCGACGGCCATGCTCCTGATGGCGCGCCCCAGCCAGCTGGCCCTGATCGCGCTGGTCTACGTCAATGGCGTCCTCTTCGGGCTGCTGCGCAGTGCCGAACTGGCCATCGGGGCGGTGGCCGCGGGCGCCCTGCTTCTCCTCGCCGCGGCGGCGAGTGTCCACTGGGCGAACGAGTACGCCGACGTAGACACCGACGCACTGACGCGGCGCACGCCCGTCTCCGGCGGCAGTGGGATGCTGCCCAGATCCGGCATCGACCGGCGCCTGCCACTGCTCGCCTCTGGCGTCGCCGCCTCGATGGCACTGGCCGGTGGTGTCTGGCTCGCCGCTGCCGGCATCCTCCCGCGGGCTGCGCTGGTCATCCTCGCGATCGGGCTGATCGGCGGCCTGGCCTACTCGCTGCCGCCGGCGGCGCTGGCGCGACGAGGCCTCGGTGAGCTGGCCAACGCGCTCCTGGGTGGCCTGCTCCTGCCGCTCTACGGCGTCGCAATCGTTGTCGGCGCCGTCGCCCTCCTCGACGCGGTGGTCTTCCTACCGTTTGCGATCGTCGTCTTCCTGAGCGTCATTGAGACTGCCTGGCCCGACCGCCACGCGGACGCCGCTACCGGCAAGCTGACCTTGCAGACACGACTGCCGGCCCCATCCCTGCGCCGCATCCACGCCGGCAGCATCGCCCTCTTCGTGCTTGCCGTGGCGATCGCCGTCGACGAGAGCGCGTCGTTCCTGCCAGCCTGGGCACTGACGGTACTGCCGTTCCTGCTGGTCGCACACAGGCGCTACACCGTCACCGAGATGCCGCTCGCCGGCGTCGCCGCGATGGTCCTGCTGGCGATCCAGAACCTGATCGTCTTCAGTGCCTACCTGACTGGCGGTTTCCGACAGTGACGTGCGTAGGCGACTTCGCAGCCGACTTCGTCAGCTCGGTTCGGGCCGGCGACTGGCCACGTGCCGGAATCGTCGAGCGGCAATTGGCAGAGGCGAGACTGGATCAGCTCGTCGACGGCCTGCCGACGCAGCACGATCGGCTCGCCTTCTGGCTCAACCTCTACAACGGCGGCGTTCGGCGCGCGCTGGTGGCCGACCCGGCGCAACTGCGTCGGCGCTTCCGCTTCTTCCGACGGCCGATCCTGAGCCTGGCGGGAACCGGGCTCAGCCCCGATGACATCGAGCACGGTCTTCTGCGGCGCGGCCGCTGGCGGATCGGGCTGGGCTACCTGGCGAGTCCGTTGCCGCCGAGGTTCCAGCGGGCACTCCGCGTCGAACGCGTCGATCCCCGCATCCACTTCGCCCTCAACTGCGGCGCGCGCAGCTGCCCGCCGCTGGCCACCTACGTCGCGGCCGGCGTCGGCGCGCAGCTGGACGCTGCGGCACGCGCATACCTCGCGGCCGAGGTGCGATTGGATGGCAGGTCCATCGTCGTGCCGCGCCTCTTCCTGTGGTACCTGGGCGACTTCGGCGGGCTGCGCGGAGTGCGCGACATCCTGGCCCGATACTGGCGAGGGTCGGTCGACGCCGGCGCTCGCCTACGCTTCGGACCGTACGACTGGACGCCTGCACTCGACCGCGAAGACGTGCCCTGACCGGTCGGTCCACGGAGTCATGCGGCCGGCAAGAAAGGGGCCGACGCTATGCTCGCAGGAGGTCGAACGCAGAAGACGCAAGCCACGACGTTCCACACAGAGGTCGCCCAAGCGATGAGCGGAAGCGTGATGCGCGACGGATACAGCGCCATCGGCGACTACGCGCTGATCGGCGACACGCGCACTGCCGCGCTCGTCTCGCTCGAGGGGTCGATCGACTGGCTCTGCCTGCCACGCTTCGATTCGCCGTCCGTCTTCGCCGCGCTCCTCGACGCCGGCCGCGGCGGGCGCTTCCGGGTCGCGCCGTCAGATCCGTACCGGGCAACGAGCCGCTACGTACCGGAAAGCAACGTCCTCGAAACGACATTCGAGACGCAGTCGGGCTCGCTGGTCCTGCGCGACTCGATGACGCTCGCCGTCGATCCCGCTGCGCGGCTTGCGCCCGAGCACGAGGTCCTGCGCGAGATCGAGTGCACGAGCGGCACGCTCGAAGTGACCGTCGAGTTCGCGCCGCGGCCCGACTACGCCAGCCGGCCGGCGCGGCTCGAAGATCGTGGCCGCCTCGGACTGCGCTGCTTCGCCGGCCAGGCGATCTTGACGCTCATCTCCGACGAACGACTTACCATCGAGCCGGACGGCATCTCGGCATCGGCACGCTTCCGCCTCGCGGCCGGCGAGAGACGACACATCTCGCTCGCCGCCGACACCGACGCTCCGGCGGTCCTGCCCTCGCTCGGCGACGACGCAGGCGCCCGCTTGGCAGAGACGACCGATTGGTGGCGTTCGTGGGCTGAGCGCTGCACGTACGATGGGCCGTACCGCGAAGCGGTCAGGCGCAGTGCGCTCGTCCTCAAGCTGCTGGCGTTCGCGCCGTCCGGCGCGATCATCGCCGCGCCCACGTCCTCGCTGCCCGAGGAGATCGGCGGCGAGCGCAACTACGACTACCGCTTCTGCTGGCTGCGCGACGCGTCCTTCGTGATGCGGGCGCTGCATTCGATCGGCTATCGGCCGCTGGCCGACGCCTTCCTGGCGTGGATGCTGCATGCGACCCGGCTGACCCATCCCGAGCTGCAGGTCGTGTACGACGTCTACGGCCGCACCAACCTGGCCGAGCGCGAATTGCCTCACCTCGAGGGATATCGCCGCTCGCGGCCGGTGCGCGTCGGCAACGCCGCCTGCCACCAGTTCCAGCTCGACGTCTACGGCGAGGTCATCGACGCCGCCGAGCGCTTCGTCGAGGCGGGCGGCGAGCTCGACAGCGACCAGACACAGATGCTCGAAGGCTTCGCCGACACCGTCTGCCGGCGCTGGCACGAGCCCGACGACGGCATCTGGGAGAGCCGCGGGCAGCGCCAGCACTACGTCCACTCGAAGGTCCTCTGCTGGGTCGCCCTCGATCGCATCGTGCGCATGCACGAGCGCGGGCGCCTGCGCACGCAGGTCGACCGCTTCCGTCGCGTACGGGACGAGATCAGGCAGGCCATCGAGGCGCGCGGCTTCGATCGGCGGTCGGGCAGCTACCTGCGCGCATTCGGCCGCGATGAGGTCGACGGCAGCCTGCTCACGCTGCCGCTGCTGGGCTACGTGCGCGGCGACGACCCGCGCATGCTCGGCACGCTCGAGCGCCTGACGCGCGAGCTGGCCGACGGGCCGCTCTACCGGCGCTACCGACACGGCACGAACGATGGCTTCCGGGGTGGCGAAGCGACCTTCGGCATCTGCAGCTTCTGGGCCGTCGAGTGCCGCGTCCTGGCCGGCGACGTCGACGCCGCGCGGGCGCAGTTCGAAGAGCTGCTCGGCCACGCCAACGACGTAGGGCTCTTTGCCGAGCAGATCGACGCGAACGACGGAGCGGCCCTCGGCAACTTCCCGCAGGCGTTTACTCACATCGGCCTGATCAACGCCGCCCTCACCTTGACCGCCGCACAGGAGGATCGACGATGAACGTCAGGAGCACAGCCCTGTGGGGCTTCGTCGGCACGGTCGTGCTGACCGGCCTGATGGCCGGCAGCCAGGGCCTCGGCCTGACGCGCATGAACATCCCATTCATGCTCGGCACGATGGTGACCAGCGATCGCGATCGCGCCAAGCTCGTCGGCATCCTCGCCCACATGATGAACGGCTGGATCTTCGCCACCATCTACGCCCTTGCCTTCGAGAGCTGGAACCGCAGCAGCTGGCTGCATGGGGCCGCGATCGGCGCGGTACATGGCGCGTTCGTACTCGCCGCCGGGATGCCGGTCATGCCCGCCATGCATCCGCGCATGGCCAGCGAATCGAGCGGTCCGATGCCGACGCCACAGCTCGAGCCACCCGGCTTCCTGGCCCTCAACTACGGGCGCCGGACTCCGATATCGATCATGCTCGCCCACCTGGCCTACGGCGCGGTGCTGGGCTCCTTCTACGAGCTGCGCAGCGGCAAACGGCGCTGACGGCGCACGTCGGCATGCCGTGGCGTCGCTACATCGCGCGCCCCGTCTCGCCGCGCATCATGAACAGGCCGCTGACCAGCATCAGGATGGCCAGCGCGACCATGCCTCCGTCCCAGACCATCGCGCCCATGCCGAATGCCGGCACCGCCAGGACGAGCAGCTGGTTGCCGAGCATGATCAGCGCCCACATCACCATCAGCGGTCCGCTGGCACGCGCCATGCGCGCCGCGGCAGGCGTCAGCAGGACCAGGCCGTGGGCGAGCACGGCGACCCCCACCGCGAGCATGATCAGGCCATCCAGGCCGAGCCCGCCGCCGGCCGCCATCATCGGCGTCCGCAGCATCCCGGTCAGCGCCGAGATGATCGAGTACAGGCCCGAGACGACGGCGATCGAGCTGGCGTAGAGCCTGGTCGCGGATATCCCGTCCACCGGTCCATCATATGCGTGTGTCGCGTCCCACAGACGGACGGGGACGGACCGGCGAAGCTGAGACGCCATGCCGACCAGGGTCGACCGTGAAGACGTTCGCCGGCTGCTGGAGGAGGGGGCGCAGCTGGTCGAGGTCCTGCCGCGCCACGAGTACGAGGAGGCGCACCTGCCCGGCGCGATCAACATCCCGCTCAAGGAGCTCACCGCCGGGGCGGCGGCCACGCTCGATCGCGATCGGGCGGTCATCACCTACTGCTACGACACGCAGTGCGACATGAGCCCGCGAGCGGCGTGGCGGCTCGAGACGCTCGGGTTCGGGCAGGTCTATCACTACGCGCCGGGCAAGGCCGACTGGCTCGGTGCCGGCCTGCCCATCGAGGGCACCGCTGCCGGCCTGCCCTTCATCGGCACCCTCGCCCATCGCGACGTCCCCACCTGCGGACTCGACACGCCGCTCGAGGAGGTGCGGCGCGAGCTCGAGCAGTCGGAGTGGGACTCGTGCTTCGTCCTCAACGACGACGGCGTCGTGCTCGGTCGCATCTACGAATCCGGCCTGGCCGGCGCGACCGGCACCGCCCAGCAGGTGATGGACCCGGGGCCGAGCACCTACCGCCCCGACATCACCGCGATGGAGATGGCGCAGCGGATGGAAGAGGGCGATCTCCAGACTGCGCCCGTGACGACGTCCGACGGCCGGCTGATCGGGATGGTCCGCCGCAACGACATCGACGCGGCAGCCAGAGAGCAGCAATAGTCGGAAGCTACCGACAGAACAGCCGGTCGAGCGCTGCCCCCGCTTCAGCCCGGCCGACCGAGCCAGCGCTCGAACCAGCCGCCGGCAAGCTCGGCCACGACCTCCAGCGTGCCCGCCTCCTCGAATAGATGCGTCGCGCCGGGCACGATCTGCAGCTCGGTCGTCGAGCGCAGGTGCGCCTGCGCCTGGCGGTTGAGATCGAGCACCACCTCGTCGTGCTCACCGACGATCAGCAGCGTCGGCGCCTGCACTCGCCCCAGAGCCTCCTCGCCGGCCAGGTCCGGCCGGCCGCCACGCGACACGACCGCCCGGACGAGCGCCGGCCGCTCGGCGGCACAGATCAGCGCCGCCGCCGCGCCGGTGCTTGCTCCGAACGTTCCCAGCGGCAGGCGCGCCGTCCGCTCGTCGGCGGCGAGCCAGTCGGCGCAGCCGATGAGCCGCTCGGCCAGCAGCGAGATGTCGAAGCGCAGCTCGCGCGTGTACTCGTCGATCGCCTCCTCATCAGGCGTCAGCAGGTCGAGGAGCAATGTCGCCAGGTGCCGCTGCTGGAGCCGCTCGGCGACGAAACGGTTGCGCGGCGAGAGCCGGCTGCTGCCGCTGCCGTGGGCGAAGAGGACGGCACCAACGGCCCGTTCCGGCACGACCAGGTCGCCGGTCAACTGGGCCCCGTCGGCGGGAATGCTGACTGCCTGCGTCTGACTACCTCCCGAGCGCTCGCCGGACCTCATCGTCGGCCACCGGCGCGAAGTCGTCGTACCACAGCCCGACCGCATAGAACGGTTCGGGCGTCCGCAGGCAGATCACCTCGTCAGCCTCCGCGCTCAGGTCGGCGCACGCCTCGGCCGGCGCAACCGGCACGGCAACGATGACCCGCGCGGCATCGGCGGCACGCACCGCCTGCACCGCGGCGCGCATCGTCGAGCCGGTGGCCAGGCCGTCGTCGACGAGGATGACCGTCCGTTCACCGAGCTCGGCCGGCGGCCGCTCGTCGCGGTAGAGGCGCTCGCGCTTCTCCAGCTCTGCCGTCTCGCGGCGGGTGACGTCCTCGATGGTCGCCGCCGCCAGGCCGACCTGTCGTGCGATGTCCTCGTTGAGCACGCGCACACCGCCCGACGCGATTGCACCGAAGGCCAGCTCCTCGTGGCCGGGGACGCCCAGCTTGCGCACGACGAAGACGTCGAGCGGCAGGCCCAGCTCGTCGGCCAGCGCCCGCGCGACCGGGACACCGCCGCGTGGCAAGCCGAGCACGATCGCGTCCGACTGACCCTCGAACCTGCTCATCTGCTGGGCCAGCTCCAGGCCCGCGGTCAGACGGTCGGGGAAGCGGCGCCAGGCGTCGTACTCGGCCACCTCGCCGCAACCATACAACCGCTGGACGTAGTAGAGCACGAGATAACCGCCGGCCAATTCGCCGGTGAGCGAGGCGGCAGATGCTCGTCCGATGGCCGTCCAGCCGGTGGCTGCGCTTCACCCCGCTGTCGAGGAACGGCTCGCCCGTCTCGCCTCCGACCAGCGTGCGGCGGCCACCGCTCCGCCGGGCCCGGTGCTGTGCGTCGCGCCTGCCGGCTCGGGCAAGACCACGACGCTCGTCGCGCGCATCGCGTGGCTGGTGGCAAGCGGCGTCGATCCGGCGACGATCACCGCCGTCACGTTCAACAAGCGTGCGGCCGACGAGCTGGGCGAGCGGCTAGCTGCAGCTCTCGAACCGCTACAACCGGCCGGCGATTCGCCTCGCGTGCGCACCTTTCACGCCCTCGGCCGCGAGATCCTCGAGGAGGCCGGCGCGCCGGTGGGCAACGTGGTCGACCGGGCCGGCGTCCTGCACGACCTCAACGGCGGCCCGCTGTCTCTCCCACGCCTGCGCCGGCTGGACGACGCCTTCTCGCGCATAAAGCTCGATCTGGGCCTGGACGCGGCGGCGGTCGAGCAGATGCTGGCCGTCCCCGACCGACCGCCCGCGCTGGCGCCCGACATCGGGCAGGCCTTCCTGGCCTACGAGGGCTGGCTGGCCGAAAGTGACGCGCTCGACTTCGACGACCTCGTCCGCCGCTCGATCGCGCTGCTCGAAGCGGACGCCACGGTGCTGGCCCGCTGGCAGGCGCGTTGCTCGACGCTGCTCGTCGACGAGGTGCAGGACGTCGACCGGTCGCAGCTCCAGCTGGCGGTGATGCTCGCCGGCGAAGGGCGCAACGTGTTCCTCGTCGGCGACGACGACCAGACAATCTATCAATGGCGCTTAGCTGACGTCCGCCGCGTCATTGTGTTGGCCGCCCGGCTGCCGGGCCTGCGCCGCGTCGACCTGGTCACCAACTACCGCTGCCCGCGGCCGGTCGTCGAGCGCGCGGTGCGCCTGATCGAGCGCAACCGCGAGCGCTTCGCGAAGGTCATCCGCGCCGGTCCGGCAGCCGCCGGTGAGCTGCTGCTGGCGCCCGACCCGGGCGACGAGGTGGCCCGTGCCCGACGCCTGCTGCGCGAGTGGGTCGGGCATGCACCGGGGGTCCATGCCGTGCTGGCCCGTACCAACGCCGAGCTGGCGCCGTTCGCCGCCGTCGCGCTGGAGATGAACATCCCGTACCGCGCCGCCGAGGACGGCCTGCTGCTCAACGAGTCCGAGGTGGACGAGATGCTAGACACGCTCGAAGCAGATCCCTCTCCGTTGCCGCCGGCTGCCGTCCTGGCGAGGTGGGCAGGCAACAGTCCGATCGCCCGCGCGCTGCAGGCCTGGTCGGTGCCCTACCGGACCGCCGCAGAGCTTAGGTCGGCGGTCGAGGAGGCGCGAAGACGAAGGGCGGAGCTGCGCCGCGACGACGCCGAGCTGGTGCTGGCCACCGCACACGGCACCAAGGGATTGGAGTTCGACCACGTGGCGGTCATCGGCATGGACGACGGCGTCTTCCCGAGCCGGCGCACACTCGCGGAGGCCGACGATCCGGTTCGCGCCCTGGAGGAGGAGCGCCGCCTGGCATACGTCGCCTGGACGCGCGCCCGCCGCTCGCTGCTCCTCGTCTATGACCCCTACGCGCCGTCGATCTTCATGCGCGAGGCCTTCAGCGCGGAGGAGCTGGCCCCGCCGCGCGTCAGAGCCTGAGCACGAAGCCGTAGTGCACGGTCAAGCGCGGCGCGACGATGTCGACGAGGGACGACCGCGGGACGGTCGAGCCGACGGCGCTCCCGCCCGACGGCGCGCCACCGTCCATCAGCGCCAGCTCCTCGGCGAGCGACGTCTCCACCCCGGCGACCTGCGGTCGCCCGGCCAGGTTGTCGAGCCGGCACGGGTCGCCCGCCTGCCCCACCTTCCAGGCGCGGCAGTGGCCACCCGAGATGTCGTACAGCTCGATCTCGCCGGTGTCGTTCTCGATGTAGTGCCACTCGCCCAATGGATGGTCCGGCGTCGTGTGAATTGCCCGCCAGGCAGGCGTCATCACGGGATCCTTGTGCAACGAGTAGAGCGCCGTCCGTTGCGGCACTGACTCGGACATGGCCGGCGCGATCAGCCCCAGGAAGCTCTGGCCGTCGGGCTCGGTCTGTCCGTTCGGGTATGGCCCCATCGTGCAGCCGGCCGCCTCGCACAGCGTCGGGGCAAGGTCGACGTTCTGGATGAAGTCGTGCCTGGCGTCGCGGCCCGTGCCGCGGCCGGCGGGCCAGCTGACGAAGAGCGGCATCTGCTCGGTGTACGGCGCGCGCTTCGGCCACCAGCGGTGCGCGCCGAAGCCCATGCCGTTGTCGGCGGTCAGCACGAAGATGGTGTTCTTGAGCCGGCCCTGCCTCTTGAGCTCGGCCCGGATGGCCGCCAGCTCCTCGTCGACCGACAGCAGCGCCCGGCAGATCGGTGGCATCGGCCAGCCCTTCCGATACCCCTTCGGCTTGTCGTCATGGCCGACCTTCAGCAGCGCCTGGATGTACGCCGGCTTGTCGGTGACGTCGTCCTCGTTGTAATTGGCCGGCTTCCAGCGCTTGATGCTCGAGCAGCGGGTGTCGCCCTTGTGGCGCGGTGCGACGACCGGTCGGTACGGCGTGTTGACGCCGTTGGCGTCCCTGCCGCCGTGGACGGCGTAGGGCGTCAGGAAGGCGAAGATGGGCTTGTTGCGCGGCGCCTGGCGCGTGAACTCGAGGGCGTAGTTGGCGAAGACGTCGGTCGAGTAGTCGGTCTCGGCCGTCCCGTAAACCTCCTCGCGATCGTCGATCCAGGCGGTGTACTCGTAGTACGAGCCGTTGAAGACAGCCGCGTGATCCCAGCCGACGGGCGACTTGTCGGCCAGTCGCGACGTGCCGTTGAAGTACTTGCCCGAGATGAAGGTGTAGTAGCCCGCCTCCTGTAGCCGGACGGCGAGTGAGCCCTCGGGATTGAACAGCCGCGCGTCGTTCGTCCAGACGCCGTGATTGTTGGTGTACTGGCCGGTCAGGAAGGCCGCTCGGCCGGGGCAGCACAGCGGATCGTTGCTGTAGAAGTTCGCGAAGCGGACGCCTCTGTCGAGGAACGTCGCCTTGATCGTGGGCAGGCGCTTCCAGACGCGCAGGTCGATCTCGGCCAGGTCGTCGACCATGAGCACGACGATGTTCGGCTGCTCGAGCTCCTGCGCGGCCGCCGGCGCGACCAGCGCGGCGTTGTCCGCGAGCACAAAGAGGCCGCCCATGACGGCCACGAGGACGCGGCGGTGCACTTGCCCCCCTCCCCTATGACGAAACCAGACCCACTTCCCGGGACGACGGTTGTGACGAACAGAACCGCCCCAGTCCCGGGGTAAGCCCACCCTCCGGGCGCAGGTGAAGCCTACAGTCCGCGAGTGCCCCGCATATGCCCGATTCGGACCTGTCCGACCACGCCGATGGGACCAGGCGGCCAAAATCCGGCGGGCCGGACGGTAGAGTCGGCAGATGCCCCTCTACGAGGTCTTCCTGGCTGGTCTGTCGGTGCTCGCCGGCGGCGTCGCCGCGCTCGCCGGCTTCGGCATCGGCAGCCTCCTCACGCCGGCGCTGGCCGTGGCGCTCGGCACCCGTCTCGCCGTCGCCGTCGTGTCGGTCCCGCATCTCGTCGCCACCGCCTACCGCCTATGGCTGCTGCGCGAATCGATCGATCGCCGGGTGCTGCTCACCTTCGGCCTGGCCAGCGCGGCCGGCGGGCTGGCCGGCGCGGTCATCCACGGCTTCGCCACGAGCCCGCTGCTGAGCGTCGTCCTCGGCACGCTGCTGATCTTCGCCGGCGCGTCGGAGCTGACCGGCTTCCTGCGCCACGTCCAGTTGGGCGGGCGGATGGCGCTCGGGGCGGGGCTGCTGTCGGGCATCTTCGGCGGCCTCGTGGGCAACCAGGGCGGCATCCGCTCGGCGGCGCTGCTGCGCTTCGACGTCTCGGGCCAGACGCTGGTCGCCACGGCGACCGCGACGGCGCTGCTCGTCGACCTGGCACGGATGCCGGTCTATCTCGTGACGACCGGCGTCGAGGTGGTCGAGCAGTGGCCGATCGTGGTGCTGCTGACGGTCGGCGTCGTGGTCGGGACGGTCGCCGGCGCGCCCATCCTCAAGCGCCTGCCGGACCCCGTCTTCCGCCGGCTGCTGGCGGTGCTGCTGATCGTGCTGGGCATCGCGCTGGTGCTCGGTATCGGAGGCTAGACCGGCCACAACAGCTGGAGCGCGACCGTCCCCACGCCGAGCAGCACGACCGCGATGCCCGCCCACGGCAGCGTCAGGCGCAGCACCCGTCCCTCCTGCCCGACGATGCCTGCCGTGCCGGTGCCCAGCACCACGTTCGCCGGCGAGACGGAGTTGCCCACCGCGCCGCCGGCGTTCTGCGCCGACACGACCGTCGACTGGTTCAGCTCGAGCGCGCCGGCGGCCTGGTCCTGGAGTGGCGCGAAGAGGATGTTCGAGGCGGTGTTGCTCGATGTCATGAAGGAGCCCACGGCACCGATCACCCCGGCGAGGAAGGCGAAGACGAGCGGCGGTGCGACCTCCGAGATGCCCAGCGCAAGCACGTCGGTCTGGCCGCTGTCGTCCATCACCTGGCTCATCACCAGGAAGGCGGCGACGGCGACCGACGCCGGCAGCCCGTCGCCGACCACGCCCCGCAACACCGGCGTCGGCTCGGCCGCCTCGGCCCAGCGGCGGTAGGCGCCGCGAACCTTGTAGACGACCCACGCGACGATCGCCGAGATGAGCAGGAAGGTGCCCGGGTGGGTCAGCGGCGAGACCGGCGAGTAGGGGTCTTCCTCTTCCACCTGCTGGCCGAAGCCGGCCTCGACGGCGGGGAACGAGGGCCCGATCTCGAACTGCTCGAGCGCCTCCTCGACCGGCGGCAGGATCAGCGCGCCGACGGTCAGGACGGTCAGCACGACGTACGGCATCAGCGCCATGCCCAGGCCCATCACCGGCTCGGGCGCCTCCTCCTCGCGGAAGCGCCCCTCGTCCATCACCGGCCGCTCGGCGATCTCCTCGTGCGGCTCGCTGTAACGCTGCCAGCGCGACAGCGGATACAGCGCGACCAGCGCCACGGCGCCGGCGACGAAGCCGGCCAGCACCGGGTTGACGAGGACCATGCCCAGCTGCACACCGCCGTGAATCGCGCTGATGATGAGGACCATCGGCAGCCCGTGCCTGACGCCCTTCAGCCGGCCGAAGAGCCAGCAGATGGCAAGCCCGGCGAGCAGGTTCGGGACCCACAGCAGGACGCCCGTCTGGAGCAGCGTCGCGCCCTCGTTCTCGAGACCGACCACGCGTTCCGTCGCCAGCCACGCCACGGCCAGCGTGCCGAAAAGGTTCGCCCAGGCATGGCCGATCAGCGGGATGACGACGGCGTACAGCGGCCGCACGCCGAGTCCGACGAGGAGCGGCGCGACGACGGCGATCGGCACGCCGAAGCCGGTGATGCCCTGCAGGAACGAGACGAAGACCCAGCCGAAACCGAGGACCAGGAAGAGCTCGTTACGGCTGAAGCGCTCGATACCGGCGTGGAGCGCCTCGAAGGCGCCGGCACGGTCGACCACCCGGTAGAGCAGCAGCGCCGGCCAGATGACGTAGAGGATGAAGATGGCGTCCCACACGCCCTTGCCGGCGGCCACCGCCAGCACCTCCAGCGGCGCCTCGAAGGCGAACAGCGCGATGGCCGCCGCCAGGAAGAGACCGATGGGGCCGGCCTCGGGCGCCTTCCAGTGCAGCCCGGCGAGCAGCACGAGCAGCACCGCCAGGGGCAGCAGCGCGAGCGCCCAGTGGACGAGGTCGACGGGCAGCTCAGGCACGAGCCGCCACGGCCTCGCGACGCCTGGTCCGCGCCATCAAGCGGCGCCTAGTAACCGGCCGCGGCGCCGTCCCCGCGCGGGTCGGCCCCGCCCTCGAGGAAGCCGTTCTGGCGGTCGAAGCGGATCGCCGCCGCGTGGCCCATGTTGTCGTCCCAGTCGGCGAGGACCTTCACCGGCTGGCCGCGCAGCTCGAGCTCGCGCAGCACCTCGTCGGTGACGCGGCCCTCGAGCGACAGCTCCTTCGACTCGACGCCCCACGTGCGGCCCATCAGCCAGCGCGGCGCCTCGATCGCCTGCTGCACGTCGTAGCCGAAGTCGATGATGCGCGTCAGCAGCGCGGCATGGGTCTGCGGCTGGCCCTCACCGCCCATCGAGCCGAAGGCCAGCTGTGGCTCGTCGCCGTCGAGCAGCAGCGCCGGGATGATCGTGTGGAACGTCCGCTTGCCCGGCTCGAGCCGGTTCGGGTGGTCGTCGGAGAGCGAGAAGAACGAGCCGCGGTTCTGCGGGATGATGCCGGTGCTGCCGGCGACGATGCCCGCGCCGAAGTCGTGGTAGACCGACTGGATCGCCGACACCACCAGGCCGTCGGCGTCGACCGCGCAGAAGTAGGTCGTGTCGCCGCCCGGCGAGCGCCGCGGCGCACCCCGCCCGGCGCCGGCGCCGGCCTCCTCGCGCCGCCTGCCGTCCTCGAACTCGATGCCCGGCTGGACCTCGTCCATCTTCAACGCCCGCCCGGCGCTGATCAGTCCGCGCCGCTCGGCGGCATACTCCTTCGAGATCAGCCGATCGAGCGGGATGTCGACGAAGCGCGGGTCGGTCAGCCAGGCGTCGCGGTCGGCGAACGACACCTTCACCGCCTCGGCCAGGTGGTGGTAGTAGTCGGCCGAGCCGTCGCCCCAGCCGGCCACGTCGTACTCCTCGACGAGGTTGAGGACCTGGAGCGCGGCGAAGCCCTGGGTCGCCGGCGGGAACTCGAGCACGCGGCGGCCGCGGTAGCTCGTCTCGATTGGCTCGACCCACTCGGCACGATACTCGGCAAGGTCGTGCGCCTCGAGCGGCGAGCCCTTGGCCGCCAGCGCCTGGCAGAAGCGCTCACCGATCGAACCCTCGTAGAAGGCTGCCCGGGCACCGCCGCGGGCGAGCGCCTGGAGCGAGGCGCCGAGGTTGGCCTGGACCAGCCGCTCCCCGTCGCGCAGGGCACGGCCGTCATCGAGGTAGACGGCGGCGGCGTCCTCGTCTTCGCTCAGCACCGGCACGTCCTTGGCCAGCCAGTCGGCCAGCGACCGGCTGACCGGCACGCCGTCGGCGGCGTAGCGGATGGCGTCGTCGAAGAGCTCGCGCCAGCTCAGCCGGCCGTAGGCCTCGTGCGCCTCGCGCCAGCCGTCGACGGCGGCGGGCACGGTCAGTGCGGCCAGCCCGCCGCGCGACGGGATCTCGTCGCCGTCGACGCGCTCGCGGTACCACTCGCGCGTCGCCCGGCGGCCGGCCGGTCCGCTGGCGTCGAGCGCGCGGACCTTCCTGTCGCGCGGATCGTGGATCAGCCAGAAGCCGTCACCGCCCATGCCCGCCATGTGCGGGTAGGCGACGCACAGCACGGCGTTCGTGGCAATGATCGCGTCGACCGCGCTACCCCCGTTCTGGAGCATGCGCAGGCCGCTCGCGGTGGCCAGGTAGTGAGAGCTCGAGATCATCGCGATCGGCGCCCTGGTCGGCGGCCGACCGGTACGCGGTGCAGTGGCAGGGGTCATGACCCGTCCTCCTCCTTCCGATCGTCGTCCTCGTTTCGCTCGCCGACGAAGCGCGCCAGCGGCGGCAGGATGCCGGCGACGGCGACCATCGCCAGGCCGGCGTACCACAGCAGTTCCTGGTCCTCGAACGTGCCCAGGCTGAGCAGCGGCAGGGCGACGAGGAAGAGCACGAAGGCGATGGCCTGCAGCACGGTCGTGTTCAACAAGTTCATTTCAGGACACCAGCTGGAAGTTCATGAGCAACAGCGTCGCCGCGCCAACCAGCACGGCGGCCGCGCCGGCGTAGGGCAGCGTGAAGCGCAGCACGTCGCCCTCGCGGCCGACGATGCCGGCCGTGCCCGTGCCCAGGACCACGTTCGCCGGCGCGATGGCATTGCCGATGGCGCCGCCCGTGCTCTGGGCACCGATGATCGTCGGCTCCTGGATCTCGAGCGCAGTCGCGGCCTGCTGCTGAAGCGGCGCGAACAGGATGTTCGAGGCGGTGTTGCTCGACGTCATGAACGCACCAACCACCCCGATCAGGTTCGAGATGAAGGCGTAGACCGGCGCCGGCGCGACCTCCGATATGCCGATGGCGAGCACGTCGGTCTGGCCGCTGTCGCTCATCAGGTTGCTCATGACGAGGAACGCGGCGACGGCGACCGACGCCGGCAGCGCATTCTCGATGACGCCGTCGACGATGCCGCGCAGGCTGCTGCGCGTCTCCTCGTGGCGCTCGGCCCAGGCGCGGTAGTAGCCGCGCATGCGGTAGACGATGAAGGCCACGACCGCCGCGATGAGCAGCGGCGTGCCCGGGTGGGTCAGCGGCGCGAACGGCGAGAAGGGCTCCTCGGCGTCGACCTCCTGGCCAAGCCCGCCCTCGACGGCCGGGAACGACGGCCCGATCTCGAACTGGCCGAGCAGGTCCTCGACCGGCGGCGGCACGAGCAGCGCCAGCGTGACCACCGTCAGCACCGCGTAGGGCATCAGCGCCATGCCGAGGCCCATCACCGGCTCCGGCCCCTCGTCCTTCTTCTTCTCCTGGCTGGCCATCACGTGGCGGTGCTCGATCTGGTCGGCGCGCTCGCCGTAACGGTTCCATCGCGACAGCGGGTACAGCGCCAGCAGCGCCACGGCGGAGGCGAGGAACGCCGACAGCACCGGGTCGAAGAGGACCAGTGCCGCCTGCAGGCCGCCGTGGATGGCAACGATGATGGCGATCATCGGCAGCGCGTGGATGACCGCCGCCATGCGCCCGAACAGCCAGGCGATGACGGTCCCCGACAGCGCGTTCGGAATGATCAGCAGCAGCGCCGTCTGGAACGCCGTCTCGGTCTGGTTCTCGATGTCGATGACCTGAATCGTGGCCAGCCAGCCGACGGCGAGCGTGCCGAACATGTTCGCCCAGACGTGCCCGATAAGCGGGATGATGACGGCGTAGAGCGGGCGCACGCCAAGGCCGACGAGCAGCGGGGCGACGACCGCGATCGGGACGCCGAAGCCGGCTATGCCCTGCAGGAACGACGCGAAGACCCAGCCGAAGGCGAGGACCAGGAACAGGTCGCTCTTGCTGAAGCGGCTGATCCCCACGCGCAGCGCCTCGAATGCGCCGGCCTGGTCGGCGACCTTGTAGAGCAGCAGCGCCGGCCAGACGACGTAGAGGATGAAGACGGCGTCCCACACCCCCTTGCCGGCGGCGACGGCGAGCATCTCGAGCGGGGCCTGGAAGAGGAAGAGGGCGATGCCGGCGGCGAGGAACATGCCGATCGGTCCGGCCTCCGGCGCCTTCCAGCGCAGGCCGGCGAGCAGCACCAGCAGGACGACGATCGGTACGAGCGCCGCCGACCAATGGAGAAGGTCGATGGGCAGGTCGTTGGGCATCGGCCTGGACAGACTCCTTCGCTGGCCCGACCCTCGATGCCCCTCCGGGCCGAGCGCGCGATCACGCCGGCCGGGCCCCTGTCAATCCATCCTTACCTGCACCGGCGCACCCTCTCGTGGCAGGCCGCTGACCGGCTGTTTCAGCGGCGTGTCAGCGGTAGCGGCGCGTCAGCGGTAGCGGCGCAGGTCGACCGAGAAGTCGACGACCGCGCGGAGATGGGCCAGCGCCTCGCCCCAGCCCTGGAGGCACTCGGCGTAGGCGTCGAGCACGCGCGGCTGCGTCAGGTCGAACGGCCCGTCCTCCAGCGTTACCAGGCTGCCGTAGCCGCGCGGCGTGATCGTGACGGTCACGCCGGTGACCCACTCGTCCTCGGGCAGCCACGGCCAGCTGAAGCGGAAGCGGCTGTAGGGCTCGGCCTCCTGCACGTCCCACCACACGCGCTGGTCGGGGAAGACGAGCGTGCTGCGCGTGCCCGGCGTCAGCGAGCCCTCGACCGCATCGGGGAACCACTCCTGCAGCGCGTCGGGCGACGACCACGCCCGATAGACCCGGTACGGCGGTGCGTCGAGGCGACGCTGTAGGCGCACCGTCCGTACCGGATCCGGTATCTCGACCTTGGCCTCGGCCGGCGCACCGCTCTCGGCGGCGGCCTTGCGTGCCGGGCTCACAGTCCGAGTTCCCGGCGCACGGTCTTCAATCCCTCGACGACGTTCATGACGTGCTCCTCGAACGGGACGCCCAACTGCTCGGCGCCCTTGGTCAGCTGGTCGCGCGGCACCTGCCGCGCGAAGCCCCTGTCCTTCATCTTCTTGGTCACCGCGCGGACGTCGACCTCGTCGAGCGAGCGGTTCGGGCGGACGTAGGCGACGGCGATGACGAAGCCGCTCATCTCGTCGCAGGCGTAGACCGTCCGCGCCAGCTCGGTCGTGCGCGGCACGCCGGTGTGGTCGCCATGCCCGAGCACGGCCTCGACGACGTCGTCCGGGTAGCCGCGGCGGCGCAGCTCCTCCGCGCCCTCGCGCGGGTGCGTCTCGGGATGGCGCTCGTAGTCGAAGTCGTGGAGCAGGCCGGCGGCGCGCCACATCTCGAGATCCTCGCCGCGCACGCCGAAGCGGTGCTCCCCGTACCAGGCGACAGCCGCCTCGACGGCAAGCCCGTGCTTGCGCAGGTTCTCGGACTGCGTCCACTCGCAGAGCAGCGCCCACGCGTCATCGCGCGTCGGCCTGGGCCCGGTGGCCGGCTGGGTCTGCTCCTCGGTCATTCCGCTCACGCCTGTCCGGTCGGCGGCGGGAAGGGCGGCTCCTGCTGGACCCGTCCCTGGCCTGCCGGCGCCTGGCGCTGCTCGACGACGAGCGGCAGCCGCTTGCGCTCCGAGCCGTCGACCAGGATTCGGATCGAGTAGTCGCCCGGCTCGGGGAAGCTGAGGTTCCATAGGTCGAGGCTGAAGGTGAGCACGCTGTCGCGGCCGTCGCCCGGGCCGCTGGCCATGATCTTGGCCGTCGCGTTCGACAGGCGCTTGCCGTCCGGCGTCAGCAGCACGAACTGCAGCTCGTGCTCCCTGCCCAGCTCGGGCGACGTCACGAGCAGCCCGCAGACGAGCGCAAGGTGCGGGTGCCGCAGCGGGAACTTCGGCCCGCCGAGACGCGACACGCCTCCGCCGATGACGGCGAACTTGTGGCCGGGCCGGGCCTCGGCGGCGTCGGCCAGGAAGGCGTACTCGATGTCCGGCACGGGGACAGTGTACAGACGGTACCGGCCCCGCCCACTCCGCCGCTCAGCGCCATATTTCGCTCCTCGGCGCCGCCGCTCCGCCGCTCAGCGCCCGCCCGACGCGTGGACGACCTCGCCGTCGTGCCACTTCGGGTCGGCCTCGAGCAGCTCGCGCATGCGCCGGTAGCGCGCGTCCTGTGCCGGGTCCTCGGCGTTGCGGCGGTACGACTCGCGATCCTCGAACAGCACCGCCATGTAATAGTCGTTCTCGTTGTCGTCGAGGCGGTAGATGTAGGTCGCCACGAAGCCGGGGATCCCGAGCGAGTCGTACTCGGCGGCGAGCGCCTTCAACTGCTCGCCCGTGCCGGGTTTCGCGCGCATCCGCGCGACGGTTCCGTACATCAGCTGGTCCTCCTGCTTCGCTCTTCGCTTTCCGCCGTGGCCACCGCGGCAGCTACCGTAGCGCACGCGCCCGACTGCCGACGAGAGCGCCCGACGGCAGCCTGATACGCAACACTGGCTATCCCCCAAATCTCGTGAATCAGCCGGCCCCCGCCGAGCATCTACCGTCTGACTGCCACAAGGAGGCGTTAGGTGGGATCGCTGACCAGGCCGAGAAGAGGCCATCCGCTGCTCTTCGGTGCCCTAGTCCTCATCCTCGGACTGATGCTCGGGCTGCCCGCCGCCCCGCCGGCGGCGGCGGCCGACATCCTCCGCCTGGACGCCGGGGCCGACGCCTGGGTCAACAAGGCCAAGCCCACCACCAACTACGGGTCGGCGGCCAAGCTCCGCGCGCGCAAGGGCGCCTCCGAGTCGTACATCCTCTTCAACCTGAGCGCGTGGCAGGGCCTGCGCATGTCCGCGCTCCACCTGGTCCTGCGCGGCGTCGACGGCAGCGCCGCCAGCCTTCGGGCGCACAGCACCGGCGCCGCCTGGAAGGAGACGGGCATCACCTGGAACAAGCGGCCGGCCGTCGTGCAGTCGCTCAGCGGCGGGCCGTCGCTCAGCGGCAGCCAGGCCCGTTTCGACCTGCGACCGCTCTTCCCCACCGGCGTCGTCGACAAGACGCTGCTCAGCCTGCGCATCACCAACAACCAGGACGCGCTGGTCACGTTCGGATCGCGCGAGAGCACGCCGTCACCGCGCCTCGAGCTGACCGCCGGGCCTCGGCTCGACGTCGTCCGCCTGCCCGCCATCCAGGACACCTGGGCCAACAGCGACAAGCCGAACAAGAACTACAAGTCGGCGGCCAGCCTCCGGGTCAGCGGCCAGCCGCGCAAGGAGGCCTTCATCAAGTTCGACCTGTCGGCGTGGCAGGGATACACGTACGACAGCCTTGGCCTCGACATCCAGTTGAGCGACGGCGGTGGCGGCGTCAGCGTCTACCGCGTCGGCACCGCCTGGAAGGAGGGCGGCCTGACCTGGAACAAGCGACCGAGCGGTGGCACGCTGCTCGTCGGATCGACCGGCTCGCTGGCCACGGGCTCGGTGACGATCAACATCAGCTCGGCCTACAGCGGCCGCCAGGTCAACACGGCGCTGCTCGGCCTGCGCATCGTCAGCAGCAGCTCGAACGGCATCGCGTTCTCGTCGCGCGAGGGCAGCAGCGTCCCCATCCTGCGCCTGAAGCCGGCGAGCACGACCGCCTCGCCGAGCCCGAGCCCGAGCCCGAGCCCGTCACCCAGCCCCAGCCCGAGCCCGAGCCCGTCACCCAGCCCCAGCCCGAGCCCGAGCCCCAGCCCCAGCCCCAGCCCGAGCCCGAGCCCGAGCCCCAGCCCCAGCCCTGAGCCGCGGTTCTACTTCCGCGGCAAGGGCCGCGACCCCGGCGTCGGGCTGTCGCAACAGGGCGCCCGCTACCGCGCCAACGGGGGCCAGTCGTACCAGGAAATCCTGGCCCACTACTACACCGACACGGCCCTCGGCACCATCCCGTCCGGTCTCTCCGTGCGCGTGCTGCTGGCCACCTCCCACCAGCCGACCGAGACGTTGCCGGCGCGCGTGACCGGACTCTTCGGCGCCTGGCAGTCGGCGGCCTTCCCGGGCAGCGTCTTCCCGGTGGGCAGCTATCTCCAGATGTCGCCGACGGTCGACGGAACCTGGATCGCATCCGTCGCCGACGCCGACGGCACGCCGCTGGCCACACCCGTGGCTGCGACGGACCTGCTGATGGAGCCGGCCGAGGCGTCGACGATCTTCGAGATGAAGTTCCGCGACAGCCTCAGGAGCTACGACCGCTATCGCGGCCAGATGCGCCTGCGCGTCAGCGGCGACGGGATCATGGCCGTCAACATCGTCTCGATGAACGACTACCTGCGCGGCGTCGTCCCGGCCGAGATGCCGGCGCTGTGGCACATGAACGCCGTCCGCTCGCAGGCGATCGCGTCGCGCGGCTATGCATACTCGAAGCTTCGCACGACGAACTTCTACGACCTGCTGCCGACCAGCGCGGACCAGGTCTACGGCGGCGTCAACATCGAGCACTCGCGCTCGAACACCGCCGTCCTCGACACCAACGACATCGTCGTCACCTTCAACGGCAACCCTGTCCGCACCTTCTTCTTCGCCCTCGCCGGCGGCCACACCGAGCACAACGAGTACGTCTTCAACGTCAACTCGAGCGGAACGCCGACGGGCTCGCCGCTGCCCTACCTGCGCGGCAAGCCCGACCTCGATCCCGACGGTGTGGCGTGGGACCGCAACGCGCCGAATTACGCGTGGCAGAGCGCGTCGTTCACGATGAGCGAGCTGTCGGCGATCATGGCCAAGAGCGGCAGCACGAACGTCGGCCAGCTGATCTCGATCGATTTCGACCGCGGCGTGTCGGACCGCGTCTACCGCGCGACGCTGGTCGGGACGGACGGCACCAAGACGGTCTCGGGCAGCGTCCTCAAGAACGTCTACAACAACAACAAGCTGTCGGGCGGCAACCTGCGCAGCAACATGTACTACCTCGAGCCTGCGCCCTGACCCGCGACGTTCGCCATGCGCCAGCCAATGTCGATGTGGCCGACACATCGGGCCTAAGGCGGCGGTAACGTCCTCCGCACGCCCTGCTCGAGGGCGATCGCCGAGCTCGGCGCGCCTGGTTGGGTGCGGACGGACCGGTCGCAACGCGATCTTCGGCCGTCCGCCAGCGCGCTTATCGGTCTGGAATGCCGGATATGTCGAGCTCGTCGACATCCAGGACCCCAGGGCCGCGCGAAGACCGCGTGCCGCGGCATGGACGGCGCCGACCCGGTGTGCCGGAAGCGCCTTCGTCAGCGCGCGACGGTCGCCGCCCGGCCGACCTTCACCGCGCGCTTCCGACGGCCGTTACCGCTCCCCCGGCCGGCGGCTTCGGCGAAAGAGACGTCGCTCAGCGGGATGAGCGGTTCGCCACGCAGGATCCGCGCCAGATACTCGCCGGTCGCCGAGCCCCGCGTGGCGGCAACCTTCTCGGGAGTGCCGGCGACGACCACCTCGCCGCCGCGCTCGCCGCCATCCGGCCCGAGATCGATGATCCAGTCCGCCGTCTTGACGACGTCGAGGTTGTGCTCGATGACGATGACCGTGTTGCCGGCGTCGACCAGCCGGTGGAGCACCTGCAGCAGCTTCTCGACGTCGGCGAAGTGGAGGCCGGTCGTCGGCTCGTCGAGGATGTAGACCGTC
>CAYRMQ010000031.1:0-25904 GCA_964425305.1 uncultured Anaerolineaceae bacterium | reverse complement strand
ACCAACGTCGTGTTCATGGGCATGGGCGAGCCACTGCTCAACGCGGAGCGGGTGTTCGAGGCCGCCGCCGCGCTGACCGACGCGCGCCGCTTCGGGATGGGCGCGCGCCACGTCACGATCAGCACGAGCGGCGTCGTGCCCGGGCTGGAGCAGCTGATCGAGCTGCGCCCGCAGTACACGCTGGCCGTCTCGATCCACGCCGCCAGGCCGGCGCTGCGCGACGTGCTCGTGCCGCTCAACCGGCGCTACCCGGTCGAGCAGGTCGTCGACGCCGCCGCGCGCTACGCGCGCCAGACCGGCCGGCGCGTGACCTACGAGTACGTGATGATCGATTCGATCAACGACACGCCCGAGGACGCGCTCGCCCTCACCCGCCTGATCCACGGCCACCAGGCCCACGTCAACCTGATCCCGATGAACCCGGTGGCGCACACGCCCTGGGGGCCGAGCACGCCCGAGCGCATCGACGCCTTCGCCGGCGTCCTGCGCGGGGCCGGCGTGCGGACGACGGTCAGGCGCAACCGCGGCCTCGAGATCGGGGCCGCCTGCGGGCAGCTCGCCGCCGACCGCGCCGGCGCGCCGCCGGCGGCCGCCGTCGCCCGCCGCCGTGAGCTGCTCGTGGTGCAGAGCGCGGCCGCGCTGCGCGGCCTGCAGCGATCGGCCGATCGGAGCCCGGCACCAGGTTGAGCCCGATGCCCGTCGAGGTCGCGGCCAGCATCCTGACTGCCGACTTCGGCAATCTCTATCGCGTCGTGCGCAAGCTCGAGCGCGGCGGCGTCGATCGGCTGCACCTCGACGTGATGGACGGCCACTTCGTGCCCAACATCACCTTCGGCCCGGACGTCGTCGCCGCCGTCCGGCGCCTGACCACGCTGCCCATCGACGTCCACCTGATGATCTCGGAGCCGGCACGCTACACGCCTAAGTTCCTCGAGGCCGGCTCGGACACGATCACCTTTCACGTGGAGGTCAGCGAGCCGGACGAGGTCAAGCGCGAGACGCTGAGGCAGATCGGCGCCGAGCGGCGCGTGGCCGGTCTGGCGGTCAGCCCGGCGACCGGCGTGCGTGCCGTCCAGCCGTTTCTCGACGACCTGGGGATCATCATGATCATGACCGTCGAGCCCGGCTTCGGCGGACAGCGCTTCCTGGCCCAGGCAGCGCCCAAGATCGGCGAGGCTCGGCGGCTGCTCGCCGGCCGGCCGGCGGGGGCGGTCCACGTCGACGGCGGCGTCAACGCCGAGACGGCACCGCTGGTCGGGCGCTACGGGGCGCACGTCTGCGTCGTCGGATCGGCGCTCTTCCAGCGCGGCCGCGACACGGCCGACGAGGTGGCCGAGGTCCGGCGCGGCGCGGGTGCGGCCGAACGCGCCGCCGCCGCCACCTGACGGGCGCAGCGCAGGTGCGGCTGCTGCTCCAGCGCGTGACGCGCGCCGAGGTGCGCGTCGACGGCAGCATGCGCGGCAGCATCGGAGCGGGGCTCGTCGCGCTGGTCGGGGTGGGGCACGGCGACGACGAGGAGGTCGCGCGGGCGATGGCCGGCAAGTGCGTCGACCTGCGCATCTTCCGCGACGAGGAGGGGCGCACCAACCGGTCGCTGGCCGACGTCGGCGGGGAGGTGCTGGCGGTTAGCCAGTTCACGCTCTATGCCGACACGCGCAAGGGCCGCCGGCCGTCGTTCCTCGACGCTGCCGCGCCGGAGGTGGGCGAGCGGCTCTACGGGGTCTTCGCCGACACTCTCGAGGCGCGCGGTGTGCGCGTTGCGCGCGGCGTCTTCGGCGCACTGATGGAGGTCGAGCTGGTCAACGATGGCCCGATGACGATCTGGCTGGACAGCGCCCAGCGCTGAGCGTTAGCCGATCGATGAGGGAGAGCCGGACGGCCAGCCGCCGGCGCGTAACGTCAGGCGGTCTTGTGCTGGGTGCGCCGGCAGCGGTTGCAGACCAGCACCTTGCGCCCGCCGTGCTCCTCGAGGCGCAGCGGGTGCAGGTTGGGCTTGTAGCGGCGGTGGGCTCGGACGCGGTTCATGCCGCTGGACTGCGGGTTGAAGCCGCCCATCGAGACCTTGCCGCAGATCGCGCAGGTGCGAGCCATGACTGACGAGTGCTCTCCGAAATGGGGACGAATCGAACTCCGCGCCGGGGAGGCGGGGCTGGCTACTATAGCACGGTGGAGCGCTCGAACGACCCTCGGGCCGCCGTGACCGACGCGCGCGCGGCCCAGCCCAGGATCATCGGTGAGCTGGCCCGGCAGGCGGCGGCCGGCTCCTACGGCGTCGTCGCCGTCCGTGGCCCGCGCTGGTACGACGCGCTGCTGGCGCGGCTCGGCCGGGGCATCTCCGGCGTGCGTGTCAGCACCCAGCCACGACTGCGCGTCGCGCTGTACCTGGCGCTCGCCCCGGGCGTGCCGGTGGCCCAGGTCGCGAGCAACGTCGAAAAGGCCGTCCGCTACGTCGTCCAGCGCGAGCTGGGTCGCTCGATCGACGAGCTGGCGATCCACGTTGGTGGCGTGCAGGTGGCGCCGGCCGGTGGGGGAAGCCCGGGCTCCACCGCCGACACGTGAGCGTCACGGCCTTCGACGGGCCCGCCTTCCTCGCCGCCCTGCAACAGGCGACAGCCAGGCTGCAGCTGCACGTCGACGAGGTCAATGCGCTGAACGTCTTCCCGGTGCCCGACGGCGACACGGGCACGAACATGCTCGCCACGCTGCAGGCGGCGGTCGAGGAGGCAAGCGCGGCGGCGGCCACCGACGACAGTCTGGCCAGCGTCGCCGCCGCGGCCGGGACCGGCGCTCTGATGGGTGCGCGCGGCAACAGCGGCGTGATCCTGTCGCAGTTCTTCCGCGGCATCGCCGAGGAGCTGAAGGACAAGACCACGGTCGACGGACGCGAGCTGGCGCGCGCGCTGGAGCGCGGACGCAAGGCTGCCTTCGCGGCCGTCGCCAAACCGGTCGAGGGCACCATCCTGAGCGTCGCGCGCGAGGCCGCCGCGGCGGCCACCAGGGCGGCGCGCCGGACGACCGACGTTGAGCCGGTGCTGGCGGCGGCCGTCGAGGAGGCGGGCGCGGCCGTCGAGCGGACGCCCAGCCAGCTGGCCGTCCTGCGCCAGGCGGGCGTGGTCGACGCCGGCGGGCGCGGGCTGGAGATCGTGCTCATCGGAGCGCTAGGTCACGTCCGCGGCGAGACGGTCGCCGTCGCCGCGAGCGTGCCGCACGACATCGTCTTTCCCGCCTTCGAGGCGCTCGACGAGGAGGGCTACGGCTACGAAACCGTCTTCGTCGTCACCCCGCCCGACGGCGCTCGCCTCGACGTGCTGTCGATACGAAGCCGTCTCGAGGAGATGGGCGAGTCGGTGCTCGTCGCCGGCGACGAACGAGCGGTCAAGATCCACATCCACAACGAGCGACCCGACGACGTCATCGGCTACGGGCTGACGCTGGGCAGCCTCAGCCGCATCGCCGTCGAGAACCTCGATCGGCAGGCACAGGCGCTGCGCGAGGAGCGGCCCGCGGCAACAGCGGCCGGCACGGCTGCTGCGACTGGTGCTGCGCCTGGCGGCCGGGCCACGGAGACAGAGATGCTCGGCGCGGGCGGCGAAGGCGCGGCGGTAGTCGCCGTCGCCCCCGGCGACGGGCTCGAGCGGGTGTTCCGGGCGCTCGGCGCACACGTCGTCCGCGGCGCCAACGGGGCCAACGCGTCGGCCGGCGAGCTGGCCGAGGCGATCCGCGCGACTGGCTCGAGGCACGTGCTCGTGCTGCCCAACAACCCCAACGTGCGGCTCGCCGCCGTGCAGGCGGGCAAGCTGTCGACCGGCCAGGAGGTGGCCGTCGTGGCGACGCGCAACGCGGCCGAGGGCGTGGCGGCGCTGCTCGCCTTCGATGGCGATGCCGACCTCGGCGACAACGCGAAGCGGATGCAGAAGGCGTCCCGCGCTACGCGCACGCTGCAGGTCGCGACCGCCGTCCGCGACGCGCGGATGGGCCGGCGCAAGGTGCGCCAGGGGCAGCACATCGTGGTCGGCGCCGACCAGAAGCTGATCGCCGTCGACAACGACCTCAACCGCGCCGTCGAGCAGGCGCTGCACCGGCTGAAGGGCGACTTCGAGCTGGTCACCCTCTACCGCGGCGCCGACGTCGACGGAGCAGATGCCGAAGCGCTGTCCGACATGCTCCGGCGCGAGTTCGCCGGCGTCGAGGTCGAGCTGGTCGAGGGCGGCCAGAACCACTACAGCTACCTCATCGCGGCCGAGTAGTGGCGACGGCCGGCGGCATCACGACGACGCCGCCAGCGGCGACCGCCGCCCGGCTCGACCAGCCGCTGCGCAGCGCCGGGCTGGCCGCCCGGCGCGCCGTGGGCGGCCTCGGACGGCTCGGCATCCACACGCCGCGCGACCTGCTCTTCCACCTGCCGCGCCGCTACGAGGACTTCAGCCGGCCGATGACGCTGGCCGAGCTGCGCCAGCGGCCGCCGGAGGGGCCGGTCAGCGCGACCGTCGACATCGTCGAGCTGCGTGTCGAGCCCGGCTTCCGGCGGCGTGTCCAGCGCACCGTGGCGCGGCTGCGCGACGACACCGGCGAGGGCGAGGCCGTCTGGTTCGGCCGGCGCTTCATCGAGCGCCGCCTGCGCGCCGGCGACACGGTGGCGCTGGCCGGCAAGGTCGAGGTACGCGGCTGGCTGCCGCGCTTCCGGAACCCCGAGTTCGGGCAGGCCGGTGCGACGGCGCTGCACGCCGGCCGGATCGTGCCCGTCTACCGGCTGACCGCCGGCCTGAGCGCGCCGGTGCTGCGAGCCGCCATCCGGACCGCGCTCGACCGCTACCTGCCGGGCTACGCCGACTACCTGCCGCCCGAGCTGCGCACCGTCGACGGCGAGCAACTGGCCGAGCTTGCCTCGGCCATCGAGTGGGTCCACTTCCCGCCATCTTTCGACGATCTCGACCGCGCCCTGCGCAGGCTCGCCTTCGACGAGCTGCTCGCGCTGCAGCTGGGCATGATCGCGCGCCAGCGCCAGCGCCGGCGCGCGGCCGGCCGCCCGATCGAGGTCGCCGACGAGCGCTACCGCCAGGCGATCGCCACCGCCGAGCGCGTCATCGGCGAGCAGGTGGCCCGGCGTCGCCGGCCGGCCGGCGACCCATCGGGTGCTGGCGGGGAGCAGCCGGCGATCCGGCTGACCGACGACCAGCGGGCGGCGCTCGACCGCATCCGCCAGGACCTGGCCGCCAGCCGGCCGATGATGCGCCTGCTGCAGGGGGACGTCGGCTCGGGCAAGACGGCGGTGGCCGCGCTGGCGATGGCCTTCGTCGCCGACACCGGCGCGCAGGCAGCGCTGATCGCCCCGACCGACCTCCTGGCGCGCCAGCACGCCGTCACGCTGGCGACGCTGCTCGAGCCGCTGGGCCACGGCGTGACGCTGCTCACCGGCTCGCTGGCAGCCGAGTCGCGGCGGCAGGCGCTGGAGCTGATTGGGCGGCCGATGGAACGGGCGCTCACCGGCGGGACGCAGGGGCGTGTCGTGGTGGGCACGCACGCGCTCGTGCAGGAGGGCGTCGAGTTCGACGACCTGCGGCTGGTCGTCGTCGACGAGCAGCATCGCTTCGGCGTCGCCGAGCGCGAGGCGCTCGCCGCCAAGGGCGCCGCGCCGCACGTCCTGCTGATGACGGCCACGCCGATCCCGCGCACGCTCGGCCAGATCATGCACGCCGACCTCGACGTCTCCGACCTGCGCACGCCGCCCGCCGGCCGGCAGAAGATCGGCACCGCGATTCGCCACACCAGCGAGCTGATCACGCGCAGGGACGGCAAGCGGGGCGCGCTGCCGCTGATCGTGGGCGAGGTCGCCGCTGGCCGGCGCGCCTTCGTCGTCGTGCCGCTCGTCGACGAGGACGAGGAGGCGGGCGCCAGGTCGGTCGAGGATGCCGCTGAGTTCATCCGCCGCGAGTGGCCGGCGGCACTGGCGGTGGAGGGCGGCGGTCCGGCCGAGCCGCGGCTCGAGATCGTCCACGGCCAGCTGAAGGCGGCCGAGCGCGACGAGCGCATGGACCGCTTCCGCCGCGGCGACGTCGACGTGCTCGTCGGAACGACCGTCCTGGAGGTCGGTGTCGACGTGCCCGAGGCGACGGTCATGCTCATCTTCGACGCCGACCGCTTCGGCCTGGCCCAGCTGCACCAGCTGCGCGGCCGCGTCGGGCGGGGAGAGGCGCAGTCGTACTGCGTGCTCGTCTCGCAGCGCTACCCGGCGCAGGAGCCGCAAACCGACGAGCAGGCCGTCGTGAAGGCGCGCCTCGACGCGCTCGTCGGCAATCATGACGGCTTCACGCTGGCCGAGCTGGACCTCGAGCAGCGCCGCGAGGGCGAGCTCCTCGGCCTGCACCAGAGCGGCCTGCCGCCGCTGCGCGTCGCCTCCCTCGGCCGGCCGCAGCACCGCCAGCTGTCGCAACTGGCGCGCGGCGTGGCCGAGAGCCTGCTCGATGAGGAGGGTCGCCTGCCCGCCGCCCACGCCGCACTCGAGCACGAGCTGAGCCATGGCTGGCTGAAGCGGGTCGGGGCGGGCGACATCCTGTCGTCGGCCAGCCCCGACACGTGAGGGCAGTGCCAGCCGGCCATGCATGACGCCGATGCCTGACGCCGGGCGGGTCGTCACCGGCACCGCCAAGGGCGTGCGCCTGGAAGCGCCGGGGCAGGGCACGAGGCCGCTGTCGGATCGGCTCAAGCAGGGCCTCTTCGCGGCGCTGGGATCGGAGTCGGCGGCGCTCGACGGCGGCCGTTTCCTGGACCTCTTCGCGGGCAGCGGCGCGGCCGGCATCGAGGCTCTCAGCCGTGGCGCAGCGGAGGCCGTTTTCGTCGAGGACGACCGCCGCGCCTGCCGCGTCATCGCGCGCAACCTCGAGCGTGCCGGGCTGGCCGGCGGCGCCGTCGTGTGCAGCGACGCCCTTGCCTTCCTGCGGCGACCGGCCGACGCGGCCGGCGGTCGTCCCTTCGACGCCTGCCTCGTCGACCCGCCCTACAATCAACCGCTGGTGGCGCCGGCGCTGCAGCTGCTCGGCGATCCGTCGCGCGGCTGGCTGAGGGAGGATGCGGTGGTCGTCGCCAAGCACTTCTGGCGCGACGCGCCGCCGGACGCCATCGGCAAGCTGGTCGCCTACCGGCGTAGGAGGCAGGGAGAGACGATGCTCAGCTTCTACCGCTTCGGATGACGACGGCGCTCTATCCGGGCTCGTTCGACCCGATCACCTTCGGCCACCTCGACGTCATCGGGCGGGCGGCCGGCCTGTTCGATCGGCTGGTTGTCGGTGTCCTCGTCAACCCGCGCAAGTCACCCGTCCTCGACCTCGAGGAGCGGATGGCGGCCATCCGTGAATCGGTCGCCGAAGAGCTCGGCGCGGCGGCGGTGATCGAGGTCGACAGCTTCGATGGCCTGACGGTCGACTTCGCCCGCCGGCTGGGAGCGAGCTTCATCGTGCGCGGCCTGCGCGCGGTGAGCGACTTCGAGAGCGAGCTGCAGATGGCCCACACCAACCGCAAGCTGGCGCCGGAGGTCGACACGCTGTTCCTGATGACCGCGCTCGAGCACGCCTACCTCAGCTCGAGCCTGGTAAAGGAGATCGCCTCGTTCGGCGGCGACGTCAGCCGGATGGTTCCCGCCGCAGCGTTGCGCCGCCTGGCGCGCTAGGCCGTAGAATTCGCTGTTGGAGGGCGTACGGAGGCAATCCCATCGACATCGTGTTTCTGATCGAACAACTCGAGCGGCAGATCGCTAACGGGCGGACCATGCCGCTGACCAATAACGTCATCATCGACCAGGCGCGGGCACTCGACCTGCTCGACCAGCTGCGCGTGGCCGTGCCCGAGGAGGTGCGCCAGGCCAAGCGCATCAGCGAGGAGACCGAGCGCATCGTCGAGCGCGCGCAGGAGGAGGCCGAGCGCATCCTCGCCCGCGCGCAGGAGCAGGCGGCCTTCCTGATCGAGGAGCGCGAGCTGACGCGGGCGGCCGAGATAAGGTCACGCGAGATCATCGCCCAGGGCGAGCGCGACGCGGAGGACATCCGCCGTGGCGCCGACGAGTACGCGCAAAGTGTGCTGATCAAGCTCGAGGGGGAGTGCATCAAGGCGCTGCAGAGCATCAAGCGCGGCCTGGCCCTGCTCGACGAACGTCACCGTCCGCCGGCCGAGGAGGTCAATGGGCGCGAGTCGGCGGACGTCGAGTACGAGGTCGAGGCCAGCCGTGCTCAGCTATAACGTCGCCGCGCTGCTGCGTTCCGCTCCCGGCACCGAGCGCAGGTACGCGGTCGCCATCGCGGACATGCCCATCGCCGAGGACGTCCACCTGGCGGCGCCGATCGAGGGCGAAGTCCGCCTGTCGCGCACCGGCCGGAGCATCCTCGCGCGGGCCGAGCTGAGCACCGCCCTCGAGGGCAGCTGCGGGCGCTGCCTCGGGCCGGTGGTGGCGCCGATAGACGTCAGCATCGAGGAGGAGGCGCTACCCTCTATCGACATCGATTCGGGCGAGATGGTCGACCGGGCCGCCGAGCCCGACGCCCTGCGCCTCGACGAGCATCACGAGCTCGACCTCGGCGAGCCGGTGCGCGAGGCGATCTCGCTGGCCGAGCCCATCTCGCTGCTCTGCCGCCCGGACTGCCGCGGGCTTTGCCTGGTCTGCGGCGCGGATATGAACGGCGAGCCGGAGCACCAGCACGAGAGCGATGAGATTGACCCGCGGCTGGCACGGCTGGCCGAGTGGCGCGAGTGGCAGGAGCCGCACTGAGAGGAGAATGAGCTGACATGGGAGTTCCCAAGCGGCGCGTCTCGCGGGCCCGCCAGGGCGAGCGACGCGCTCACCATGCCCTGACGCTGCCCAAGCTGGAGGAGTGCCCGCACTGCCACCAGCCCAAGCAGATGCACCACGCCTGCCCCAACTGCGGCTGGTACGGCGGTCGCGAGGCGGTCCAGATCAAGTCGCGCACCAAGCCCGAGGGCACGCCGTCCTAGCCCGCGCCCGCTGCCTCCCGCCGAGCAGGAGGGAACATGGATCTGCGCACGCTGGCGGGCGGTAGCCACGAGACGCTACCCGGGCCGGTTCGCGTCGCCGTCGACGGCATGGGCGGCGACCATGCCCCGCTGGAGGTCGTCCGCGGCGCGCTCGACTGGGCGGCCGCCCACCCTGACGTCGAGCTGCTGCTCGTCGGCGACGAGGCGCAGCTGCGTGGCCACCTCGACGGGGAGCTGCCGCCGCAGGTGAGCATCGTCCACGCCGCCCAGTCGGTGACGATGGACGAGCACCCCGCGGCCGCCGTCCGGCGTAAGCGCGACGCCAGCATCAACGTCTGCATGCGGCTCGTGCGCGACGGCCGTGCCGACGCCGTCGTGACTGCCGGCCACACCGGCGCCGGCGTGGCGTCGGCGATCCTCCACCTGGGCCGGCTGCGCGGCGTCGACCGGCCGGCACTGGCCGTGCAGGTGATCAGCGAGCGCGGCCCGTTCGTGCTGCTCGACATCGGCGCCACGACCGACTCGACCGGCCACAACCTGGCCCAGTACGCGCAGATGGGCGCCATCTTCGCCGAGCGCGTGCTCGGCGTCCACGATCCCTCTGTGGCGCTGCTGTCGATCGGCGAGGAGGGCGGCAAGGGCGAGCAGCGGGTGCAGGACGCGTCGGCGCGCCTGCTCCAGTCGGACCTGCGCTTCGTCGGCAACGTCGAGGGCAAGGACCTGCCGCGCCATCCGGCCGACGTCGTCGTCTGCGACGCGTCGGTGGGCAACGTCACGATCAAGTTCTTCGAGGGCCTCTCGACGTTCATCTTCGAGCAGCTGCGCGACGAGTTCCGGCGCTGGCCGCTGGGCCCGCTCGGCTACCTCTTCATGCGTCCCGGCATCGGCCGCATCCGGCGCCGCTTCGACTACGAGCGCCTGGGCGGCGCGCCGCTGCTCGGCGTCAAGGGGACGGTGCTGATCACCCATGGCCGCGCCCGCCGCCGGATGATCGGCTTCGCCATCGAGGTCGGCGCGGCGGCCGCCCGCGCGCGCATCCCCGAGCGCATCGCGGCGGCGCTGGCGCAGGACGTGACGGCAGAGGTCGGCGAATCGGTCGATGCGGCGAGCTGAGCGGACGGGACGAGGCGATCGATGGCGACGGGTCATACCCACGAGCGCGAGGGCCGGCGGCTGGCCCTCGGCGCGCTCTTCGAGGCCGAGTTCGGACAGCGCCCGGCAGGCCGCATTCTCGCGCGGCGGCTGGCCGAGGAGGGGACGGCGCCGGCGGCGGCAGATCATGCCCGGCGCATCGTCGCGGCGGTCGTCGCCGAGCGCGAGGCGATCGACGCTCAGATCGAGGCCGTGGCGCCGCAATACCCCGTCGTCCAGCTCGCCCGAATCGACCGTGCACTGTTGCGTTCGGGCCTTGGGGAACTGCTACACTGCCCGACGACGCCGGCACGAGTCGCGATTGCCGAGTGGGTCGAGCTCGCTCGAACCTACAGTGGCGAGCCGGCTCGGCGGCTGCTCAACGGTGTGCTCGGGCGAGTCGCCAGAGAGGCGGCCGGCCGTGGGCGGGATATGCCGGCCTCCGGCAACAGCAGCGAGGGCGGAGGAGACCGCCGCACAGGAGGGAGCAATCTTGACCGCTTCGACCTATGAGCGCCTCAAGAAGATCGTCGTCGAGCAACTGGGCGTCGACGAGGACGAGGTCAAGCCCGAGTCGTCGTTCGTCGATGACCTGAACGCGGACTCGCTCGACCTCGTGGAGCTGATCATGAGCCTCGAGGAGGAGTTCGGCGCCGAGATTTCTGACGAGGACGCCGAGCGCATCCGCACCGTCCAGGACGCGGTCGACTACATCGAGGAGCATAGCAACCAGTAACCCTCGCGCGACCGAGACGATGGCCGCCGCGGCGGCACAGCTTGCCGAGAGCCTCGGTCTGCACTTCCGCGACCTGAGCCTGCTCGCCCAGGCCCTCGTCCACAGCAGCTACACCAACGAGCGACCGGCCGCCGGCGAGTCCAACGAGCGGTTGGAGTTCCTCGGCGACGCCGTGCTCTCGCTGATCGTGTCGGAGATGCTCTGGCGCCGCCATCCCGACGAGGACGAGGGCTCGCTGACCACACGCCGCGCGGCGATCGTGTCGGCGCCCGCCCTCGCCGGCATCGCCGAGCGGCTCGACCTCGGCTCGTACCTGCTCCTGGGGCAGGGCGCGCAGCAGGTCGGCGAGCGCCGCCGCCAGTCGGTCCTCGCCGCCGTCTTCGAGGCCGTCGTCGGCGCCGTCTACCTCGAGTTCGGTCTCGAGCAGACGCGACGCTGGCTGCTGGAGGTCGCCGCGCCCGAGCTCGAGGCGGAGCGCAGCCTGTCCTCGCTGAAGGCGCCCAAGAGCGTGCTGCAGGAGCGCGGCTACGCCCTCCACGGCGTCGCCCCGCGCTACAGCGTTCTGCGCGCGGAGGGGCCGGCACACGAGCGCCATTACCTGGTCGAGGTCAGCCTTGCCGGCCGGACGCTCGGCCGCGGCGAGGGTCGCAACCGGCGCGAGGCCGAGACGGCCGCCGCCATCGAGGCGCTCGACCGGCTCGACCGGGTCGGCACGGCCAGGCACGGGTGAGGGGGCCGCGATGACGCAGCCCGCCCGCCTGCGCGCCCTGCGCCTGGTCGGCTTCAAGTCCTTCGCCGAGCGGACGGTGGTCGAGTTCGGCCCGGGCATCAGCGCCGTCGTCGGGCCCAACGGCAGCGGCAAGAGCAACCTCGCCGACGCGCTGCGCTGGACGCTCGGCGAGCAGGGCCGGCTGCTGCGCACGCGCCGCTCGGAGGACGTCATCTTCGCCGGCTCTTCGTCGCGGCGGGCCATCGGCATGGCCGACGTCACGCTCGTCATCGACAACGCCGACCGCCTGCTCCCGCTCGACTACGGCGAGGTCGAGATCGGCCGGCGGCTGTACCGCTCGGGCGAGAGCGAGTACCTGCTCAACCGCCAGCGCATCCGCCTGCGTGACCTGGGCGAGCTGCTCGACGCGGCCAACCTCGCCGACAACGCATTCCTGTTCATCGGCCAGGGCATGGTCGACCAGGCGCTGGCGCTGCGCCCGGAGGAGCGCCGGCCGCTCTTCGAGGAGGCCGCCGGCGTGCGCCGCCACGAGCGCCGCCGCCGCCACGCCGAGGCCGAATTGGCCGAGGCCGAATCAAACCTCGAGCGCGTCCACGACGTCCTCGCCGAGCTCCGTCCGCAGGTTCGCCGGCTGGCCGCCCAGGCCGAGCAGCTGGAGGCGCGGCGCAACGCCGGCCTGGAGCTGGCCGAGGCGCTCGTCGCCGCCGCGCGCAGCCGCTGGATCGAGTCGTGGCGCGCGGCGCAGGCCGAGCAGCAGGCGCTCGACGATGCCCACGCCCGCTCGGACGCCGAGATGGCTGCCCTGCGCGAAGCCGAGCAGTCCGCGGAGCGCCACTCGCGGATGCTCGCCGAGCGCGCCGAGCGCGAGCGGCGGCTGCGCGCCGGGATGGACCAGCGCCGTTCCGAGACGGTCGAGCTGCGCCTCGCCCAGGCCCGGCTCCAGAGCGACATCGAGGCGCGTCGCCGCGACGAGGCGCGCCTGCGCGACGAGCGCGCCGCCGTCGAGCGGAGCATGGTCGAGGCGCGCCAGCGGCTGGCCCAACCGCCGCCCGCCGAGGACCTGCCCGCCCGCCGCCGCGTGGAGCTGGCCGAGCAGGAGCTGGCCGAGATCGAACGGGAGCTGGCCGCCGCGGCCGCCGGCTCACCGGAGGCCGAGCGGCGCCCGCGGCAGGTCCAGCGCGAGGCGTTGGCGACCGACCTGCGGCGACAGGAGGAGCGCCAACAGCAGCTCGCCGTCACGCTCGGCGCCGGCCGCACACGGAGCGCCGAGCTGGCCCGCACGCAGGCCGACGAGGCGGCCCGCCGCGACGAGCAGGTGCGCCGGCTGGAGGCGGCGGCGGCGACCGAGGCCGAGGCCGAATCCGTCGCGCAGTCGGCGCGAAGCGCCGTCCAGCAGGCGACCACCCGCCGCCTGGAGGCCGACCGCGAGCTGGCCGAGGCCGAGCGCGAGCTGGCCTCCGCGCGGACGCGCCTGGCTGCGCTGGCAGCCGCGCTCGAGCACGCCGACGATGCCCGCTTGCGCGAGACGGTGGAGCGGCTCGGCGGCCGCCTGCTGTCGGACGGCCTGGAGGTCGACCCGGCGCTGCGCCGGGCGGTGTCGGCCGCCCTCGGCGAGGGCCTCCGCGCGCTGGCGGTGAGCGAGTCGGCCCTCGGCAGCGTCGGCGAGGCAGGCGGCGTGCTGCTCATCAACGAGCCGGTCACCGGCGGACGGTCGCGGACCGCCGATGCGGCTGCGACGGCCATCGTCAACGCCGCCGTCGCGCTCGGCGGTGACCGGCTGGCGGCGGGCGTGCGGCGCGATCCGCAGGGTCACGTCACGCGCCTGCTGACACGCTGCGTGTGGGTGCCGAAGCTCGCCGACGCGCTGACGCTGCGACCAACCCTCGGCCCCGGCTGGCGGGCGGCCACGACGGCGGGCGAGGTCGTCACCGACGAGGGCCTGGTCACGCTCGCCGACACTGAGACGCTACTCGACCGCCGCGCCGCGCACGAGGAGCAGGCGCGCCGCGTCGAGGACCTCGAGCGCCGCCTGGCGGCTGCTCGCGCCGCCGCCGGCGAGGCGACGGAAGCGGAGGCGATCGCCGACCGTGCCTGGTCGGCGGCCCGCGACCGGCTCGACGCCGCTCGCCGCGAACGCGGCGCCGCCGAAGAAGCCGAGCGCAGCGCTCAGCGGCGCGCCGAGACCGCGCTGCGCGAGCAGACGTGGGCGGCGGCCCAGCTCGAGCGGGGAGAGGCAGAGGCGGAGGCGCTTGCCGTCGAGATCGAGGTAAGCCGGGCGCGACTGGCCGAGCTGTCCGAGGAGCCCGCCGACGGCCGCGCGGACACGCGCCAGGCAGAGCTGCGTGGGCGGCGCAGCGACGCCCTATCGCGGCGTGAGCGGCTGGCAGGCGACGTCGCACGCGCCGAGCAGCGCAGGCAGCAGGCCGACGAGGATCGCCGGCGCGCCGAGATCGCGCTGGCGATGGCCGAGCCGCGGTCGCGTGAGATCGACGCGCAGCTCGAGCGGCTGGCCTCCCGCGCGCAGGAGGACGCGACGCGGTCGGAGCGGCTGGCCGCCGACCTCGCTGCGGCGACGGAGCGCGAGCGGCGCGCCGCCGCCGAGCTCGAGTTGCTGCTTGGCGAGGGCGAGCAGGACCGCCACCAACTGCGCGCGGCCGAGCGCGCTGCGACGGAGGCCCGCGAGCGGCTGCGCCGGGCCGAGGCGCGCAGCCGGACGGCGGAGGTGGCGGTGATGGAGGCGCGCCTGCACCTCGAGCAGGTGCGCGAGCAACTGCTCGTCGAGCTGGCCGCGATCGGGCCGGACGGGCTGCGCGCCCTGCGCCAGGCTGCCGGCGCCGAGTCGGAGGTTGGTGGCGAGGTGACGGCCGACGCGCTGGGCGGTGCGCTCGAGTCGGCGCTGGAGCAGGCGGTCGATCGGTGGGCCACGTCCGATGACGAGCCCGCGGCGGCACCCGGAGCCGGTCGGCTCGGAGCGCTGCGCCGGCGATTCCACGAGCTCGGCGCGGGCAATCCCTTCGCCGCCGAGGAGTACGCCGAGGTCCGCCAGCGGCTCGAGACGCTCGAGTCGCAGCGCGAGGACCTGGAAGCGGCCATCGCCGGCACGCGCCGGCTGATCGCCGACCTGAGCAGCCTGATCGCCGACCAGTTCCTGTCCACCTTTGCCGCGCTGGAGGGCGCCTTCGCGCGCCGCTTCGAGCAGCTCTTCGGTGGCGGCGAGGCGCAGCTCAGCCTGACGGTGCCCGACGACCTGTCGGCGACCGGCGTCGAGATCACCGCGCGGCCGCCGGGCAAGAAGCGCCAGCCGCTGGCGATGCTGTCGGGTGGCGAGCGGGCGCTCACCGCCGTCGCGCTGCTGCTGGCGATGCTCGAGGTCCGGCCGGTGCCGTTCTGTGTCCTCGACGAGGTCGACGCCGCGCTCGACGAGTCCAATATCGGCCGTTTCTCGGCGGCGCTGCGCGGCCTTGCCGACCGCATCCAGTTCGTCGTCATCACCCACAACCGGGGCACGATCGAGGCTGCCGACGCGCTCTACGGCGTGACCATCGGCGACGACGCCGTCAGCCGCATCGTCTCGCTGCGCCTGCCACCCGCCGACGGCGAAGAGGAGCGCCAGGATCGGCAGACGGCGACCGCGCGAGTCGGCGCGCGCGTGCTGGCCGAGGTGCCGATCGTGCCGATGTCGGAACCGGCCGAGGCGGGCGGCTCGTGACCCTTCCGGGGGAGGGGCACAGCGCGGGCGGACACCACCCTGACGCTGCCGACTACACGGCCGGTGTCGCGCGCACCCGCCAGGGGTTTACCAGCCGCCTGCGAGGACTGCTCCGCGGACCGATCAGCGACGAGACGTGGGAGGAGGTCGAGGAGGCGCTCATCGCCGCCGACGTCGGCGCCGAACTGGCCGAGCGGGTGGTCGCCGGTGCCAGGAAGCGCCACCAGGCGACGGACGCCGAGGCGGCCGTCATCGCCGAGCTGCTGGCGCTGTTCGCGGCGCGCGACCCCATGCCCTGGCCGCGCGTGCCGGCACCCGGCGTGCCGGCGGTCATCCTCGTCGTCGGCGTCAACGGGACGGGCAAGACGACGACGATCGCCAAGCTCGCCCACCGCTTCTCGACGCGCGGGGCGCGGGTCCTGCTGGCGGCGGCCGATACCTTCCGCGCCGCGGCCATCGAGCAGCTCCAATCGTGGGCGCAGCGCGTCGGCGTGCCGGTCGTGGCGCACGCAGCGGGCGCCGACCCGTCGGCCGTCGTCTTCGACGCCCTCGACGCGGCGGCGGCACGCGGTACGGACGTCGTCATCGTCGACACCGCCGGACGGCTGCACACCAAGAGCAACCTGATGGAGGAGCTGGCCAAGATCAGGCGGACGATCGGCAAGCGGCTGCCGCAGGCGGCGCCCGAGGTGCTCTTCATCCTTGACGCGACGACCGGCCAGAACGGGCTGGCGCAGGCGCGCGCCTTTCACGAGTCGGCCGGCTTGAACGGCATCGTCCTGACCAAGCTCGACTCGACGGCGCGCGGCGGGATCGCGTTCGCCATCGAGGACGCGCTGGGCGTGCCCGTGCTGTTCGTCGGCGTAGGGGAGAAACCCGAGGACCTGCTCGACTTCGAGCCGAATGCCTTCGTCGAGGCCCTCTTCGACTAGCCCGCGCTAAACTCGCCAGCCGTGTTCGACGCACTTTCCGATCGGCTCCGCACAGCACTCAGCCGGCTGTCCGGCCGCGGCCGCGTCAGCGAGGCCGACGTAGATGCCGCGCTGCGCGAGGTCCGCCTGGCGCTGCTCGAGGCCGACGTCAACTTCCGCGTGGTCAAGGAGTTCATGGCGCGCGTCCGCGCGCGCGCCGTCGGCGTCGAGGTGCTCGAGAGCCTGAACGCCGGCCAGCAGGTGATCAAGATCGTCCACGAGGAGCTGACCGCCATCCTCGGCGGCGGTGACCGCACCTTCCGGCTGGCCGGCGCGCCGGCCGTCGTGCTCCTCGTCGGGCTGCAGGGCTCGGGCAAGACGACCTCGGCGGCCAAGCTCGCGCGTCACGTCGCCAAGCAGGGCCGCCGGCCGCTGCTCGTGGCGGCCGACCCGTACCGTCCCGCCGCCGTCGAGCAGCTGGTGGTCCTCGGGCAGAACCTCGACATTCCGGTGCACACCGAGGCGCAGGCCACGGCCGTCCTCGACATCTGCCGAGCGGCCGAGCGTCAGGCACGTAACGCCGGCCGCGATGTGATGATCGTCGATACGGCGGGCCGTCTCACGCTGGATGAGCAACTGATGGCCGAGATCAGCCAGCTGGCACAGCATCTCCAGCCGTCGGAGGTGCTGCTGGTGGTCGATGCGATGGTCGGCCAGGAGTCGGTCGCCATCGCGCAGGCCTTCGCCGACGCCGTCCCGCTGAGCGGGCTGGTGCTGACCAAGATCGACGGCGACGCGCGCGGCGGCGCGGCGCTCTCGATCAGCGCCGCGACAGGGCTGCCGGTCAAGTTCCTCGGCACCGGCGAGCGCACCGACGCGCTGGAGGTCTTCCATCCCGATCGGCTGGCCGGGCGCATCCTCGGCATGGGCGACGTGATGACGCTCATCGAGCGCGCGCAGGAGAGCTACGACCAGCGCCAGGCGGAGGACCTGGCCCAGAAGCTGCAGCGCAACGCGTTCACCCTGGAGGACTTCCTGGGCCAGATGCAGCAGCTCAAGAAGATGGGCCCGCTGGGCCAGCTGCTCGAGATGATGCCGGGCATGGGCGGCGTGGCGAAGGAGGCGCAGGCCGCCGTCGACGGCGGGGAGCTCAAGCGCATCGAGGCAATCATCCAGTCGATGACGCGCGAGGAGCGCCGCGACCCGCAGATCCTGACCGGCTCGCGCCGGCGGCGCATCGCGCGCGGCTCGGGCACGTCGTTGCAGGACGTCAACCGCCTCGTCAAGCAGTTCGGCGAGATGCAGCGGTTGATGCGCCAGCTGGGCAGCGGCAAGCGCGGCGCGCTGCCGCTTGGTCCCTTTCGCTGAGCGCCATAGCCTGACCGCACCTCCGGCGGCGAGCCGCCGTTCGTGAGAACATCGGCCGCGGCATGACCGTCACCCCCAACAGCGACCCCGCCCCGTGGGGCGCTCCTCCTGCTGGGCAGCCGCCGCTCGAGCCCGTCCGCCCGCCGGCCAACCGCCGGCTGCGCTGGCTGGTCGCCGGACTGGCCAGCCTGCTCGTCGTCGGTGCCCTGGCCCTCGTCTTCGTGCTGGCCAATCCGACCGCTCCGGCGGGCGCCGTCTCGCCGCTGGCCCGCTTCGCGCCGGCCGACTCGGCCGGCTACATCGAGGCGCGCCTCGACCTGCCGGGTGACCAGCGCGATCGGCTGATCAGCTTCCTTGGCCACTTCCCGGGCTTCGCCGATCCGGCCAGCTTCGATCGCAAGATCAACGACACCATCGACCAGCTGCTGCGCGGACGCGACTTCAGCTGGTCGCAGGACATCGAGCCGTGGTTCGGCGGCCAGGTCGTCGCCTTCTCCGCCGACGTGCAGCAGTCGGAGGGCCGCCCGCAGGCCGGGACCGTCGTGCTATCGGTCAAGGACCGGGCCGCGCTCGATGCGTTCCTCGAGAAAGCCCGCACGAGCGCTGAGGTCGGCAGCAGTGAGTATCGCGGCTCGACGATCTGGGTGGTGCCGCTCGGCGGTACGCGGACACACCTCGTGGCGACCGGCGACGCGCTGCTGCTCAGCGCCCGCATCGAGGATGTGCACGCGGCGCTCGACGTGGCCGCCGGCGAGCGGCCGGGCCTGAGCGCCGACGAGCGCTTCGAGAGGGCGATGGCCCGGCTCGGCGGCGATCGGCTGCTGGCCGTCTACGTCGACGGTGAGGCGGTCGTCGACTCGCTCGATTCGATCGACACGCCGGTCCCGCCTCTCGGCCTCGGCGGCTCTCTCCAGCAGGCGCCCGACGCGATGGTCGGCCAGCTCCGCGCGGAGGCCGACCACCTGCTGCTCGAGATGCACCTGCTGCCGCGGGCCGGCCAGACGTTCCCCAACGTGCCGCAGAGCCGCAGCACGACGCTCGCCGCCGCCTTCCCGGCCGACGTCGTCGGCTACGCCGAGGTCCGCGACCTCGGCCAGGGGCTCAAGCAGGTCGTGACCGAGTTCCTCGAGACGTTCAGGGGCGTCAACGGCGAGCCCTTCCCGCCGCCCGATCTCGAGCAGTTGCTGGGCACCGCGCCGGAGGACTTCTTCGACTTCCTCGGCGACACCGCCATCTCTTTCCAGCTCGACGGCGAGCGCTACGGCGGCGGGCTGGTGGCCAGCCTGACCGATCAGGACGTCGCACAGCAGCGCCTCGTGCAGCTCGTCGCGTCGCTGCGCATGATGGTCGCCTTCGGCGGCGCCGACGTGCCGCTGACCATCGACGAGGTACAGCACGCCGGCCGGACCGTGACCGTGCTGACCGTTCGCGACGCCGGCCCGGGCGGCAGGCCGCTGTCGCTCAGCTTCGCCATCACCGACGGCCGGCTTCTGCTCGGCCTCGGCGACTTCGTGACCGACGCGCTCGACCGCGGCGGCAGCGGCGGGCTCGGCGCCGACAGCCGTTACCGTGCCGCCATCACGGCGGCGGGAGAGACGAACCGCGGCGTCTTCTACCTCGACCTGGCCAGGGTTCGCGCGCTGGTCGAGCAGCACGCGGGCGGCCGGCAGCGCGGCGAGCTCGACGAGTACCGCCCGTACCTCGAACCGTTTGGGCAGGTCGTGGGCACCGTCGCCGGTGACGGCAATGGCCTGGTCACGCGTCTTCTGTTCTTTGTCGAGTAACCTGTAGCGGTCGAGTAACCTGTACCAACCAGACGGCGACCCGGCCCCGGCCGCCGCCCATCTCGAAGGAGGCATCTTCCGCCCGTGGCAGTTCGTATCCGCCTGACGCGAGTCGGCGCAACCAAGCAGCCCAGCTACCGTTTCGTCGTTGCCGACAGCCGCGACGCGCGCGACGGGCGCTCGCTCGACACCCTCGGCCACTACAACCCGCGGTCGGAGCCGATCGAGATTAACGTCGACGCCGAGAAGGCCCAGCACTGGCTGAGCAGGGGCGCCAAGCCGTCCGACACCGTCGCGCGCCTCTTCCGCCAGGTGGGCGTGCTGCCGCAGAAGGAGAGCTGAAGCTGATGTCCGCTGTCTCGCTGGTCGAGTACGTCGCCCGCTCGCTGGTCGACGAGCCCGAGGCGGTATCGGTGGAGGTCCACGACGAGCCCGACGGCCGTGTCATCGAGCTCCACGTCGCCGAGGGGGACATGGGCAAGGTGATCGGCCGCAACGGCAGCGTGGCCAAGGCGCTGCGCACGCTGCTGAAGGTCGTCGCCGCGCGCGAAGGCGAGTCGGTCACCCTCGAGATCGTCTAGCGCCGTGACCGGCCAGGCCGCCCGGCCGGCGGGCGAGGGCCGGCTGGTGGTCGGGCTGATACGCGGCGTGCACGGGCTGCGCGGCGCCGTCCGCGTCGAGCTCCTCACCGACGAGCCGAGCCGCTTCGAGCCGGGCGGCGTGATGTACGCCGAGGGGTCGGACGAGCCGCTCACCGTCGTCGAGGCACGGCGCGATGGTCCCGGTCTGATCGTCCGCTTCGCCGAGGTCGCCGATCGCACGGCCGCCGAGTCACTGCGCGAGACCTACCTCGAGGCGCACCCCGCGGCCGACCGGCCGGCCGAGACGTGGTACTGGCACGAGATCGTCGGCTGCCAGGTGGTGACGGTCGGCGGCGAGGCGCTCGGTCGGGTGGAGGAGGTGATGCGCGTCGGCGGGGCCGAGGTCTACGTCGTCCGCGGCCGGCGCGGTGAGCTGCTCGTCCCCGCCGTCAGGTCGGTCGTCGTCGAGATGGCGCCGGCGGAGGGGCGCATCGTCGTCGATGCGGTCGCCCTCGGCCTGGAGGGCGGATGAGCGAGGAAGCGCCCGCCACACGCCAGCCGCTGCGCGCCGACCGCCCGCTGCGCATCGACGTCGTGACGATCTTTCCCGAGCTCTTCCCCGGTCCGCTGGCGGCGAGCGTCACCGGCCGGGCGCTGGAGCGCGGCCTGGCCACGCTCGAGGCGCACGACCTGCGGCGCTGGGGGCTCGGCCGGCACCGCAGCGTCGACGACTACCCGTACGGCGGCGGGGCGGGCATGATCCTGCGCCCGGAGCCGATCGCCGGCGCGCTCGACGAGTTGGCCGCTCCGGATACGACGCGCATCCTGCTCGACCCGGGCGGGCAGCGCTTCGACCAGGCGCTGGCGGCAGACCTCGTCGGCCAGGCTCACCTGCTTTTCGTCTGCCCGCGCTACGAGGGCGTCGACGATCGGGTGCGCGCGCTGGTCGACCGCGAGCTATCCATCGGCGACTACGTGCTGACCGGCGGCGAGCTGGCCGCGATGGTCGTCATCGACGCCGTCCTGCGCCTGCTGCCGGGTGCCATCGACGCCGCCTCGCCGGTCGACGAGTCGTTCTCGGCCGGCCTGCTCGAGTATCCGCAGTACACGCGGCCGCCGGAATTTCGCGGCCAGCGGGTCCCCGACATCCTGCTCAGCGGCGACCACGGCGCGGTCGAGCGCTGGCGACGCGAGCAGGCGCTCGAACGAACGCGCGCGCGGCGGCCGGACCTGCTGGAAAGCGGCCAGGAACGCGCCTCTAGCGACGCGCCTCGAACCAGTCGTCGGCGTCGATGACGCAGAAGCGGTTGCCCTCCGGGTCGGCCATGATCACGTAGTCGGCGTCGGGCGGTCGCCTGTCCCAGTGCACCTCGGTCGCGCCCAGCCCCTTCAGCCGCTCGACCTCGGCTGCCTGGCCCTGCGCGTACAGGTCGAGATGGATGCGCGGCGGGATCTGCAGGCTCGAACGGACACGATCGAGCGAGATGTTCGGGCCGTTGCCGCTGCGCGGCCGGAGCAGCGCGAAGTCGTCCGGGTCGTTCTCGCGCCGGACGTAGTCGAGCGCCTTCGTCCAGAACTCGACCTGCCGCGGCAGGTCTTCGACGCGTATGACGATCGATCCGACGACGATCACGGCGCCATCGTAGCGGCCTGCCCGGAGCGGCGATGCTATACTCCGCCGCCGATCCCCCAGACCTGGTGGCGCGCCCAGTCGCGGCCCGCGCCGGTAACTTGAGAGCCCAACCTTGAGCGTCATCGACGAGATCCAAGCCGAACAGATCCGCACCGACCTGCCCGACATCGCCTCGGGCGACACGGTCCGCGTCCACGCCCGCGTGGTCGAAGGCAATCGCGAGCGCGTGCAGGTCTTCGAGGGCACGGTCATGCGCCTGCGCGGCGGCGGCATCAACCGCTCGATCACCGTCCGCAGCATCCGCAGCGGCGTCGGTGTCGAGCGGACCTTCAAGATCAACTCGCCGCGCATCGACAAGATCGAGGTCGTCCGCCACGGTGTCGCCCGCCGCGCGCAGCTGTACTTCCTGCGCAAGCGCGTGGGCAAGGCGGCCACCCTCCGCGAGCGCCGCGCCCGCTGACCTAACGAGTGGTGGCGCGGCGCCGCCCCGTCGCGGCTTTCCAAATCGACTAGCCTTGCTGGCGATGGCCGTGATCGTGCCCAGCCGCCGGGTGGAGCGCCGCCTCGCACGCGAGGGCCACCGACTGATCCTCGGCGTCGACGAGGTCGGTGTGGCGTGCAGCTCGGGTCCGGTCGTCGCCTGCGCGCTGGCCATGCCCCTCGAAAAGCGGATGATCAAGGGCGTCCGTGACTCGAAGATGCTGTCGGCGGTGCAGAGGGAGCGCCTGGCCGTGCTCATCCGCGGGCAGGCCGTCAGTATCGGCATCGGGGCCGCTTCGGTCGCCGAGATCGACCGCGTCAACATCTACCACGCCACCGTGCTCGCCATGCGCCGGGCGGTCGCGCGCGCCGGGGAGCACGACTTCGTGATCGTCGACGGACGGCGCATCCGCGGGTTCGAGGAGCACGCCGGGCCGTACCGCGCAATCATCGACGGCGACGCGCTGTGCTATGTCGTGGCCTGCGCCTCGATCGTGGCGAAGGTGACACGCGATCGGCTGATGCGGCTGCTCGCAGCGCGCTACCCCGGCTACGGCTGGGAGCACAACGCCGGCTACGCCACGGCCGACCACCGCAACGGCATGCGCGAGCTGGGCGTGACGCCGCACCATCGGCGCTCGTTCATCACGACGCAGCGCGTGCTGGCCGGCGAGCAGCTGGCCATCGATCTCGGCCTGGAACCCGTGGGTGCGGAACCGGCTGCCCAGCCGACCGACCCCCAGCCGACTCATCCCGAGCCGGCCCATCCCCAGCCGACCGATCCCGAGCTCGAGGCTCTTCTCGCCGACGACCAGCCTTCCTTCAAATCCATTCCCATCCTGACGCGCTGACGCTCGCGGGCTAACGGCCCGATAAGCCGCCGACAACCGAAAGTCGCTAGCCTGTGCCGCCCGCCATCAGCCAGGGGAGGCGTCCATGGCAGACGTCGCTCCTCGACCGACGCTGCGCCAGCGGCGCGGCGAGTGGGCAGAGGAGGTTGCCGCCGCGTACCTGGTCGAGCTCGGCTGGCGCGTGCTCGGCCGGAACCTGCGTGTCGGTCGGGACGAGATCGACCTGCTGGCGCTTCAGCCGGGACGCGTCGAGACGCTGGTGCTCGTCGAGGTCCGTGGCCTGCATTCGCGTCGCTTCGGCGCGCCCGAGGAGCGCGTCGATCGGGCGAAGGTGGGCCGCCTCTACCGGGCTGCCGCCGCGCTGCGCTCGCTCGGAACGCTGCCCGACGGGACGCGCCTCCCTCATCTGGCGTGGCGCGTGGACCTCGTCGTCGTGGATGCGCGAACGGGCCAGCCGCAGCTGCGCCACATGCCGGCACTCGAGGCTCCGTGAGAGGGTCACGCGGCGGCGGGTCCACCGGCCCTGTTCTCATGCTCAAATGCGGGTAGCGCTGATATGGAGCGGCCCGGCTGGTGCTCTCTCATACGCAAATCGGGATGCAGCCAACGGGCTGGCGGAGCGGATTCGTAATCCGGGTAGCGCTATCCCGGAAACCCACCCGCAACCGGCGCGCCAGGCTTGATTCCCACGCTCGGCTACCGCAAAAACGCTCGGTCGGAGGCCGCTCAGCCAGTCAGTTTTCCTCCTAACGCGGCGGGGAGTTGAGTATGAGAAGGCCGGCCTCGAGGAGGCCGCTCCAGAGGCCGCCGGCCGGCATCGGAAAGCCGCGCCCGCAGGAGAAGGCCGGCCCGCACGAAGTGGAGGGGGCGGTACGAGGAGCGCGGCCCGCACGAGGAGCGCGGCCCGCACGGGAAGCTCGGCCCTGCCCAGGCGGCAGCGGCCCCCTGTGATAGACTCCCCGGCGGTCGTCGAACGGCGACCGGCGTGCCGCCCACGCGTGGCACGTACCACACACGCGTGCCGTTCCCCGCGAGGTGCCGAGGGCGCAAAGACGAGCGCCGCGGTCCGCGGACCAGCAGGCGCGCGGAGGCCGAAAACCGAACCAGGAGGTCACGCCCACCCATGCCGTCCGTGTCAATGCGCCAGCTGTTGGAAGCCGGAGTCCACTTCGGCCACCAGACCAGGCGCTGGAACCCCAAGATGCGCCCGTTCATCTTCGCCGAGCGCAACGGGATCCACATCATCGACCTCGCCCAGACCGTCCAGCGGCTTGACAGCGCCCTCGACTTCGCCCGCGAGACCGTCGCCCGCGGCGACACGATCCTCTTCGTCGGCACCAAGAAGCGGGCGCAGGAGCCCGTCGCCGAGGAGGCCACGCGTGCCGAGATGCCCTACGTCAACGTGCGCTGGCTGGGCGGCATGCTGACCAACTTCGTGACGATCCGGAAGCGCCTAGGCCTACTCGAGCAACTCGAGGCCCGCCAGCAGGCGGGCGAGTTCGATCGGCTGACCAAGAAGGAGGCCAGCCGGCTGCAGGACGAGCTCGGCCGGCTGCAGCGGATGCTCGGCGGCGTGCGGCGCATGCGCCGCCTGCCCGGCGCGCTGTTCGTCATCGATCCCCAGCGCGAGCGCATCGCCGTGACCGAGGCGCGCAAGCTCGAGATCCCGATCATCGCCACCGGCGACACCAACGTCGATCCCGACATGATCGACTACATCATCCCGGCCAACGACGACGCCATCCGCGCCATCCGGCTGCTCTGCTCGCTCGTCGCCGACGCAGCGATCGAGGGCGCGCAGGAACGCGCCGCGCGGCCGCAGCCCGAAATGGAGGCGGTCGTCGAGGAGCAGGAGGAGGCGTCCGACGAGATGGTCGCCGCCCTCGCCGCCGGCGGCACATTCAGCTTCGAGCCCGAGCCCGACGAGGACGAGGAGCTGCTGCCGACGGAGGGCGCCGAGGAATCCGCGGACGAGCCGGCCGGCGAGCCGGCCCGAGCCCAGCCCGACGAAACCGACGACGAGTCGGCCGCCTGACGCCAGGCCTGGCCGACAGCCAACCGCGCCAACCACCGCCAACCATCTACGAAGGGAACCGATGGCCCAGACAAGCATCTCAGCCGAGAAGGTCAAGGAGCTGCGCGAGCGCACCGGCGCAGGCTTCATGGACTGCAAGCGTGCGCTCGAGGAGAGCGCCGGCGACGTCGACGCGGCGGTCGCGCTGCTGCGCGAGCGCGGGCAGGCAGCCGCGGCACGCAAGGCCGGGCGCGAGGCGCGCGAGGGCCTGGTCGCCAGCTACATCCACGCCGGGGGCCGCGTGGGCGTGCTCATCGAGGTCAACTGCGAGACCGACTTCGTCGCGCGTAACGAGGACTTCCAGAAGCTTGTCCGTGACCTGGCGATGCAGGTCGCCGGCATGGCGCCCGAGTACGTCACCGTCGATTCGATCCCGGCCGGCGTGCTCGAGCTGAAGCGTGCCGAGCTGGCCGACGACCCGGACGTCAAGAGCAAGCCCGAGCATGTCCGCCAGCAGATCGTCGAGGGCAAGCTGCACAAGTGGTACCGCGACGTCGGTGGCGTGCTCTACGAGCAGCCCTTCAAGGACACCGACGTCATGGTCGGGCAGCTGATCACCGACGCGGTGGCGCGCATCGGCGAGAACATCCGTGTCCGCCGCTTCACGCGCTACCAGCTGGGAGAGGAGCTGTGACCAAGCCCGCCGCCGGGTCGGCGGCGCCCGCCGCGGCCGGTGGCGCTTCGGTCGAGCCGGCGACCAGGCCGGCGACCGGCCCCGGGCGGCAGCGCTACCGGCGGATCGTGCTGAAGGTCAGCGGCGAGGCGCTGCTCGGCTCGCGCAGCTACGGCGTCGATCCCGACGTCTGCGTCTTCATCGCCGGCCAGGTGCGCGAGGTTCACGAGCTCGGCGTGGAGGTCTCCATCGTCGTCGGCGGCGGCAACATCTTCCGTGGCCTGGCGGCCTCGGCCAGGGGCATGGAGCGCGCCAGCGCCGACT
>CAYRMQ010000030.1:4269-26254 GCA_964425305.1 uncultured Anaerolineaceae bacterium | reverse complement strand
CGTGCGCCGCCTGGAAGCGGCGCTGCAGGACGAGCGACTCGCGCCGTGCCTCGACCCAGCCGAGCAGTGTCGGCCACTCCCGTAGGAGCGCCTCGTGGGCGACCTCGACGGTCGCCCCGCGCGTGGTCGGGTCGACGTCGAACGTGAGCAGCCGCTCGCGCCCGAAGATATCGAGCACCGCCTCGACGTCGGCATCCCCGAGGTCCAGCGATCGAAACTCGCTCACTCGAACGCGGCGACGGAGGTCGTCGGCGTCGTCGGACACGGTGAGCAGGCGCGTGAAGACGTGGCGGGCTACCTCGCGCTGCGTATCGGTCAGGCGCCGGTAGGCGTCCTCGGCGCGCTCGGCGATCGCGCCGCGCACGCCACCTAGGGCATCGTAAGCGCCGTGGGTGACCCTCCCGTCCGGCGTGGCGGCAGCGAGCCGGTCGAGCGTGAACTCGAGGAGGGGCAGACTGCCCGGCTGACCGGCGAGGTCGGCAATGATCCGCTCGGCGAGCCCCGCTTCGAGTTCAAGGCCGGCGGTGCGCGCCGGCGCGACGATCGCCTCATGGGTCGCGTCGGGGTCGAGCGGCGCGAGCGCCAGGTGGGCGGTGCTGATGATCGGTCCGAGGACGGGGAGACTGAGGGCCTCGTGGAAGAAGTCGGCGCGCAGGGTGAGCACGATCCGTATCAGGCCGGCCGGATGGGCGGCAGCATTGGCGAGGGAGGCGACGAAGCGTTCGCGCGTCTCGGCGGCGGCGACGAGCGTGAACAGCTCCTCAAACTGGTCGATTATCACGAGCAGGTCCGCATCGAGCTCGCGGCCTACGCGTTCGGCGACCCGAAGCAGGCCCTTCGCGTCGGGAGCGCCCAGATCGGCGATCACGTCGGTGGCGACTCCGCTGAGGGCGGTCGCCAGCTCGTCGAATGGGTGGCGGCCGGGCACCGAGCGGACGCTGATCCACCGGTCGGAGCCAGCGACGGCGCGGGCGCGGATGGCGGGCAGCAGCCCAGCGAGGACGAGGGACGACTTGCCCGAGCCCGACGGTCCGACGACCGCCGAGAGAGGGTGCTCGGCGACCATAGCGACGGCGCGCCGAATCTCATCTGTGCGCCCGAAGAAGTCGGCGGCGTCTGGCTCGGCGAAGGCCGCCAGGCCCTTGTAGGGGTTGCGGAACTTGCTCTCGGGCCGCGCCGGCAGCGCCCGCCCTGTCGCCGCGGCGAGGCTCCCCAGAAGCTCATCGACGGTGGTGGGTCGGTCGTCGGGATGGGTCGCCAACCCGCGCTCCAGTGCCGCGCGCAGCGGCGGGTCCAGCTCGGTGAGGTCGGAGATGGCCGGCTCGCGGCCGGTCAGGAGGCCGGCCACCAACGCCGACAGGCCGTACACGTCGACCCGGGCGTCGACGGGACCACCATCGCGATCTTCGGGCGACCGATAGCCGGCGGCCGCCGACTCCACCGCAGCCGCGGCCTCCGCCACACGACCGGCGATCCCGAAGTCGGCCAGGTACGCATTCCCGTCGCCATCGCGCAGGACGTTGGACGGCTTGAGGTTTCGGTGGAGGACGCCCTGGCGGTGGGCGAATGACAGGGCAGTCCCGATCTGCCCGGCTACCTTCAGTACGGCCTCCACAGGCAGCTGTATGGCGGCGTGATCGGCCACGTTGCCGCCCGCCATGAGAGGTGTGACGAGGTAGGCGCCGTCGGCGTCGCGCCAGAAGTCGTGGATCGTGGCGATGTGGGGATGCTCGAGCGATGCGACAAAGCGCGCCTCGGACTCGAAGCGCCGGACGAAGTCCGGATGGTTGGCGAACTCGGGACGGACGATCTTGACCGCGACCTCGCGACCGATCACCGGCTGGTAGGCGCGGTACACCGTGGCGATCGGGCCACGACCAACGATCTCGCGCAGCTCGTAGCCGCGGACGACGTCGCCGAAGCCGCGGTCCAGCTCGACGGCGGGGGCGAAGGTGCGCGGCGGTGGGAAACGATCGGGCAGCTCGCCGGCAACGAGCTGGAAGAGCTGCTGCGGCGCCGCGAGCCCGCGGAAGCGGTGCTCGCCGAGGCTGCGTACCTGCGTACCGACATCGCGGCCCAGCTCGCGCTGGGCGTCGAGCGAGAGGACGATCTGGCCGCCGTGCGCCGCCGCCAGAAGCCGCGCTCCGCGGTTCACCGGCGGACCGAACAGGTCGCCACCGCGGCGCTCGACCTCTCCGGCATCGATCGCCATCGCCACGCCGAAGTCCAATGGGCGCCACTCGCGCGCAAGGATCGCCCGCTGGGCAGCGACCGCCGCACGTGCCGCCGGGCCGGTCTCGGCAAAGGCCGCGACCAACCCATCGCCGATCTGGCTGGTGACCGTCCCACCGGCCCGATCGACCGCGTCTCCCAGGATCTCATCGAGGTGCGCTCGGGCACTCTGCATCGCGGTGGGGTCAGCTGCCCACAGGCGGGCGCCGCCGACGATGTCGGCGAACAGCAGCACGAGCCGCTCGTTCGCCACGTCGCGGCTGTGCACGAGGGAGTAGTCGTGGTTGAGGATGCGGATCTCGAGCTCCTGCAGTTCGGGAGACGGATCGAGACCAAGCTCCTCGCGCAAGTACTCCCGCGTGCGGCGGAAGGCGCGCAGCGCATCCGCCTGGCGCCCATCGCGGTATAGGGCAAGCATGTGTTTGGCGCGGAGCGACTCGCGAAGCGGATGCTCGGCGGCGAGCGCCTCGAGCTCGCCGACCAGCGCCGCGTGCCGGCCGAGGGCGAGATCGGCCTCGATCCGCGACTCGACAGCCGCCAGGCGCAGCTCCTCCAGGCGGACCGCCTCGCTCGACAGGCCGGGGAAGCTGGCGACGTCGGCGTAGGCGCGTCCGCGCCACAGCGCCAGCGCCCGCCGTAGCCGCTGGCTGGCCGAGGCCGTGCTGGTGACGAGCTCGCTGCGCGCGGCCTCGACCTCGTCCTCGAAGACGCATCCGTCGACCTCTGAACGCTCAGCGGCCAGCCGGTACCCGCTGCCGTGGCGCTCGATCGGGTGGCCGATGCTGGCGCGCAGGTTCGATACGTACGTGTGGAGCGAGGACAGCACGCCGATGGGCGGCTCCTCGCCCCAGATCCCGTCGACCAGCTCGTCGGTCGTGACGACGCTCCCGAGGCGGGCGACGAGCATCCCCAGGACGGCGCGCTGCTTGGGCCCACCCAGGTGGGCCAGACGGGCATGGGTCTCGGCCTCGATCGGGCCGAGCACGCGGAAGGGCAGCGTGACGCCGGCGCGGTCCACCGGCGCGTCGCGTAAGCGGGACGGAGCCTCCGGCCTCTCTCGCGCCGATACCATGGGACCCCCTTGACTACCTCGCCTGAACGGAACTGTACTCCCCGCCTTCTACTCCCCTCCGCTTGAGAAAGGCTTGAGACCCGCCTTCAGCCAAGGGCGGTCGTCCGCCTCGGTCGCGCGCCGCAGAGGTCAGCTCGAGGAGAGTCACGTGATCCCGAATTAGGGCTCCGTAGACTCGGCCAGGCTTGAACAGATGGGCGAAAACTCAGCGTGACGCCCATCCAACGTCGAGGCTGAAGCCGCGGCCCGCCCGTCGCGTCCATGATTGAGCGGATTCGTCCTAGGCTGTAGGCGCCGACTCGTCCAATTGAGCAGTCAAGAAGCATCGGGAATGCCTGCCAGCGACACCCCGGACGACCAGCCCCAGTCTGCAACCCCCCGTCGCGCGAAGATGCGGGCGATCATCTACCGCCGGTACGGTCCACCTGACGTGCTCGAGCTGGCCGAGGTCGACCGGCCGAGCGCGAACGCCGGTGAGGTGCTCGTGCAGGTCGTGGCGGCCGCCGTCAATCCGGGCGACTGGGACTTCATGCACGGGACGCCGTACGTCCTGCGGCCGGTTATCGGGCTGCGGAAACCACGCGATCCCATCCTCGGTCTGGCAATCGCCGGGCGGGTGAAGGCTGCCGGCGCCGACGCGCCCATGTTCCGGGTCGGCGACGAGGTCGCGGCCGAGGTCGCGCGGGGTGGCTTCGCAGAGTACGTGTCGGTGCCCACTGAGGCGCTGGTCAACAAGCCCACTGGCGTGGCGTTCGAGCAGGCGGCCGCCATGCCAGTGGTTGGGGACGACCGCGCTGAAGGCCCTCCGTGACGTGGCGCGGCTCCAGCCCGGCCAATCGCTGCTGGTCAACGGGGCGGCTGGTGGGGTGGGCACCTTCGCCGTCCAGATTGCCAAGGGCATGGGCGCCGAGGTGACCGGCGTCGGTAGCGCTGCCAGCGTCGCGCTGCTGCGCTCGATCGGCGCCGATCATGTCATCGACTACACCGCCGAGGACTTCACGACGAGTGGTCGGCAGTACGACGTCATCCTCGACAACGTCGGCAACCGCTCGCCGCGGGAGCTGCGGCGCGCCCTCAAGCGTAGCGGGATGCTGCTCACGAACAGCAACAAGGGTGGCGGCCGCTGGCTCGGTCGCTACATCCAGCGCGCAGGCCAGGCCATGGTGCTGTCGCCCTTCGTCCCGCAACAGCTGCGTCCGATGGCCGCTCCGACAAGTCGTGACGACCTCGCCGCCTTGATGGAGCTCGTCGACGCCGGGAAGGTCACACCGGTCATCGACCGGACGTTCCCGCTGGCGCAGGCCGCCGACGCCCTCCGCTACTACGGCACCGGCCACGCCCACGGGAAGGTCATCGTCAGCGTCGCGGGCGCAACCGGGGAGGGACGTAGTTGAGCCACGTCCCGGTCACAATCGCCGTTGGCCGCGCCGCATCAACCGTGGGGCACTGAATGTGCCTTCTGAACGTACGCTGTGCTCGGTACTGGCGGTTTGGACCCCGCCTGAGTTCGGACGTGGGCGTCGCGCACGAACTCCATGGGCCGAGCCTCGGGACGAGCCGCAAACCCGGCCGCCCGCCGGAGGATCGGCACCTCCGGCAGCACGAGATCTTCCTGGCCGTGGCGCCCATCATTCCCAGCGAGGGCGCCCGGGCGGTCACCATGCGCCGCGCGGCACAAGTTGCGGTACGAGGCCCCTGACCTCTTGACGAAAGGAGCCAAATTGGCGCATGTCGCCAAGACTTGACCTCAACCGGGTCTTCGTCGGACCCGATTACCGGCAGCGGGTCGACGATCGCTACACAACCGACGGGATCCACCTGTCAGATGAGGGGAGCGCCGCCCTGGTCGACCTCTTGGTGACGCTCGGCTCCTTCTCTGGCCGGAAATAGCCAAGAGGCGGCCGATCCTGCTCGGCGGTCCATGGTCTGGTGTGGCGCGCGCAAGTGAGGACAGCTGACGCTGTCGGTGCGCCGAGGGACGGCGAGCCAGCACCACCACCCCGCTCAGCGCTGCGGTGACGGCCGCGCGCATCACTGTCGAGACTCTGATGACCCCGTTCCGGCAGCGACGGTTGGGCACGGCTCGATGCCGATGCGCGCGCATTCGTCAGGCCGCAGCGAACGGGTGACACGCTCCGCAGCCAGGCTTATGAGCTCATCGGGATCGAGGGTGTAGAGGTAGATCAGTCCGCCGAAGCCGGATGCCACGGCCATGACGCCATCGGCACGGACATCGACCGAGCCCGGCACGCCGACGGGCGTCAGCGTCATCCGCAGCTCAGGGACCTGAGGATCCCAGATGCCGATCGTGCCATCGACCGAGACGGTGATCAGCTGGCGGCTGTCCGGAGTCCAGCTCAGGTTCCAAATCGTCCCGGTGTGCCCGACGAGGTCTGCGACGAGTTCGCCCTCGGGATCCCACACCCGGGCGGTGCCGTCCACCGACGCGGTGGCGATCCGCGATCCGTCGGGGCTGAGCCGCGCGAACACGAAGCCGCCCGCATGCGCCTGGACGGTGCGGTCGACCTGAAGGTCAGCGCCTGACGCGATGCGCCAGATCGTGAACGTGCCGTCCGCGTTGCCGACGACGAGGCGCTCCCCGTCCGGGTAGAAGGTGACCAGGTTCATCGGCCCGTGATCGGATCGAACCGCGTCGAGCTTGGTGCCATCGGAGAGGTCGTAGAGGGCAATGATGCCGTCGAGTGCGGCTGTGACCAGCCGCTCGCCGTCGGGTGTGTAGGCCCGCTCGACGACGTGTCCCTCGTGGCCCTCCAGCGTCATGAGGTGGTCTCCGCCAGCGACCTCGAAGATGCCGGTGCCAGTCGGGAGCGTGCGCAGGCGCGGGTCGAAGATCGTCTGGATGCTGACCGGGGAGGTGCCCTGCGCCACGGCGACTGTCGAGCCATCGGGGCTGATCGTGATCTGTCCGGCGAAGATCGGAAGGCCTCTGATCGTTGCGATGGGCTGCCACGTTGACGTGTCCCAGATCTTCGCCTCCCGAGCCTGGGACTGCGTCGCCAGCAGAGAGCCATCGTCGGAGAAATCGAGGTTGCCTGGTGGAACCGGAGGATGGGCCTCCAGCGTCCGCAGCTCGTGGAGCGCGGCGGGATTGGCATCCCAGAAGCGGGTCGAGCCCCCGGCGCCGGTGGTGATGACCGCGTCTCCGTCCGGGGTGAAGGCGACGTGGACCACCTCGCGCCCGTGTCCTGCCATGTTGGCGAGGGTTGCCCCGCTCTCCACATCCACGACTCGAGCCGTGCCGCCCGACTCACCGATCACCAGGCGGGCACCGTTGGTATCGAAGCTGACCGCCCGCGCGAAGGAGCCGGCGAAGCGCTGAATGGCGATGCCGTCCGCTCGGCTCCAGATCATCGCCCCGGCTGCCTCGGTGGCGACAGCCAGCAGGTCGCCGGTGGGCGACCAGGCGATCCGGTTGACCCGTGTCCCGCCCGGTGTCTCCCAGCGGTCGCCCATCTGCGAGGTGGATGTGTTGAAGAAAGTGATGCGACCATCAACGGCCGAGACCGCCAGCTCCTCCCCGTCGGGACTGAAGCGCGCGTCGGTCGGGCTGACGACCGGCAGCGATTCGAGGAGCGCGCCGGTCTCCGCGCTCATGATCGCCACGCGGTCGCCTTGGTCGTTGCCGACCGCGACGCGCTGCCCGTCCGGGCTGAGGCTCACGAACCAGCGCGCGTCCGCCGGCGCCAGGGTGGTCGACCACGCCGTCTCCGCGCCCGTGCTCAGCTCCCACCGATGGAGGTCCGCCGCGGCGTCGATCCCGTACAGGGTCTGCGCCAGAGGGCTGAAGCCCAGCGCCACCAGCGGCGCCCCGTCATACACGTCCGCGAGCATCATGGCCGTCCTCGGATCCCACAGGGTCACCGCCGAGCGGTCCGCGTCGGTCCGGTCGCCGATCGCCAGCACCGACCCGTCGGCGCTGAGGGCGATCAGGCCCCCGCGCGGAACGGTGGCCGTGACCCGCATGTTGATCAGGCCCATGTGGAGGGCCTCGAGGACCTCATCGGCCACCTCGCCGTCCAGGGCTCGTGACCGCTCGGCTGCGGCGAGGGCGATGAGGAGAGCCAGCTCGGGATCACGCGGGACGGACGCGAGGGCTGTGCGGGCCAGTCGCTGGAGCTCCTGGTGCCGGGCCGCGTTGCCCTGCTGCACGGCGACGAACGCAAGCCCGGCACCGGACAGGAGCAGTGCGCCGATCACCAGCGTGATCCCGACCCACAAGGTTCGCCGGCGTCGATCCCGCGAGGCCTGCGCCGCTCGAGACCGAGACAGGAACTCGGCTTCCTCGCCCGTGAGGAGGAGATCCGTTGTCGCCTGCCACGCGGCGAATTGGGTCAGCCTCGGTCCGCTCAGCAGGAACGCGTCAGTCTCGCGATTGGCTCGCCACTCCGCGCGCGCCGCCGCCAGTCGGCTGCGCAGGACGAGGTCCTGCCGGCGCTCATCAATCCACGATCGGAGCGTCGGCCAGCCGGTCAGCAGCGCCTCGTGCGCGACCTCGACCGTTGCTCCGCGCGTCACTGGGTCCCGGTCGAACGTGAGCAGGCGATGGCTGGCAAACGCCCGAAGGGCGGATCCGAGAGCAGGCTGGTTCAGGTTGAGGCTGGCCAGCTCTGACACCCGCACGCGTCGGCGTGTGGAGGCGCCGTCCTCGTTCACCCGCACGAGGCGCAGCAGTGCCTGCTGCAGCGCCCGCTGCTCCGCGCCGGAGAGCTGGCGGTAGGCCTCCTCAGCCCGCCTGCCCACGGCACCGCCGACGCCACCGGTGCGCCGGTAACCCTCTACCGTGAGCCACCAGCCGTCGCTCCGATCGACCATCTCCGCGAGGGCAAACTGCATCAACGGCAGGGCGCCTGGCTGATCGGCGGTGTCCGCGACGATCTCCGGGACGAGCCCGTCCTCCAGCTCGAGTCCCACGCGGAGGGCGGGTTCGCCGACGGCGCGTGCCAGCTCCGCCCGCGACAAAGTGGCCAGGGGGAGAACCCCCTCCTTGATCAGTGGGCCGAGGGACGGGTGGTCGAGCGGACGATCGAAGAAGTCCGCCCGGAGTGTGATCACCACGCGAATCCGCGAGTCTTGCGCGGAGACGGCAACCGCGAGACCGTCGATGAAGCGCCTGCGGCTGGCGGGCTCCTCGACAAGCGAGTAGAGCTCTTCGAACTGGTCGATCACCAGCGCCAGCTCGCCGTCGGGCGGCAGGATGCGGTCAACCAGCCGCAACAGCCCGTGATCGTCGGTGCTCAGATCGCCCCTGAACCCGGCGCCAGGCCAGCTGACTGCTACCCGACGAAGCGCCGTCTCGAGCTGCTCGAAAGGGTGGGCGCCGGGGAACATCTCGGTCACGACGACCGGCCGCTCCTTAGCCCGCCGCCGCAGCGCCGGGATCAGGCCGGCTCGGACGAGGCTCGACTTGCCGGAGCCGCTGGATCCTACCACCGCGACGAGGCGGCGGGCCTCGACCATCTCGACGAGCCGGTCAACGATCGCCTCGCGGCCGAAGAAATCCTCGGCATCGGTCTCCTGGAACGCGCGCAGGCCCTTGAACGGGTTGCGCACCTCGGAAGCCACGACGGCATCGGTCCCGGCCACCCGGACCACGTCGGAGCCAGTCGCCATGCGGATCGCCCGTAGAAGATCCTCGACCCGACGGTAGCGTTGACGCATGTCGGCGCTGATCGCCCGCGCGATCGCCCGCTGGAGCTCAGGCAGCAAGAGGCGCGACGGCTGGCCATCCTCAGGCAGCGACCCGGTCAGCAGCTCGTGGACAATCAGGCCCAAGCTGTAGATGTCCGAAGACGGCGTCGCCTCGAGAGGGTTGCCCACCTCAGGGGCGACGTAGGGGCCGGTTGTCGCCGGCAGAATCGGGAAGTCGGCAAGCGCCCCGGCGCCAACCTCGTCGAGCAGGATGTTCTCCGGCTTGAGCGCACCGTGGACGATGCCATTGCGGTGGGCATAGGCCAGCGCCGATCCGATCCGACCGATCAGCTCGAGCGCGGGGCCCGGCGCCCAGGGCCGGCCGCCGCCCATCGCCGTCCGTAGGCTGCCGGCGTCCGACCACGGTGAGACCAGATACGCACCGTCGGGCTCGCGCCAGTAGTCCATCAGCGACACGATCGCTGGGTGGGCCAGGCGTCCAAGCAGCTGCGCCGAAGGCTCGAAGCGGTCGAGGAAGACCCGGCTGGCCGCCACTGCTGGGGCGATGGCCTTGACGCCGACCACCCGGCCTGTGGTGCGGTCGAACGCGCGATAGACGCGGGCACTTGGGCCGCGGGCGACCTCGTCGCGCAACTCGTAGCCTCGGATCGCACGTGGCGGGACGCGGCTGCGACGGCGCGGCGCTGGCAGGAGCGATGGATCCTGTTGCAGGATCCGCAGCTGGAGATCGGCGAGCTCGGGGCCCGGCTCGATGCCCAGCTCCTCGACCAGCTGGTCGCGAGCCCGCCGAAAGACGTGGAGGGCGTCCGCCTGCCTTCCATCGCGGTAGAGGGCAAGCATCAGCTCCGCGTGGAGGCGTTCGCGATACGGATGCTCGCCGGCAAGGCTCTCGAGCTCGCCGATCAGCGAAGCGGATTCGCCCGCCTCCAGGTCTGCGGCGATGCGGTCCTCCAAGGCGCTGATGCGCAGCTCCTCGAGGCGGGCGATCTCTCCGACCAGCGCCTGTGTTCCCTCGAACCCCGCGTAGGGAGGCCCCGTCCAGAGCGCGAGGGCGTCGGAGAGGAGATCGGCGCCTGCGTATGGATCACGGCGCGCCGCCTCGCGTCCCCGCGAGGCCTGCTCCTCGAACTCGCGTGCGTCGAGCCGGCCGGCGGCGGCGCGATAGCCGGCCATGCCCGTCTCGATGCACTCGTCGCCGAGCGTTGCTCGCAGATGGGAGACGTAGACCTGGAGCGTCTTGCGCGCGGTGCTCGGCGGCGCGTCACCCCACAGGCCGTCCATCAGCTGATCGGTGGACACCGGCACCCCGAAGCGGGCGAGCAGAAGCGCGAGTGTCAGCCGCTGCTGTGGGCTGCCGAGGTCGAGACTCTCGCCGTTTCGGCTGGCAGACAGCGGGCCAAGCACGCGGAAGCGCAGGCGGTGTGGCTCATCCACTGTCACGAGGCTGAGAACAAGGGTAAATGGCCGGTAAAGGGAGGGCCCACCCCCGCCGTGAATACGCGGCGCCCGCTCGCATGGAGCCCGGGGGAGCGCTTACCCCGCAGGACCGCTTGTGAAGTTCGTGACGAACGCCGTCTGCCGTTCGCCGCGTCCGGTGCCGAACGCGATGCTGGCCGGGAAGTCCAGGCCATCGGCCGGGGTGCCAAGGTCTCGACGATCGCACCGTCATCACTCACCTTGACGACGCGGCTCTGGTTGATGATCGCCACGAGATGTCGCCTGTGGACGTCGAGCGCCAGGCCATCCGCGGCCGGCGGTCCGAACGGCGACGGCGGCTCCGTGTCCGGGATGGCCGCCACGACCGGCTCGTCGGCAGCTCCACCGGCACCCACCGGCAGACTGACGAACAGCCCCTTCTCGGAGTTGGCGACGCAGATGTTCCCGTGGCGATAGGCGTCCCGTTGGCGCCGACCGGGAACGGGATCGGGTTCGTGGCACACTCGCCGGTCAGCAGGTCATGACACAGCCACAGCTCGGCGCTGCCGCCCCGGCGGGACGCGCCAGATGCCGCCCGGGCCGAAGAACGGCCCGAAGCCGATGTCGCAACCGGGGTACTCCGTCAGCGGGGCGTCGAACGAGAACGACTCGCTGATGTACAGGTTCCCATCCTGTCGAAGGCCAGCGAATTCGGGAAGACGATCGCATCGGTTCCGGGGACCCAGGCTGGCGTCGCCGCTCTGGTTCACGCGAAACACGCCGCTGTCCGCACCGTAGCGAGCGACATACACGTTGCCGACCGCATCGACTGCGAGGCCGAGGACGCCGGGACTGCCGACGCCTGTTGAGGCAGGTGATGATCGGGAGATCCGCGTCGAACAGGTGGGTGGAATGCCGTCGCGGGAAACTAGCGAGAAGCATTCGAGGCGTCGTAATTGATCCAGCCATCGATGCTGATGACGTCCTCGTCGGCATCCCTGCCTCCGGAGGCTTGACCGGTCGCCCCGTCGAAGCGTCCCGTCCCACCATGGATCGTCGCTTCGCCACGCACCCCGCTGCTGCCGTCGACGACACTCTGAACGAACACCCCGTCGGTTGTGATGAGGAGCTGGTCACCGTTGGCGGCGGTCCAGGTCTCCTCGTTGATGAAGTCGGCCACCAGGTATGGAGGCTCACCACCCGGGTTGAACGGAGGTTCCGCAACAACCCGGATATTGAACCCGCAGGTGGTGCCGGTTCCCACGTACCGACCGAGATGGGTGGCCACTCCTCTCTGTTCGCTCTGCAGGAAGATTGGGCAGTCGGCTGTAGGAGCCATCGGGGTGGTCACAGCGTCAATCGTCGCCTTGAACGGCGTCGCCGTGGTGCCCGCGGCCGCTGTCCCAGTGCCTATCAATGCGATGATCAACAAGCTTGCGAATAGGGCTCGTCTCATTGTGGTTCCTCCTCAAGTTGGGCCTACCGCAGAGCTGCTCTTTTCCGGCTAAGCAGGCCAAGCATGCGGAAGCGCAGTGGTTGTGGCTCATCCACTGTCACGAGGCTAAGAACAGGGGTAAATGGCCGGTAAATGCGGGGGCCCGACCCCGCGGTGAGTACACGGCGCCCGCTCGCCTGAGCCCGGCGGAGCGCTTACCCCGCATCAACCGGCCAGCCCGAGACTCGCTGTTGTCGATAGATCCGGACGATCCGGATCGCGCAGCGAAAGGAGGGCCACAAGATGAACGGAGCCATGCGACGTCACGCTGCGAGCGCGACGGTGGTTGCCATCATCCTTGCCGTCGGCCTGGTCGCGGTCCAAGCGGCCGCTGGATCCGACAACCCGGGGAAGGGCATGACGATCGACCTGTACAGCCGGCTGACGGACCTGAATGGCATCGCGCAGCCATCGCAGCCAGGTGACGAGGGTTATGTCGGCCGCGATCTCTACGCACTCGGGGGCGATCCTTCATCGCCCGTCCCGATCGGCGAGCCCATCGGACGGCTGGTGGGTGTCTGCACGCTCGTCACGGCGAGCGAAGGGATCTGCCACGGCGTGTACGACCTCACGGGACGGGGCACCCTCACCGCCTATCTCGAGTTGGAGGTCGGCTCAGGAGTGAACCACGTCGCGATCACCGGAGGCACCGGCGAGTTCGCGGGGGCCAGCGGCACGGCCGAGGAAGCGTTCGTGCCAGGGAGCTTCCCCGACCAGGTCCTCCACCTCGAGCTCCACGGCTTCAACCAACCGTAGGGCGGCCCAACTGGAGCGGGTGCGTGTTCGCAACGCGACGGTCGTGCGCTGGTCCCGTGATCCTGACGCGGGAGGGGGTGCCTTCACCGGAGCTCCGCGGGCACCGGCGAGGAGCTAAGGAAGCAGCTCGAAGGTATCGGTGTGCCGCGGACGAACGACACCGAAGTGGCGTCGATCGAAGGTGGCGATGGTCCTGATGTTAAGCCGCTCGGCGACCGCCACCACCGAGGCATCGACCGTCAGGAGCGGCAGGTCGGCATACTTCGCCACCAGCTCCGCGATGCGTAGCCAGTCGCCCGGCTCGACAGGCGCTGGCGTCAGCGCGCCGCTCGCCAGATCGCTGAGGAACTTGAGCTCGGCCGCCGGACCCAGACGCGACCTATCAGGTAGGCGACCTCCGTGATGACCAGCTGAGGACAAGAATCGGACCGGCGTGCTCGCGCAACAGGCCCAGCGGCGCGTCGTGATGTGCGTCGTCGGCGTCGACCTAGGCGTACAGGGGCCGGCATCCGCCAAGAGGCTGGTCAGGCCAGTTCCTCGCACAAGATCGCTTCGATGCGCTCGGAGACGTCGTGCCGCCCGCTGCGGCCGACGGCAGCTGCCAGCAACCGGCGCTTCGGGCCGCCCAGGTGATCGGCGATGGCCTGCCGCGTCAACTCCGAGACGGTGATGCCGCGTCTCCTCGCTTCGTGCCGGAGCCTCAAGTCGAGCTCATCGGGTAGCTTGATCGTCGTCCGCTTCATGGTATGCCAGCGTACCCATGCAGAAAGGCGCGGAGTGCGAGCAGCACAACCGCCGAGGGGCGCTAAGGCCGGGCCCCGCGGTCGCTGCCGCCTGCCCTGCCGTCGTCGGCGGGCTCGACCAGGGCTCGCCGCAGGACGATCCCAAGGCGTGATCGGTAGTCATGCTTCGACCAGCCGCCTTCGACGACCAGCTGTTCCCAGATCTGCCATGAGGTGAGCGCGAAGATCACCTCCACCGCGGCATCGTTCGTCCACGGCCCAACCAGGAGCCCTTCGTCGGCGAGCCGCTCGACGACGTGGCGGTAGAGCGCGCGCCGGGCCTCCATGCGGTCGTCCCAGGCGACCTGCAGCGCCGGATCCTGATGCCTGCTGGTCATGAACACCCTGGCGACTGGGTACGCCAGCGGCGAGTACTCGGCGTGGAGGTGAACGACGGCGTCGAGCGCGGCGAGGGCGCTCGGCGCCTCGACCACCCGCTCGATGAGCTCGAGCAGCGGACCGTGGGTGTCGAAGTGCTGGACTAGGGCCAGCAGGAGGCCGGGCCGCGAGCCGAAGTGGAGGTAGACGGTCTGCCGTGAGACGCCGGCCTCGCGTGCGACGTCCTCAAGTCTGACGCGCTCCCCGCGCTCGCTGAACAGCCGCACTGCGGCATCGAGGATGGCCTCGCGTGTCGATCTCGGCGGAGCAGCCATTGACACCATGTAAAGACCCCGGTAGCCTTGTTCGATCGCACTTTACACGGTGTCAGATCGATCGCCAGGTCGACTGAGCCGAGTCGCTGCGGCGGGAGGCAGGGACGATGATCGACATCGAGGTCGAGGCCAAGATCGAGCGCCCGGTGGAGGAGGTGTTCGCCTTTGTCGCCGATGTCGCTAACGATCCGGCATGGAACACCGACATGCTTGAAGCCCGACGGATTCAGGACGACCCGGTCGCCAGGGGCACGACCTATGAGTTCAGGAACAAGCCCTTCATGGGCGTCTCGGCCGGCACCGCCGAAGTGGTCGAGTTCGAGCCCAATCGCCGGCATGTCGTTCGTGCCGACATGGGGAAGATGACCCCGACCATCACCCACCTGTTCGGATCGGCCGATGGCGTCACCACCGTCAGACGCCGCATCGAGTTCATGCTGCCGGGCCTGATGCGGCTGATGCAGCCATTGGTGCGCATGATGGCCAGGAAGCGGAACGCCGTGTTTCTGGCCAACCTGAAGCGAGTCCTCGAGCAGCCGAGCAGCGATCGCCAGGTCACCAGCGAGGAACTGCCGTCGTGAGGCTGTCGCTCAACCGGCGTCAGGAGTCGAGGCGCAGCGCCTCCACCTCGTAGCGCTCGACGCTTCGGATCTCGTCGCCAGCCGCCTTGGCCATGTCGCGCCGCATCTCGTCCGCTTGCGCGTCACTGGCGCGCATGGCCTCCTCCGACTCCCACAGCGTGATCGTCAGCGCGTCCCCGCCCTCGCTGTCCACGAGGGAGATCAGGCCGCGAAAGCCAGCCATCTCTCTAAGCGCCGGCAGGACATCGTCCGCGTTAGGTCGCGATGCTCCGCCTCCAGCCGCTCCGTGGAACCTGCTCACCCGGGCATGCACGTGCCTGCACCTCCTATATGCCGGCCTCCCCAAAACGAGTGTCACATGGTGCGCAAGCTTTGGCACCAGTGGGCCGTCCCTTGGCGTCGCGCACGCGTCAGTCGCCGCCTGTGGCACGGATCCCCGACCGAACGCGACCCGGCGTATCGAGGCCTTCGCTTTCTCAAAGGCAACGACCGGTAAGGGTGTGTTGATCGGCCAGATGCGGTGCATGAGTGGCTCCGGCGGCAGGACTCGAACCTGCGACCAAGCGGTTAACAGCCGCCCGCTCTACCAGCTGAGCTACGCCGGAGCGACAGATCGCCGGGTCGGCGACCGTGGGCGCATGAGGTGACGCGCCGAACGTCAGGATAGCACGCGACGCCCGACCGACCCTCTCCCGCTCAGACGCCGGCCGGCCTGCCTCCCGCAGCCACAGCGCCGCGGACGGCGAGCATGATCTCGGCGGCGAAGCGCTCGATGTCTTCCGTCCCGCTGTCTGGCGGCCAGAAGACGAACGTGTCGACGTTGAGCTCCTCGGCCCAGCGCGAGAGCGTCTCGATCCAGTGGCCCGGCGGGCCATCGAGCGGCCCCTCCCCCATCTCGCCGCCGGTGATCGCGCCGCTGACGTTGTACAGCCGCCGGACGTCGGCAGCCCGGCGGCCGGCGTCGGCCAGGGCATCGTCGAGCCGCGCCGCAGCCTCCCGGTAGCGCTCCGGTCCCATGTAGCCGAGTGACGGCACCCAGCCCTCGCCGACACGGCCGATCAGGCCCAGCGCGCGCCGGCCGTAGGCGCCTACCCAGATCTCGATGCGGTGCGCCGGCGGCGGCCCGGGCGGGTAGCCCGGCACCGGATAGTGCGACCCCTCGCCGCGGACGACCCGCTTCTCCGGCCCGACGTCGAAGACGCCGCGGATGATCGAGATCGCCTCCTCCAGCGCCGCCAGCGACTCGCCCGGCGAGCGCCGCGGGCCGCCCATGCCGGCGACGGCGTCCCAGAATGTGCCGGCCCCTATCCCCAGCTCGAAACGCCCGCCGCTCATGACGTCGATCGAGACTGCCTGCTTGGCCATCATCACCGGTCCGCGCAGGGGCAGGTTGGCCACGTCCGGGAAGAACGCCACGCGCTCGGTCCGCGCCGCCAGGTCGGCGATCAGCGAGAACGTGTCGAGGAAGCGCCGCTGGTATGGATGGTCCTGGATGCCGATCAGCTCGAAGCCCAGCCGGTCGGCGGCCAGCGCCTGCTCGACCAGCCGCGGGTAGTCGGCCGCCAGCGGGGTGATCGAGATGCCGAAGGTGATCGGTCGGTAGGCCATCAACCGACGCCAAGCATGGAGGCTGCCATGACCTCGGCAGCCTACGCCGTCAGCAAATAGTCGGAGCAGGGCGCTTCCATGGGACGTCCCCCGGTCGGTGCGGCATCTTGCGCGCGCCCGATCCCTGCTCGAGAACGTCCGCGACTAGACTCGACGACGCCCCGGGGGTCTACGCCGGAGCGTCGCCTTCGAGAATCGCTTTGGCTTAGCGGGCGACAGGCACGCCCGGCGCCTCCGCTATGCCGAGCTGCTGGAGCATGCCCAGGGCATCGAAGATGCCCCAGTGCTCCACCGCCCTACCATCCCGCATTCGGACTATATCGATCCCCTGGACGCTGAAGCTCTTGTTCGTGGCCGGCACTCCCAGGTAGGTGCCGGTGTGTCGTCCGCTGAATGTCGAGCGTATTGCCATCCGATCGCCTTCGACGATCTCGTCGTCGATCGCGTACCGGGCATCGGAAAATGCGGCGCGGGTCTCGCGGATCCAGTCCTTGAGACCCTGCACGCCGGGACCCTGACCGGGGGCCGGGCTGTGCTCCACGAAGTCGGGGGCGACCAGCTCGTCGAGCGCGTCGACGTCGCCCGAGGCGAAGACCTCCGCGAACCGGCGGTTGAGCTGGATCATCTCCTCGCGCGACACCGTCGACTGGTGGTGGGACATCGGCATTCCTCCGCTGCGACGCGACCGGCGGACACCGGCTGACCGTCGGGGGCGCACCACTGGTCTACTACCGGGGCGGGCGGATGTCGAGGCGCTTTTCCACATTCGGGCCCGAGTGCGACGAATAACCGGCTGGCGTTCGGGCAGTTTCTCAGTAGTAGTCGGAGCAGGAGAGGAAGTAGCCGCACGTGCAGATCAGCTTGCACTTGCGCTCGATCATGCGTGCACCGCAGTTGGCGCAGGTCGAGATGACCGCGCCGGGGTCGATGTGCTGCTCGCGGCTCGCCGTGCCGGCGGCGGGCAACCCGGAGTCGGCGGAGGACGGACCGTCGTTGACCAGGCGAATGGGCAGCTTGGTGACCGAAGCCGACTCATCGGGCAGTCGCACACCGACAGTCTATCGGCGCCCGCAGCCGGCCATCAGGCCGCCATCTCACCGGGCACGGCGTGGATGTCGAGCGCCGTCTGGCCGCGCAGCACGCGCAGGCTCATCGGCCGGCCGATGGCCTCGTCGAGCATCATCCGCTGGAGGTCGCCGGCATCCTCCACCGCGACGCCATCGACGGCCAAGATGACATCGCCACGCTGCAGCCCGCAGCGCGCCGCCGGGCTGCCCGGCACGACCTCGCTGACGCCGATGCCCGCGGCCTGGCCGAACTGCCGCACCAGCCGTGGCGAGAGCGGCTGGCGGCCGCCGCCGATACCCAGCCACGCGCGCCGCACGCGGCCGTCGTGCATCAGCGCGCCGATGATCCGCCGCGTTCCGTCGCTGATCGGAATCGCCAGCCCCAGCCCGATGCCGGCGACGGCGGTGTTGATGCCGATCAGCCTGCCCGCTGAATCGGCCAGCGCGCCGCCGGAGTTGCCCGGGTTGAGGGCAGCGTCTGTCTGGATGACGTTCTCGATGATGCGCGACGCGCGCGGCGTGCCGGCGACGAGCGATCTGCCCAGGCCGCTGACCACGCCGGCGGTCACGCTGCCCGAGAAGCCCAGCGGGCTGCCAACGGCCACGACGAGCTGGCCCACGCGCAGCCTCTCTGCCTCGCCCATGGTGGCATGCTCGAGCCGCCCATCACTGTCCTCGACGCGCACGACGGCCAGGTCGGAGAGCAAGTCACGACCGACGACCATCGCCCGGCGGCTGCGCCCGTCGCCGAATTCGGCGGTCACCCTGCCGGCGCCACCCACGACGTGGGCCGAGGTGAGCAGGTAGCCGTCGGGCGTGATGACGACGCCCGAACCGGTGCCGACCGAGCGCGCGCGGCCGCCGTCCCGCCCATCCACGACGAGGCGGACGACGCGCGGCAGCAGGTGCTCTGCGACGCGCGTCACCGCCTGCGAGTACGCGTCGAGAGCCGGCTGATCGGGGAGTGGCCTCGTGTCCATGTCCATAGTCACTAGCAATTTACAAGTAACCCAGAGAGAGCGCAAACCGCGGGCGCAGTCGGAACCGCGCCGCGGGCCCATACTCCCCGTCATGGCACTCATCTCCGCCGACGAGCTGGCCGCCCGCCTCGACGACGCCGCACTCCGCATCGTCGACGTCCGCTGGTACCTCAACCGGCCGGGGCAGGGTCGGCAGGCCTACGAGTCCGGGCACATCCCGCGGGCGATCTTCGTGGACCTCGACGAGGATCTCAGCGGCGACGAGGGAGCGGGCCGCCATCCCCTGCCCCACCCGCTCGACTTCCGCCGCCGGCTCGAGGCGGCCGGCATCGGCAGCGAGCACTTCGTTGTCGCCTACGACGACACCGGCGGCACGACCGCCGCGCGCCTGTGGTGGATGCTCGACAACCTCGGCCACGGCGGCGTGGCCGTCCTTGACGGCGGCCTGCGCGCCTGGACGGAGGCCGGTCACCCGCTGAGCCGCGAACAGCCCACCTACCCGAAGGCCAGGTTGACCCTCCGCGACCGCTGGACCAACGTCATCGATCGGACGGAGCTGACCGAACGGCTGGGCGGCGTCGTGCTGCTCGACGCGCGGGCGCCCGAGCGCTACGTCGGCGAAGTGGAGCCGATCGACCCGGCGGCGGGCCACATCCCAACAGCCGTCAACGCTCCCACCGCCGGCAACCTCGACGATGAGGGGCGCTTCCTACCGCCGGACGAGCTGCGCCGACGTTACCGGCAACTGGCGGCCGGTGACCGTCCCTTCGTCGCGTCATGCGGCAGCGGCACGACCGCCTGCCATGACGTCCTCGCGATGCGCCTCGCCGGCCTGCCCGAGCCGCTGCTCTACGTCGGCTCGTTCAGTGACTGGAGCCGCTCCGGCATGCCGGTCGCGACCGGCCCCGACCCGGGTGACCCGCCGGCCCGGATCCGGCGCGGGCGGAACGCGTCATGGCCAACCTGATCTCGAATGCCGTCAAGTACAGCCCGCAGGGCGGCGAGATCACCGTCCGTCTCGCGCCCGAGGAGCGCGACGGACAGGCCTGGGCCGTCATCGACGTCGAGGATCACGGCGTCGGCATACCTGCTCCCGACCTCCAGCGGATCTTCGAGCCGTACTACCGCGGCAGCAACGTGCCGGGGTCGGTCGGCGGCACGGGCGTCGGGCTGGCCGGCACGCGGCACATCGTCGAGCAGCACGGCGGCGCCATCCGCGTCGAGAGCAGCGTCGGCCAGGGCACCGTCTTCAAGGTCTGCCTGCCGCTCATCCGCGAGGGCGCCGAGCTCGTCGACGCCTGAGCCCTGGGCTGCGTCCCGCCCCTCGCCTTCAGCCCCAACGGAGCGCTCGCGCCTGAACTTTCCTCGAGTAGCTGTGGCCATATCCCACAACTGAGCCGCAAACGGTCCGGCCCTGCGCGCCCACAACAGCGTTCGGGCGCCGTCTGTGGGCTGAGCCCACAAGCCGGCCCGAAAGGAGGCCGGCGCGCGCCTCCACGCGGCTTTCCACGTCCGGCTCGTGGGTATTACCCACGGACGGCGGCTGTCGGCCCAGCCGGCCGCTACGCGGCCGCGCGCCGCGGGTCGGGCGGATGCGCGGCGAACGCCGCCATGCAGGCGACCACCGACACGCCCGCGACGACGAAGCCCATGCCCACGTCGCCGGTGCTCTCCCACAGCTGAGCCGCGATCGTCGCGCCGACGATGATGCCAAGGTTGCCCAGCGCGGCGACGGTGCCGAACTGGCGGCCGCGCCGCCCGCCGTCGGTCGCCTCGCCGAGCAGCGCGTACCACGAGGCGGTCACCCCGGCCACGCCGCCACCGGCCAGGATGGCCGAGGCATACAGGAAGACGCGCGGCGCCTCGAGCCAGTAGACGGCCGAGAAGACGACGATCGGCACGGCCGCGACGATGGCGACGTTGCGCCGGCCGCGCGCGTCGGCCTGCCGCCCCAGCCACGGCCCGAAGATGATCGAGCCGAGCCCGAAGAGCGCGAAGACGAGCCCGACCTCGGCGGTCAGCCAGCCCAACCGCTGCTCGGCGAACGGCCCATACGTGGTGATGAACGAGCCGAAGCCCGACATCAGGCCGATCTGCGCCAGCAGCAGCACGCCCAGCCGCCGGCGGTCGCCTGCCTGCCGTCCGCTTTGGCCTGCCGGGCGGAGGTCAGTGGCCGGTGGAGTGTCGGTCGGCGGTGAGATGTCCGGGGCTGGCGGAGTGTCGGTCGTCGGTGGGCTGTCCGTCGTCGGTGGAGGATCCATGGTCGGTGGGGGATCCGTCGCCGGCGGGGGATCCGTCGCCGGTCGGTCCTCGGTCCGCGCGCGCGGCAGGAACAACGCGCCGGCGGTCGCCAGCAGGCTCGTCACGCCGACGAGCAGGAAGGGCAGCCGAAGGTCGGCCAGTGACGCCAGCACGCCGCCGATGGCCGGTCCGGTGACGCTCCCTGCCGAGCCGGCCGCGGACAGCACGCCGTTGGCGAAGGCCAGCCGCGTCCGATCGACCAGCTGTGCCAGGTAGAGCCGCTCGCCGACGAGCATCACTCCCCCGCCGATGCCGGCGAACGCGCGGAAGAGCAGGAGCGTGAACGCCGTCGTGGCGCCCGCGATCAGGAAGTTGGCGGCGGCGTAACTGCCGATGCCCGCCGCCAGCAGGCGACGCATCGGCAGGCGGTCGGCCAGGAAGCCCGTCACCAGCTGGCCCAGCGCGTTCGTCACGGCGAAGACGCTCGTCAGCAGGCCGAGCACGAACGGCGAGGCTCCCAGCGACAGCGCGTACAGCGGCAGCAGCGGCAGCATCACCGCCACGCCGACCTGCACGATGAAGACCATCGCCGCCAGCAGCAGGAGTGCCGGATCGAGCGCGCGCACCCTCCCCGCCACTCTGCCGACCATCGCCATCGCGCCCATCCGGCGATCGTATCCGCAAGTCCCGGCGTGTTACTCGGCTGATAGGCATCCGTCCGCCGATATGAGCGCTGCGTCCACCGTCCGCCGGCGATAGTGCGCGGCGAGCCTGGACAGCGCCATGCCGGGGGGACTCGGCCGACTGTCGTTCCCCCCGTGTAGAGCCCCATCCCGGACCGCGCGTCGCCGTGCGCGCGGCGTGCCGTGGTGGCGCGTGAGTGTGCCGCGTGTACGCAACAGATGAGCGAGCGAAAGGAGAACCGCCTTGGGATCGATCAAGACATTGACGGCAGCCTTGGCCGCCGTGGCCCTGGCCGTCGCGGCCTGTGGATCGCCGGCCGAGGAGTTCGGTACGCCCGGTGCGCCGGGCCTGCCGGGTGACTCGCCCGGCGTTCAGGAGCCGGGCGTTCAGGAGCCCGGCGCGACACCCGGCGAGGGCCTGGGTGAGAGCCCGGCCGTGGGCGACGAGAGCCCCGCGCTGGGTGAGGAGAGCCCCGGCATGGGTGAAGAGAGTCCGGGAACTGAGGGCGCCAGCCCCGGCACCGAGGGTGCCAGCCCCGGCACCGGCGTGATCGGGACCGAGGCATCGCCCGGCACCGAGGCATCGCCCGGTGCCGAGCCCTCGCCGGCCGCCACGCCTGAGCCCGGCCAGACGGGTGAGAGCCTGACGCCGGCCGTGGCCGTGATCGACCTCGGCGGCAGCCTGACCGTGCTTCAGAACGGGCAGTGCACGTGGACGCCGCCCGAGACCGAAATCCCGACGGTCGCCG
>CAYRMQ010000030.1:0-4169 GCA_964425305.1 uncultured Anaerolineaceae bacterium | reverse complement strand
CAGAACGGGCAGTGCACGTGGACGCCGCCCGAGACCGAAATCCCGACGGTCGCCGGCCAGCCCGGTGAAGGCTCGACCCTGACGGTCAGCTTCGCCGAGACCGATGAGACGCCAGGTGCGTCGCCGGAGGCCTCACCTTCGCCCGAGCTGGGTGCCTCGCCATCGCCCGCTGAGTCGCCTGAGCTGGGTGCCTCGCCCTCGCCCGCTGAGTCGCCTGGTGAGTCGCCGACGACCGGCGTGACGCCCGGCACCGACGGCACGCTCGAGCTGACGATGCAGCTGAGCCGTGGCTTCGCTTCTCCGCCGGAGCCGGAGGAGGGCGAGTCGCCGGCCCCGACGACCGACGAGCCGACGCTGACGACCGAGCACGTCCTGCCGTTCACCCTGCTGCCTGATCAGGTTCAGATCTCGGCGCAGGTGGGTGGCCAGGACCTGGGCCAGCCCGAGCTGTGGACCGGCTCGGTCGCGCCCAACGGCCTGAGTGGCTACCTGGTCAGCCAGGTAGGTGACGACGCCGCCCAGCTCCAGCTGCTGACCATCAACTTCCTGTGTGGCCAGAGCGCGACGGGCACTGGCACGGACGTTCCGTCCGAGCCCGGCACGTCGCCGGAACCCGGCACGAGCCCGGAGCCCGGCACGAGCCCGGAGCCTTCGCCGTCGCCCTGACGCAACCGTGAAGGCCTCACCCTCCAGTGAGGTGACAACGACCGGCCGCCCCTCGGCGGCCGGTCACCTGCCTTGACGGATCCCGGCCCACCAGGGGCGGGGTCCATTCTTTGTCTGCGTCGGCCCCCACGTTCATGCAGCGTGATCGGCCTTCCGCGGCCGCGCCGAGAGCACGACCACCGCGCCGCCAGGCGGTTGAACGCCAGCAGCGAGCAACTCGAGGGCACGCGGGCCGGAAACGGCGAAGTCTCCCGCCAGGAGGTCGGCGTACTCGCGCCGGAACTGTCGCGTCTGGCGGGTATCGGGCAGGAGCAGGATGACTCCGTCGGCTTCGCCGTCGCGCTTCTTGAGCTGAAGGCGGCGCAGGAGCGCCTGGCCGTCGATCGGGTTGAGCTCGGCCTCGACGCCGACGTACCAGTCGGCGCCCGTGACTGTTCCATCCCACGCACGCTTGTCGCCGATCCTCGGCATCGGGACCTCCGTCCGCCAGCGCAGCGTCGAGTGGAGCTTCTCCCTGAAGCGGTCGAGCAGCGCTGCATGGCGGTCGTCGCGCAGGGGGCGGCCGCCCGGATAGGCGCGCGTCGATGCTTCGAGCCCGACTACCTCACATAACTGCACCAGCAGCACGAACGAGACATCGGGCACCAGCCGACGTTCGATGCGCGACAGCGTTGCCGCCGAGATGCCGACCTCCGCGGCCACTGCGGCAAGGCTCAATCCCAGCGCTCGCCTGGCCTCGCGAATCTCGCCAACGAGCGCCTCCATCAGCTCCAGTCCTCGCCGCTTCCCGCGATCCGCCGCTCGCTCCTTTGTCGCCATGCGGTCATGGTGACGACGGCGACTTATCGGCGGCTTGGCTGGCAGCCGGCGCCGCGCGGTTGGCCGACTACCAGCGGCGTCCGGCCGGAGACGTTGCACGCCATGCAACCAACCGCCATCGATGTCGCCAGCCAGCAGCTGCCGGTGGTGCTTCGTTGCAGCTCATGAAACGTTTAGCCGCGCCGTTGCTCCCCATGCAACGGATCGCCGCCGAAGTAGGCCGCCGCAGGCCTTCCCATGGTCACCCGGAGGTCGCCCGCGGTCGTTAGTTGCATTCCATGCAACGGCCCGGTGGTTTCTGCCATCCGGTGCAACAAACCACCGCGAGGCGGCGAGGCGCGCCGCCGCGGCCCGGTCGCGCCGCCTCTCGGCCGGGGACTACTCCAGGTAGTCCTTCAGCTTGCGGCTGCGCGACGGGTGGCGCAGCTTGCGCAGTGCCTTGGCCTCGATCTGGCGGATGCGCTCGCGAGTCACGTTGAACTCCTTGCCAACCTCCTCCAGCGTGCGCGCCCGGCCATCCTCCAGCCCGAAGCGCAGCTGCAGCACGCGCCGCTCACGGCCACTCAAAGAGTCGAGCACGGCCTCCACCTGCTCCTTGAGCAGCTGGTGCGAGGCCGCCTCGCTCGGCGCCAGCGCGCCGCGGTCCTCGATGAAGTCGCCCAGCGTGGAGTCCTCCTCCTCGCCGATCGGCGTCATCAACGACACGGGTTCCTGCGAGACCTTGATGATCTCGCGCACCTTCTCGGGCGTGACGACGACCTCCTGGCCCTTCGACATCGCCTCGGCGATCTCCTCGACCGTCGGCTCGCGGCCGAGCTCCTGCAGCAAGCTGCGCGAGACGCGGATCAGGCGGTTGATCGTCTCGACCATGTGGACCGGAATGCGGATCGTGCGTGCCTGGTCGGCGATGGCGCGGGTGATCGCCTGCCGAATCCACCACGTCGCGTACGTCGAGAACTTGAAGCCCTTCTCGTAGTCGAACTTCTCGACCGCCCGGATGAGGCCGATGTTGCCCTCCTGGATCAGGTCCAGGAAGTTCATCCCGCGGCCGATGTACTTCTTGGCGATCGAGACGACGAGCCGCAGGTTGGCCGACGTCAGCTGCTCGCGGCCCTCGCGCCCGATGCGCACCAGCACGCCGCGCCGGTCGCGCGCCTTGATGGACAGGTCCTGCTCGGGATCCCAACCCATCTCGCGCATGATCTCGGCCTCGTGGCCGGCCATGATGTAGCGGCGCAGCGCCTCGTGCCCGACCTCGCGCGTCCACTCGTAGAGCGCCACCAGGCCGGGGTTGTCGTGAGCCTCCTGGTCGCCGGCGTGCGTCGCCCGGAAGGCGAAGTCCACCAGCTCGGTGAACTTGTCGGCGTCGGGCTTCTCGTTGTAGGCCGCCACCAGGACCTTGGCCTCCTTCAGCCAGGCCTTGGTCGCCTCGCCTTCGGCGTTGCGCTGGGCCTTGACGAGGTGCATGTCGGGCGTTGGCTGGAGCAGCCCGTCGCCGTCGGCCGCCTTGAACGCGGCGCGGACGATGCGGTCCGTCTCCTCGCCGTAGGGCAGCCGGTGCTGCGGGTACTTGTCGCGTGTCTTCTTCTCCGTCCCGTGGCGGGTCCACTCCCACAGCGAGAGGACCGCCTTCTGCGGCTCCTCGACGATCTGCTCGCCGAGCTCGATCGCCTTGGCCAGGACGACCTCCTCCTCGGCGTTGAGCAGCGGTACTTTGCCGATCTCCTTGAGGTACATCCGGACCGGATCGTCGATGCCGATCATGTCGGCGGCGATCGCGTCGAGCTCCTCCTGCGTCGGCTCGTCGGCGGTCACCGCGTCGAGCTTCGCCGGCGGCTCCTCCCACGGCTTCTCCTCGTCGGCGACCGGCACGGCGACGCCCAGCTCGGCCGCCGCCGTCCGGCCGTCGCCGCTCTCGTCGGGCGCCAGCTCGCCATCGTCGCGTCGGCGCTTGCCGCGCTCGAGAACGCTGGCCACCAGTTGCTTGTCGTTTGCATCCATCGTCATGTCGTGCCTCCTGCGGCAGTCGGGGTCCCGGCCGGGGTCCCCGAGGTTGGGGTTGGGTTTGGTCGTGGTCGTCGGTTGGTCAGGACGGTCGTCTGCTCGCGCCGCCGGTCGAGCTCGAGGCGGCGCGCCTGCAGCTCGAGCACGTCGCGGCGCAGCCGGTCGGCGGCCTCTTCGTCGTCCGCCGCCTCGGCCTCCGACAGCTCGGCGCGGACGAACTCGAGCCGTTCGTTGATCCGGTTGCGCTCGAGCGCCAGCAGGCTCTGCTCGATCGCCTGGGTCAGCGCCAGCTCGTCGTCAGCCAGCGGGTCGGTGCGCGTGAAGAGCGTCCGCGCGACGGCGGCCAGCGTGGGGTCGAGGCCCTCGACGAAAGCCGACCGATCGAAGCCGGCAGCCGGCGTCGCCTCGATCGCCGCCCACAGCTCGCGCGCCGGCGTGGTGACGAAATCCTGGGCCGCGAGGCGGCCCTCGACCTGGCTGCGCAGGTAGGGCCGGACGAGCAGCAGCCGCAGCAGCGTCGCCTCGACGGGCTCGAGGGTGCGGGCGACCGACTCCGGGTCCAGCGCGTCCGGGCTGGAGAGGACCGCGTCAAGCGTGAAGCGGCCCTCGGTGTGGCCGTCGCCAAGGCGCTGCCCCGGACGGTGGGCAGGCTCGGGACGGCGCAGCTCCTCGAGCAAGAC
>CAYRMQ010000029.1:0-26747 GCA_964425305.1 uncultured Anaerolineaceae bacterium | reverse complement strand
CTGACACCACGCGGCGATTGACGCCGGCTATACGATGGCGCTTGACCCTGGTGGCCAACCGTCACGCCGGGCGCGGCCGCGACCCGCCGCAGGGAACGTTCTCCGCCGGCCTACTGGGCACGGAAGGAGTCGTTCGTCATGGACCGCATCCGGGTCGTCGCCTTACCACTCGTCCTCTGCCTGCTGGCCGCGCCTGCCGCCGAGGCGCGAGCGCCGGCCGACCCGCTGGCCGAGCCCGACCTGGTCATCGCCTCGCACGGCCGCCAGCTGTCGGCGGCCGAGGTGCGGGCGGCCGACGTCACGGACTCGCCCGTCGGCCGGGCGACCATCGACCAATTGGCCGCCGAGCCGGACTTCGCCTGGCTCAGGCGGCGCCCGAGCCGCGTCCTTCGCTTCGGCGAGCACGAGATCGTCGCCGACGCGGCGACGGCGCTGTCCGTCTTCAGCGGACGCAACCGCGCCGGCCTGCTCGTCTACGAGGTCGTCCCCGCCGCCCGCCCGGCGCCCGTCAGCGCGCAGGCCGGCTACGCCGGGCCGCCGGATGGCAGCAGCGCGTGGGTCTACAACACCAGCGGCTACTTCTCCAGCACGTACAACAACTGGCGGCGCAACATCGCCTGGACGATCATGGCCGCCTGGAACTACCGGCTGTGCTCGACGTGCACCGCGTACCAGTACTTCCGCATCTACGGCTCGATCCAGGGCGGCACGATCGCCGGCGCCGATTCGAAGTGGCGCAGGCTGTGGCTCGAGTTCGACAGCACAGACGGCTGGGGCGGCGCGCCGGCCGACTTCGAGTTCGGCGAGCCTGCCGAGAGCGTGCCCGGTCCGAACCACGTCGAGATCACGGTCGGCTTCGCCAACGGCGTGACGATCCAGCTGGGCGCGCCACCGCTGACCGCCTCCGGCTCACACAGCACCAACTACCAGGGCAAGATATCGATCCCCGACGAGTACTGGTATCCCGTTCTGCGCGACAAGATCGGCTCGGGTGGCGTCGGTTACTGCCGCCTCAACGCCTGGAACCACACGCGCAAGATCTCGACGCGCCAGGGCATCCGCCAGGCGGTCAACGCGCAGCTCGGCGGCTGGCACATCCTCTACGGGATGCAGCTCAGCTACAAGGGCTGCCCGGGCGTCTGACGACCGACCGGCGACGGCGATGCGGCGTCTCGCGCTCCTGCTCCTCTCTCTCGTGGTGGTGGGGGGCTGCTCGGCCGATGAGCCTTCGCCCACCGACCCGCCGGCCGCCCTCCGGCCATGCGACGAGGCCTACGACGGCCGATCCGACGAGCGGCTCCCGCCGACCGGCCAGCCGCCACCCGCGGACGGATGGGTGCACGCCCACTGCCTCCAGCTGACCCTCAGCCGGACGCCCGGCTGGGAGCAGGTCGTGCAGGCGGTCGTCCTGTCTGATCGGTCGGCCGATCCGCTCGAGGGTCGGCGACTGCTCGTCTACCACCCCGGCGGACCGGGGATCTCGGCCGTCGCGCGGCTGCTCGGCCAGCCGCCGGCCGTTGATCCGGCGCGCTACGCGGTGCTGGCCTGGGACGGCGCGACGGCGAGCACCACGCCCGGCGCGTGCGGGCCGGCGACGATCACGTTCCTCGGCGAGCGGACGGTGGAGGACTTCGCCGACGCCGCGCTCCCGGCCGCCGAGGAGTGCGACGTCGGCTACGGCTCGGCGGCAGAGCTGGGCGCATGGGCAGCGGCCGAGGAGCTGGAAGAGCTGCGCGTTGTGCTCGGCGTGGAGTCGGTCGACCTGCTGACCCAGTCGTACGGGACGGCCATCGCCGAGGCCTACCTGCGCATGTACCCCGAACGCGTCGGGCGGGCGGTACTAGACGCGCCGTTCGGCCTGGAGGTCGGCTGGCTCGAGCGTGCCGAGGCGGTCAGCAACGTTCTCCGGCAGTCCGTCGGCGAGCTCGCGCGCTCGTGCACGACGGCCGCCTGTGTCGAAGCTCAGCGTGGCGCGGACGGCCCGGCCGCCTACGATGCGCTGCGCCGGATAATCCTCGATCGCCCGCCGGCGGTCGGCAGCGGCAGCCTCGGCCTCACGCCGGTGATGCTGGACCAGGCCACGCTGCTGGCGCTGCGCCATGAGCGGCACTGGCCGGGCTACGCGGCGGCCGTCGACGAGGCGCTGGCCGGTGACGGCACGGCGCTCTACCGCATCGCCGAGCGGCTCTTCCTCGATCTCGACTGGGCCGTCTTCTACCGCTCGATCTGCGCCGACATGGACCGGCCCGCGCGCGCCGCCGACTACCTGCTGGGCCGCGGCCCGCTGCTCTTCGCCTACACCTCCGAGCTGGCGCCGTGCGCGGGCTTCCCGCGCGGGGAGCCGCGGCCTGCCGGCGAGCTGCCGGCGGCCCAGCCAGAGGTTCTGCTCGTGGCATCGCCCCGCGACATCCTCGCGCCGGCGGCGATGATCGCCACGGACCAATCGCTCATGAGGCTCGGCGCGCTGTGCATCACGCACGTCAACGGCCACACCGGCTACCACGACGAGACCGTGCGCGACCTGGTTCACGAGTTTCTCGCCGGCGCCGACGCCGCGGCGATCGCCGCACGCTGCCGCGGCGGCGACTGATTGCCGAACGGGTCACTCGGGCAGCGACTGATAGACTGATCGTCGCGCCGGCGTAGCTCAGCGGTAGAGCAGCTGTTTCGTAAACAGCAGGCCATCGGTTCGAATCCGATCGCCGGCTCCAGCGTCCGGTTCAGAACCCGTTGCCTGCGCGCGCCACCAGAGCCTGCTGCGATTGCCGCCAATCGGTCCTGGGGATATCGTTTCGTCGTTCGAGGCGGCTCCCCAGAAAGCCGCACAGTGGGCGGCGCCAGGCTTCGGCGCTGGCCCCTTAACAGGAGGAGAGACCTTGCGCAAGTATCGTGTCCTTCTCGCCGTCGCCCTGGCGCTTGCGCTCGCGGCTGCGCCCGCCTACGCGATCCAGTTCGCCAAGCCAGACGGCAACAACCATCCGCAGGTCGGAATCATGGTCGCCAAGGTCGAAAACTCGGCGGGGAACCTCGTGCCCGTGTGGCGGTGCAGCGGCACGCTGCTCTCGGACACGGTCTACCTGACTGCCGGGCACTGCGTCTTTGGCGCGGACGAGGTCGTCGTTTGGTTCGACGCGGGGCCTATCCCGCTGGGCGCTGGCTACCCGTCCGCTGACCCGGACGATCCGTGCGACGGGATCACGGGCTACCCATGCACGGGAGACTCAAGCGGCACTCCGCACCCGCATCCGCAGTACGACGACTTCGCCTCTTTCCCGGCCACCTTTGACATCGGCGTCGTCGTCCTGGACACGCCGCAGAGCGGATCCTACGCGTCCCTCGCGCCGGTCGGCACGCTCGACGCGATGGCCAAGGCGAAGCGCAAGGGCGCGCAGTTCGACCTGGTCGGCTACGGCCTGCAGGATGCGCTGCCGCCCACCCTGGTGGCAGAGCGGACGCGCTACTTCGGCCAGGCCAGCATCGTCAACACGAGGAATCAGCTGACGGCCGGCTTCAGCGTCCAGCTCACGGCGGCGCCCGGCACGGGCGGAGCGCTGTGCTTCGGGGACTCGGGTGGCCCAGTCTTCCTCGCCGGAACGACCCAGATCGTGGCCGTCAACTCGTTCGTGCTGAATTTCCAGTGCATGGGCTCCGGGTTCTCGTACCGGACCGACACTCAGGACTCCCTCGACTTCGTCAACGGCTTCCTGCCCTGACGCTGGGAGCAGCACATAGCCAGGGGCCACGTGCCGCCGCGCGGCATGTGGCCCTCAATTCGCCGCCCGCAATGCGGCCTCTGCTGCATTGAGCAGTAGCGTCAGCGAGTCCACGGCGAGCTATCGACCGGGCGCCTGCAACATCGGGCCCGATGAGATTCGACGGCGACGCCTGTTCGGCCATGTTGGCGTGCTGGCCACCATCGGCCTGCTCGCGGTCCTGCTGGTTGTCGGCTCCCCGCCCATCGCTCGACTGGCCATAGCCCTGCCGGCCGCCGGCGCGGCCATCGGCTACCTGCAGGCGTACCTGCGCTTCTGCGTCGCCTTCGGCTTCCGCGGCGTGCTCAACTTCGGCCCCCTCGGCGAGCAGCAGAGCGTCGCCGACGAGGCATCCCACGCTCGCGATCGCCGGCAGGCGCTGATCGTGACCGCCGTCGGCGCAGCGGTCGGCCTAGCAGTCGGCGCCGTCGCGTTCCTGCTGCCAGCATAGACCGACGCCGGCATAGAAAGAGGCCGGGCGCGCGCCCCAGCGCAGCGAGCCCGGCCTGTTTCAGGAGAGGGTCTCCTGTTCGTCGCGCGGAGGGAGGGGATCCCGCGCGTGACTTCAGGACGCAGAGTAGGCCTGTTGGGTTCCATCCGAAATTCGTAGCTCCACGGATCACGCTACTCGTCAGCGGCTCCGTATCCGGATCGTCGCTTCGGAGGCCGGAATGGCCGTTCCGCTGACGTGCGGTGCGGTCATGTGCGGTTCGCCATGACCTTCGGGGTATCGCCTACCGCCTTACTGGCCGATACCCCACCAAACCCCTCCTCGCGAGGCTGCCTGCAACAGCCCGCCAGCGCCGCCCACGCGCATGGCAGCCGTGCACAGCCATCACCGAGGGGTCGTCATGGATCGTATCGAACGAGTCAGCCGGAGGGGTCACAGGGGCTCTCTCGTCGTATGGACCGCGCTGAGCCTGGCGCTTGCTCTGCTCGCCACCTTCGCGCCGGCGGCAAGCGGCCACGTCTGCAACGGCTGCCACGCCGCCAGTCGGGCGCCGGCCCAGTCCAGCGTCGTGAGCGTTCCCGAGCCGGAGGCCTTCGTCGCCCCGACCAACCCGCTGCTCGCCAGCGACCAGACGTTCGACACCGCCAGCTACACCCTCAGCGACTCAATCGTTCGGTTCAAGGCCGGTCGCTACAACCTGTGGCGCATCAACTCGGACACCGGCAAGGTCGTCAAGAAGCGCACCGTCCGCTTCTCGACGCGCAAGAGCTTCAAGACCCACCACAACCCGGTCAAGTACGGCAGCTACCGGTACACTCAGCTGCTGAGCGGCAAGTGGAGCGGCTGGTACGTCCGCACCAACACTGCCGCCGGCTCTTCGCTGACCACGTTCAGCAGCGCGCGCCAGGTGCGCATGGCGAAGGGCACCCACGTCGGCGTCCGCTTCTACAACAAGTCGCGCGTCTCGGTGCGGCGCTCGGCGACGCTCTCGTCGGCCGACTACTACGACGTCAGCCAGCGCGCCGTCTTCAACAACAAGACCTGGTTCTACCTGACGAGCGGGCCGCTGGCCAACCGCTGGGTGCGCAAGAGCAGCGCCGTCACGCTGGTCAAGGAGAGCACCTCCGACACGACGACGTCGGTCGGGCCGCCGGCGACGTGGAAGGGCCTGCTGCTGATCTACCGCCATACCGACGTGACATTCACGCGCTCCGACGGCAGCACCTATCGCCTGCGCGCGACGATGAGCGACAAGATGTACAGCCTCTCTCGCGACGTGGTCGCCAAGTTCGTCAAGGCCGCCGGCAACTGGTCCGACGACTATACCGCCATGGACCTCAAGATCGTCGACGTGTCGCGCACGCTGGACGAGCTGTCCCAGCTGAGCAACGGCAAGTACTGGGTCGGCCCGAAGTCGGTCCGGACGGAGCTGGACAAGTACGCCCCGACTGGCACGTACGACAGCATCTTCGTCCTGTGGGAGGCGAAGGACAGCGACGGCGTGCGCGTACCCACCGGCGGCTGGGGCCTGACCGTCTCGCCCGGCCCGTGGGCGAACGGCGCCGGCTTCAGCTCGATCCATACGCCGGCCGAGTACTGGTGGTGGGACGTCAAGTACCCGCAGGAGGTCTTCGTCCACGAGTGGCTGCACCAGGTGCTGTTCTTCCACGAGAACGCCGGCCGGCTGAAGCTCGACCTCCACGGCGAGGCGCAGTACGGCTACAAGGCGATCGACGGCAGCTACAAGCACTGGCTGTCGGACGTCATGCGCGGTCTCGTCAAGGACGGCAGCAAGTACATCGGCCTGAGCTACGAGATCTGGCGCGCCGGGACTCCCACCCGACCGAACGGCTGGTAACGCTCAGGACGGAGGCTGGACCTCCAACTGCCAGGTGTCAGCCAGCTCGGAGTTGCCGCCCTTGCCGCCGAACAGCAGCAGCCGTTCGCGCTGCTCGTCGGCGATCAGCGTAGCCCCGTAGCGCTCCGACGGGGCGGTGCCGGCCGGCTGCGCTTCGGACCACGTGAGCGCCGCGACGTCGAGCTGCCACAGGTCGCCAAGGGCGCGGCCGTCGCTGCCACCACCACCGAAGACGAAGATGGTGCCGCCGGCCTGCGCCAGCGCGTACAGCTGGCGTGACGCAGGTTCGGGCTGCGGCTGCTGGCTCCACTCGCCGGCCTGCGCGTCATACGTCCACAGGTCACCGATTGCCGGCGCGCCGGTCGTCTGGCCGGCGTACAGCAGCAGGCGTCCGTCGGCCGTCCACAGGCAATCATGCAGGCAGCGCTCGACCGGCCGGTTGCCCTCGGGCGTCAGGTCGGTCCAGGTGCCGCTGGCGAAGTCGTAAGCGCGCGTGTCCGAGAAGCGGCCGGTGTCCTCGGTGAAGCCGTGGCTGATCCACAGCCGGCCGTCGGGGCCGATGCCGCCGCACGAGCCGTAGCGCGCGGGCGGGACGTCGCCAGTGGCAGGCAGCTCGCGCCACGCGTTCGCGTCGGGGTCGTAGGCCCACGTGTCGGTGAAGAAGCTCGTGCCGGCCTGGCCGCTCCAGATCACCAGCCCGACACCGTCGGCCCACGCGGCGACGTGGCCGAAGCGCGCCACCGGCGGGTCACCCTGCGGCTCGAGGCGCGTCCACGCGTCGCGGTCCAGATCGTAGTGCCACAGGTCGTTGAACTCGGTCGTGGCGGCACGACCGCCGAAGAGGTACGCCTCGCGCCGCTCGCCGGCGACGGTCCAGGTGTGGTCCTCGCGCGCAGCCGGCGCGCCGCCCGTCGGCGCGAGCTCCTGCCAGGCAACCGCCTGCAGTGGCTCGGATGGCGTGGGCGCGTCGGTCGGCGCCTGCGTCGCCGGTGGATCGGTCGGCCCTTTGAGGGGCGTCGCCGGTGCAGTCGGTGCGTCGGTCGGGGCCGCCGTCGGGAGGGTCGGCGCGGCGGTCGGCTCGGTCGGCTCGGTCGGCTGGGCGGTCGGCGCGAGCACGGGCCCGGCGCAGCCGACGATCAGGACCGTCGCACAGACCGCCAGCGCCCGCCAGGCGACCACGAATTTCGCACGCTCCAGCATCAGCGCAGGATACGCGCACCGTCGGCCGGCCGGTGCGATAAGCGGCCGGCGAGCCGGCTTGCCGCCTTCTCTCGCTGGGAGGGCTCAGCCCTCGGCTGTCGATTCCCCTTGTTCGGCCTCGGCGGCAGGCTGCTCGGCACCCTCGGCTGCTGCTTCGGGCTCGACGCCCTCGGCGGCCTCGGGCACCTCGACCGCCTCGGCCGCGGGCACCTCGACCTCCTCGACGCGCGGCGGCTGGACGCGGGCAACCGGCTCCTGCGGATCGGTCACCAGCGTGACGCCGGCGGGGATCGGCAGGTCCGACGCGTGGAGGACAACCTCGAAGTTGTCGAGCGGGCTGATGTCGAGCTGGATGCTGGCCGGCAGATCGTCTGGCAGCGCCCGCACCTGGACGTTGTCGCGCAGGTGGAGCAGCACGCCGCCCATCCGCTCGACCGCCTCCGACGAGCCCGTCGTGACGATCGGTACCTCGACCGTCCGCTCCTCGGTCATGTTGACGGCGAGCAGGTCGACGTGAAGCGGCCGCCGGCTGACGGGATGCTCCTGGATAGCGTGGAGCAGCACGGGCTGCGGCTTGCCGCCGTCGAGGGTCAGGTCGAGCAGCGCGTTGCGGCCGACGTGGCGGCGCAGCTGCTCGAACTCCTTGGCGTCGAGCTGGATCGGCTGCGACTCGCGCTGGTTGCCGTAGATGACGGCCGGCAGCAGGCCTTCTCGGCGCAGCCTCTTGACGGTTCGGCCGAGCGACTCACGCGGCCGGGCGGACAGTTTGGGGCGGCTCATTTGGCGTTCGATGGTCCTCGTGGGTAGATCGCGGCCGGCGCGCGCTCTATCGTGCGGCGCCGTTCGGCGGCCGCCATCCTAGCACGAGCGTGGCGGCCGGCATTCCTCCGGGCACCTGGCAAGCGCGGCGGTCTCTCTCTATGAAGAGAACAGCGGGCCCGTCCGAGCGACGACCATCACGACCGGCAGCGGCCCGCCTTTGGCGTACGATCTCGACATGGCCGCCACGATCCTGATCGTCGAGGACGAGTACGCCGTGGCGCGCGGCATCCAGTACGCGCTCCAGCAGGAGGGCTACGAAGTGACCGTCGCGCGCAACGCCGAGGAGGGCCTCGACTTCGCCACCAAGCAGGCACCCGACCTGATCATCCTCGACGTGCGCCTGCCGGGCATGGACGGCTTCGAGATGCTGCGCCGGTTGCGCGCCACCGGCGCCAAGGCGCCGGTGCTGATGCTGACCGCCCGCGACGAGGAGATGGACAAGGTCATCGGGCTCGAGCTCGGCGCCGACGACTACCTGACCAAGCCGTTCGGGCTGCGCGAACTGATGAGCCGCCTCAAGGCGCTCCTGCGGCGCGCGTACGGCGACCTCGCCGACGCCGCCGGCGGCCGAGTCATACGCCACCACGACCTGCTCATCGATCTCGAGCGCCGGCGCGTCCAGCGCGGCCAGCGGCGGGTCAGCCTGACGGCCACCGAGTTCGAGATCCTGCGTCACCTCGCCTCCAAGCCCGGCCGCGTCTTCAGCCGCCGCGAGCTGCTCGAGCTGGTGCGCGACTACGAGGCGCTCGACCAGGACGAGAAGACGATCAACGTCCACGTCAGCCACCTGCGCGAGAAGCTGGAGGACGATCCGTCGGACCCGTCGTTCATCCTGACCGTCCGCGGCGCCGGCTACGCCTTCGCCGAGCGCTGAGCGGGAGAGGCGGATAGGCGACGACGAACGCGGCAGAGGGGTCCATGGCCATGCTGAACAGCCTGCGCGCCCGGCTCGTCATCGCGTTTGCGGCCGTCGTCGCGATCGCGCTGATCCTCGTGCTGGCGTCGCTGCCGCGGCTCCTCGACGGCTACTTCGCCGAACAGGCGCGCGAGGATCTCAGCGGGCGGGCGCGGGTGATGCTGATCCTGATCTCGGACCGGCTGCTGCGCGCGCAGGGCCCCGATCCGGAGGCGCCGCGGCCGATCCTCGAGGAGACGGAGCCACCGACTGCGTCGGAGAGCCTGCAGGAGGCCTTCGGAACGGCCGAGTCGGGCGCACTGCGCACACTCGCCGAGCAGGTGGCCCAGGCAAACGTGACGCTCAGCATCGCGCCCGACGAGGAGCGCGCCGACCAGGTCGCCTACCGCCTGCACGTGCCGCTGCCCGACGACTTCGGCGCGCCGGGCCAGCAGCGGGAGGACATCAGCTTCACGCTTGAGCCGTTCACGTTCCCCGATACCTTCTGGTCGTCGGCCGGCGCCGCCGCTCCGCAGCGGCTCGTCACGATCACGCTCTCGCAGCCGTTCACCTACCGCGCCCAGACGCTCGAGACGATCGTCAGCGTCATGACCATCTCGGCGATCATCGCGCTGATCGTGGCGGTCATCGCCTCGGTCGTGCTCGCCGAGCGCCTGACCCAGCCGATCCGCCGCCTGACCGGTGCCGCCCGCGAGCTGTCCGAGGGCAATCTCGACGTGCGCGTCGCGCCGCCGGCCAACTCGCCCGAGATGAGCGAGCTGACCGCCGCCTTCAACGCGATGGCCGACCGGCTGCAGCGGTCGATCGAGTTCATCAGCCGCGACCGCGACCGCAGCCGCGATTTCCTGGCCGACGTGTCGCACGAACTGCGCACGCCGATCGCCGCCCTGCGCACGTTCAACGAGCTGCTCTCCGACGGCGCCGTCAGGGACGCCGCCACCCGCCGCGAGTTCCTCGAGCAGAGCCGCCAGCAGATCGAGCGCCTCGACTGGCTGGCGACGAACCTGCTCGAGCTGTCCAAGCTGGACTCCGGCCTGGCCCTGCTCGACCTGCGCCCCGACGACCTGCGCGCGGTGGTCGAGAGCGCCGTCCAGCAGGCCCAGCCGTCGGCCGAGCGCAAGGGCCTCGAGCTGTCCGTTCAGCTGCCCGATCGGCCGATCCGCCAGCGCCACGACCCGCAGCGCATCGGGCAGGTGCTCGGCAACCTGATCGGCAACGCAATCAAGTTCACGCCGACGCGCGGTCGCGTCGAGGTCACGCTGCGCGCCGTACCCGAAGGCGTCGAGCTGGTCGTCGCGGACTCCGGCATCGGCATCCCGGCGGCCGAGCTGCCCTACGTCTTCGATCGCTTCTATCGCGGCGCCGCCGCCAGCGAATCGCGCGCCGCCGGCTCGGGGCTTGGCCTGTCGATCGTGCGATCGGTCATTGACATGCACAATGGTCGGGTGGAGATCAGCAGCGCACCGGGCAAGGGCACGCAGGTGACGATCACGCTGCCGCGTGACGTAGCCGTTTCTTCACCTGCTCCTGTCCGCTCGTGAACAAGTCGATGTCAGTGTTCGCAGCGCCGTGATATGACAGATCAGCCCCAGGCCGACCGCTCCGACCAGCCGACCACGCGCTACAGCCCTCCACAGGAGGGTCGGCCGCCGTGGGCGCCGGACTCGGCCTGGCCGCAGCGCACGCCCGAGCACTGGTTCGAGCCGATGCCCTCACCCATGACCGAGCGCGTCAGCCAGCGGTCGGCGGGCATGCCGTTGCTGGCGATGGCCTTCGTCGTCGCGCTCCTCGCCGGCGCGCTGGGGTCCGGCGTGACGTACTGGGCGCTCGATTCGTCCGGGCGGCTGGGCGCGGGTGCCGTGCCGGTCGTCACCGGCAGCCCGAGCGCGCCGCCGGTTACGCCGCTCGGCCCCGACGCGACGCCGACCCCACCGCCGGTCGACGACTCCGTCGTGGCGCGTGCGGCAGAGGCTGTCAGCCCGGCTGTCGTAACCATCACCGCCCGCGCAGGCGAGTCGACCGACCCGTTTCAGCTGCCCGAGACCGGCATCGGCTCGGGCGTCATCTTCGATAGCGCCGGCTGGGTGCTGACCAACCGGCATGTCGTCGCCGGCGCGACGCGGGTGACGGTGCTGCTGCATGACGGACGTTCGGTCAGCGGCACCGTCTACGGCGAGGATACGTTGACCGACCTGGCCATCGTCCAGATCGAGGGCCAAGACCTGCCGGCGGCGACGATCGGAGACTCATCGCAGCTGCGTCCCGGCCAGCTGGCGATCGCGATCGGCAGTCCGCTGGGCATACTCTTCACCAACACCGTAACGAGCGGCGTCGTCTCCGCGCTGTTCCGCAGCGTGCCCGTCACCGACCCGGTCACCGGCGACCAGCACGTGCTGCATAACCTGATTCAGACCGATGCCGCGATCAACCCCGGCAATTCGGGTGGCGCGCTGGTCGACGCCAACGGGACGGTCATCGGCATCAACACGGCGGTGGCCGGCAACGCGCAGGGCATCGGCTTCGCCATCCCGATCAACATCGCCAAGCCGTTGCTGCGCCAGGCCGTCGCCGGGGAGCCGCTGGTTCGGCCCTGGATCGGCATCCGCTACACGCGCGTCAACCGCAACGTTGCCGACGAGCTCGAGCTGCCGGTCGACTACGGCGCGCTCATCTCGAGCGATGGTCGGGCGCCGGCAGTCGTGCCCGATAGCCCGGCAGATGACGCCGGCCTGGAGGAGGGCGACATCATCACGTCGGTCAACGGCCGGCGCATCGATGCCACCACCACGCTCGACGAGATTCTGGCCGACTACTCGCCCGGCGACCGGCTGACGCTGATGCTGCTGCGCAACGGCACGACGCGGCAGGTCCCCGTTACGCTCGGCACCCGGCCCGCCGACCTGCGCTAGCGACGGGGCGCGACGGCGAGCAGCGCTACGTCGGCTTCCTGATGTCCGGCTGGAGCCGGTCCCGCTCGCCGGTGATCAGCCGCGAGCCGCGCCGGCGGGTGATGTAGTTCCACGCCCAGCGTGTCATGACCAGCACGCGGTTCTCGAAGCCGATCAGGTAGAAGATGTGGACCGCCGCCCAGACGACCCACGCCGGGAAGCCGGCGAAGCGGACCAGGTTGAGGTCGGCGACGGCCTTGCCCCGCCCGATCGTCGCCAGGTTGCCCGGATCGAAGTAGCGAAAGCGGCGGCGCGGGCGGCGACCGTGAACGCGCAGCTCGATCGCGCGGGCAACGTAGCCGCCCTGCTGGATCGCGACCTGCGCGACGCCGGGCAGCGGCTTGTCGCCCTGGTGCCGGTAGAGCGCCAGGTCGCCGACGACGAAGATCTCGGGATGGCCGGCCAGCGTCAGGTCAGGGCGCACGGTCAACCGCCCGGCCTTGTCGGTCTCGGCGCCGGTCGCCTGAGCCAGCAGCCGCCCGAACGACGAGGCCTGCACGCCGGCCGCCCACAGCACCGTCCGCGCCGCGATGCGCGACTCCTTCTCGCCGGCACGAACGGCGACGCCGTCGTCGTCGATGGCGGTGACGAGCGTGCCGGTACGGACCTGCACGCCCAGCCTGGCCAGCGCCCGGCGCGCCTCGCGCGACAGCTTCGGCGGGTACGCCGGCAGGATCCGGTCGAGGCCCTCGAGGAGGTAGATCGTCGTGTCGGGCGGCCAGATGCGCCGGAAGTCGCGCGCCAGCGTCTCGTGCGCGATCTCGCCCAGCGCGCCGGCCAGCTCGACGCCGGTCGGCCCGCCGCCGACGACGACGAACGTCATCCACGCCCGCCGCTGCTCCTCGTCGGCTTCCTGCTCGGCCGCCTCGAAGGCGATCAGGATGCGCCGCCTGATCTCGAGCGCGTCCTCGACCGTCTTGAGACCGGGGGCATGCTCGGCCCAGGTGTCGTTGCCGAAGTACGAGTGGCGCGCGCCGGTCGCCGCGACGAGCGTGTCGTACTCGAGGCGCACGCCCTCGCCCGTGCGCACCCAGCGCTCGTCGGTGTTGACCTCGACGACGTCGCCGAGCAGCACGGTCGCGTTCTCCTGCCGCCGCAGCACCGAGCGCAGCGGGGCGGCGATGTCGCCGGCCGACAGGACGCCGGTCGCGACCTGGTAGAGCAGCGGCTGGAACAGGTGGAAGTTGCGCCGGTCGACGAGCGTCAGGTCGATCGGTGCCCGGCGCAGCGCGCGCGCCGCGTACAGCCCGCCGAAGCCGCCGCCCACGATGACGACGCGATGGCGCCGGTCGCCGGCCTGCATCAGCCTGCCTCCCGCGCCCGCTCGACCTCCACGCCGGCGTGCTCGACGACGCCCTCCAGCGGCACGCCCGGCTTCTTGGCTCGGACGCTGACGTGCTCGACGCGCGGGAAGCGGGCGAGGATCTCCGCGGCAACCGCCTCGGCGATGCCCTCGAGCAGGTGGTAGCTGCGCTGCTCGACGATGTCGCGGCAGACCGCGAAGACGTCGCCGTAGTCGACCGTCTGGCCGAGGTCGTCGGACGTGCCGGCCGGCCGCAGGTCGAGGCCGAGGTCGACGTCGACCTCGATCGGCTGCGGCTCGGCGCGCTCCTCGTCGGTCACGCCGTGGCGGCCCTCGAAAACCATCCCGTGGAGGTAGATGTGGTCGCCGCTCATCGTGGCCCGTCACGAACGATGGCGTCGGACATGCGCGCCACGCGCCGGTTGGCCTCGACGTCGTGGACGCGGACGATGTCGACGCCGGCGGCGATAGCGAGGGCCGTCGTCGCCAGCGTGCCCTCCAGGCGCTGGTCGGCGGGCAGGTCGAGGACCTTGCCGATGGTCGACTTGCGGCTGGTGCCGAGCAGGATCGGCCGGCCGAGCACGCCCAGTGCGGCCAGCTCGCCGAGCAGGTGCAGGTTCTGCTCGGCCGTCTTGCCGAAGCCGATGCCCGGATCGACGATCAGCCGCTCCCACGCGATGCCCGCTGCGACGGCACGTTCGAGCGCCTGCTGCAGGTCGGCGATGACCTCGGCGGTCACGCTGCGGTAGCGCGCCTCGCGGCGGTTGTGCATCAGCACCAGCGGCACGCCGCTATCGGCGGCGAGGCGGGCCAGTTCGTCGCGCGGCGCCACGCCCCAGATGTCGTTGATCAGGTCGGCGCCGGCGTCGAGGGCAGCCGCGGCGACGTGCGTGCTGGTGGTGTCGATGCTCAGCGGCATCTCGGGCAGGGCCTCGCGGAGGGCACGCACGACGGGCACGACGCGGCCCAGCTCTTCCTCATCCCCGACGGGCGTGTGGCCGGGACGAGTCGACTGGCCGCCGACGTCGAGGATGTCGGCACCCTCGCCGGCCATCCGCCGCCCCTGGCCGACGGCCGCCGCAACGACGTCGCCACCGGCCGACAGCAGCCCGTCGCCGCTGAACGAGTCGGGCGTCACGTTGATCACGCCCATCAGGTACGTCCGGCTGCTCCACTCGAACAGCCGGCCGCCGATGAGCAGCGGCTCGGGCAGAGAGGCGATCCCCGAGCCGGCGTCGGGCGGCAGCGTGACCGAGGGCGTGGCGTCCATTGCTCCTCCCGACGATCCAGGTGGGCCCGTCTCCGGCGCGTATCAGGCGGTCAGCCGGCGGCGCGCGTGACCCACAAGGTACAGCGAGCCGCAGATGATGAGTGGCCCCGCGTCCCGGCGTGAGGCGGAGAATGCTTCGTCGAGCGCGGCGCTGCTGTCCGGGATGGCGCGCACGTCTGGGCCCGCCCTCGCGCCAGCTGCCTCGCGCCAGGCGGCGGCAAGGTCGGCGGCGGGCAGCGAGCGCGGCGTGTCGGGCACGTCCGTCGTGACGATGCGCGCGCCGTCGAGCGCGGCGCTCTCCGCCAGCGGCGCGAGCATGCCCGCGACGTCCTTGTCGCGCAGCACGCCCATCAGCAGCGTCGGCCGGCCGCCCGACAGCTGCGCACGCAGCTCGTCGAGGGCCGCCGCCAGCGCGGCCGTGCCGTGTGGGTTGTGCGCGCCGTCGAGCAGCACATCGGGCGTCAGCGGCAGCAGCTCGAGCCGCCCCGGCCAGCGCGCCTCCTCCAGCCCGCGGCGGAGCGCCGCCTCGTCGACACTCGCCATGCCGGCCTCGGCCATCGCCGTCACGATCGCCACGGCGAGCGCGGCATTGGCCGCCTGGTGGCGGCCGAGCAGGCCGACACGCAGTGGCGCGTTGCCCGTGAGCGGCGACCTGGCGGCCGCCCCGTCGAGCGTGATCCCGCCGCGGTCCATGGCCAGCACGGGCAGCGGCTCGACGATGCGCAGCGGCACGTCGACGCGGCGCGCCCGGCGGGCGATGACGGCCACCGCCTGCGGGCTGGCGCCGGTCAGCGCCAGCACGTCGCCGCGCTTGATGATCTGCGCCTTCTCGACGGCGATCGCCTCGATCGTCGGACCGAGATGCTCGGTGTGGTCGAGTTCGACGTTGGTGATCGCCGTCAGCCCGCCCTGCCAGACGTTCGTCGCGTCGAGTCGGCCGCCCATCCCGACTTCGATCACCGCCAGCTCTGCGCCCGCGCGGCGGAGCCAGGCAAAGGCCGCCGCGGTCAGCAGCTCGAACTCGGTCGGGGCGCCATGGCGGCCCTCGACCGCCGCCGCTACCTCGAGCACCTCCTCGAGCAGCGCGGTGAAGTCGGCCACGCCGATCTCGCGCCCATCCACCATGATCCTCTCGCGATAGCTGACCAGGTGCGGCTTGGGCGTCTGGCCGACGCGCTGGCCCGACGCGCGCAGGACGGCCGCGACGAGGGCCTGCACGCTGCCCTTGCCGTTGGTGCCGCCGATCAGCACGCCCGGCAGGTCACGCTCGGGGTTGCCCAGCCGGCGCAGCAACGCGCGCGTACGCGTCAGCCCCAGGCGGATGCCGAAGCGGCCGCGCTCTGCCAGCCGCCGCATAGCGTCGCGGTAGCGCGGATCCGCTTCGTCGGCGAGAGTCAAGGGCGCGGGGGTCGAGGGCGCGGGCATGGGCCGCTCAGCGTCCGGTCAGCTCGTCCTCGTAGAAGATGCACTGGTTGAAGCGCGACGACAGGCAGACGTCGGTAACGTAGCCCTGCTCGAGATGGACACCGCCGCGCAGCTGGCAGCGCGACACGTTTGACTCCTGGCGCATCAGCGCCTTGAGCAGGTGCGGCGCCTGGATCGGGATCGTGCCCCGCGGACCGGTCATGTAGAAGTGGGGGCAGACGTTGCGGCGAAGGTTGGGCAGGCCAAAGGGCACGCGCGGCCCGGCCATCAGCGGCTCCACCGGCCGGCGCAGGACGAGGCCGGCCGCGACGCGGCTGATCGGTCCCGCCGGCGGCGGCGGCGGGGCCGGCCTTCCCTGCGGCAGCACCGCGCCACGGGCGTTGGTGATGGGCTTGCGCGACGAATCCACTCAACCTCCCCGTTCGGCACCCACGTGCCACGGTAAGCCTACACGCCACCCGCCCGCGGATGCGCGCCACGCACGGCAGCGCCGGCTGCCAGAATCGAGCGCGATGCGCAGCCCGTCCCGCCGTCCGGCCGATGCTCGCCGCGCCGGACGCCGCCAGGCGGGCCGTAAGGGGGGACCTTCGGCGAGCCGTCCCGCAACCCGCCAGCGCCGGCGCCATGCCGCCCGCCCATCTCACTTCCGCATCGGCTGGTCGCGCCGAATCGGCGCGGCGCTCGGCCTGCTTGCGGTCGGCGCCACGATCGTCCTCGCCGGCCAGACGCTCGACGACGGCTCGCTGGGGGTCACGCCCGAGCCGAGCGCCAGCCGTGCGGCGCTGCCGCCGGCACCCGAACTCTCTTCGACCGCCGCGCTCGTGGCGGCGGCGACGATCGACGTGACCGTCGAGCTGCCCGGCGGCCTGTCGCCACCGAGCGCCTACCGGTTGCGCATCTACGTCAACGACGAGCTCGCCCGCGAGCGGCGCCTGCCGCGCGAGACGCCGGCGACGATCCGCGCCATCCCGCTGGACGAAGGGGACAACTGGGTCAGCGCCGCCATCGCCGGCCCCGACGGGGAGGGGCTCCATTCGGCGCCCGTCCACGTCGTGCGCGACGCCGAACCGCCGCCGATCCACGTCAGCGAGCCGCCCGACCGCACCGTCCATGCTCCCCAGGTGACGCTGCGCGGCCGGACCGAGGCAGGCTCGCGGCTGGTCGTGCGCAACGCCGGTACGGGCGAGGCGTTCGAGCTCGAGATCGGTGCCGACGGCCGCTTCGAGCTCGGCCTCGAGCTGGCCCTCGGGGCAAACGAGGTGACCCTGCGTGCGACGGATGCAGCGGGCAATCGGGGCCGCGCCACGATCGTCCTGACGCGCCGCCAGAGCAAGGCGGCGGTGACGCTCGAACCACGCCCGTCGTCGGTCGCCCTCGACGACCTGCCCGAGACGATCAGCCTCCACGCGCGCATCAGCGGGCTTCACGGCGAGCCGGCCGATGGCGCACGGGTGACCTTCAGCCTGTCGGTGCCGGGCCAGCAGACGACGACGTATACGACGTCCAGCAGCGCCGGGCTCGCCATCTGGCGCGGCATCCGCATCCCGGCCGACGGCGCCCTCGCCGGCCAGGGGCTGGCGACGATCATGGTCGTCCTCGACGACGGCCAGGGCGGGGAGGTCGTGCTGCAGGAGAGCGCCGCGATCAGCTTCCGCTGAACTGAGTTTGGCCGGGTTTGGCCTCCATTGGGCGCTGGCCTCCGACCGCGTTCAGCGTCCGCTGACGGGCGGCCCACCGCCCTCGCCGCCACCGGCTGGCGGCTGGAGCTCGATCAGCCCGCCCATCCGCGGTGGTGGCGGGCGCACCGGCACGGCGGGCACAACGCGCGCCGTTGGCCCCGGCTGCGGCAGGGCGGGGGCGTCGAGCAGCCCGTCTGTGGGCGCCTCGGCGGAGGCGGTCCAGCACGGACGCTGCTCGGCGCCGGTCAGCGGCTCACGCCGCCGATCGAGGGCGCAGTAGCCGACCCCACCGACGAGCGATGAGCGGAAGTTGACGCACGTGCCGCAGCTCGTCGCCGAGCGGTTGCACAGGAAGCAGACGGGCGCCTCGACCTGCAGCGTCGCGCAATGCGGACAGCGCCAGGTCGCCATGGCTGGCAAGTGTACGCCTACGGACAGGCCTCGATGGGGTCCTTGACGAAGAGGTGGACGCGCGTTCCCGGCGGCACCTGCTGTCCGGCGAGCGGGTCCTGGATGGCGACCAGCCACTCGTCGGTGTACTCGGTCGGCCAGATCACACCGACCTCCAGCCCGGCTTCGACGATCTGGACGGTGACTGTCCCCACCTGCAGGCACTGGTAGTTGGCGACGGTCACCGGCGTCGGCGTCGGCGACGGGCTGGGCGGTGGGCTGGGCGACGGCGATGGCGACGGGCTGGGCGACGGGCTGGGCGACGGCGATGGCGACGGGCTGGGCTCGGGCGATGGCGACGGCTCGGGCGTCGGTGAAGGCGTCGGCGGCGGGCCGAGCGACAGCGTGTAGTCGACCGTCGTGCCGCGGGCGACCTCGATACCCGAGCGCGGATTCGTCCGCGTCACCAGCGTGGCCGGGACCTCGCTGTCGTAGGCCTCCAGGCGCATGCCCGGCACGAGGTCGTTCTCCATCAGGATGGCGACGAGCTCGCTCTCGGTGCGCAGGCGAAGGTCTGGTACGGCCACCGTCGAGCGCTGCGTGGCGACCGTCACCGTCACCAGGCTGCCGCGGCTGACGTTGTCAGCGGCCGGCGGGTTCTGGTCGATGATCGTCCCCTCGGGCGGATCGTTGACCTGGCGATAGGCGCCGACCGTCAGCGTCAGGCCGCGCTCGTCGGCCACGCGCTGCGCCTCGGGCAGGACCATCCCGACGAAGCTGGGCACCTCGACCAGACCGGGCGTCGGGCTGGGCACCACCATGCCCGCACCGCGGCCAGAGAGCAGGATGAAGACGAGCGCGCCGCCGGCGAGCAGGACCAGCGCGGCCATGATCGCCGCGACCCACGCCCACGTGTTGCTCTCTTCGGGCTGCTCGTCCTCGAACGGCATCGGCGGACGGCCTGCGCCGCGGCGCGTGGTGCCGTAGGCCGGTGGCCCACCGTAGCCCGGGCGGGCAGCGGCGGCAGCAATCGCACCGGCCCCCGCGACGCCGGCGGCCTGCGGCGCGATGGGCACGTTCATCGGCGGCGCCGACGGCTGGGCGATGAAGCGACCGAGCATCTCCGACACCTCGGCGGCGGTCGGCCGTTCGGCGGGCACGCGCGCCAGAGCACGGCGCACGATGATGTCGAGCGCCTGCGGCACGCCGCGCCTGATGCTCGATGCGGCGGGCGGATCGCCGGCCAGCCGGGCGACCGCCACCGCGCCGGCCGAGTCGCCGGTCCACGCCCGCCGGCCGGTGAGCATCTCGAACAGGACCAGCCCGGCCGAGTAGACGTCGGAGGCCGTCGTCACCAGCTCGCCGCGCGCCTGCTCGGGGCTGAAGTAGTGGACGCTGCCGAGCGTTGTACCGGGCATCGTCAGCTGCGCCTCCGAGAAGGCGCGGGCGATGCCGTAATCGGCAACCTTCGCCCGGCCGGCCGGCGTCAGCAGCACATTGGTCGGCTTGATGTCGCGGTGGACGATGCCCTTCGCGTGGGCCGCATCGAGCGCGTCGAAGATCTGCTGCGCGATGCGTGCCGCGGCGATCGGCTCGAGCGGGCCGCGCTCCCTGATCACCGCCGCCAGGTCGCCGCCCTCGACCAGCTCCATCACGATGAACGGGTCGCCGTCCTGCATGCCGTAGTCGAAGACGTTGACGACGTTCGGATGGTTGAGCGCGGCGGCCGCCTGCGCCTCCTGCCGGAAGCGGGCGACGAAGGCGGCGTCGCGGCCGTACTCGGCGCGCAGCACCTTGACCGCCACGTCACGCCCGAGCTGCAGGTCGTGCCCGCGGAAGATCGTCGCCATGCCGCCCTGGCCGAGGAGCTCGACCAGCCGATAGCGGTCGCCCAGCACCTGCCCTACTTGGGCCACTACTCCTCCTTGGATCGGGCGGGGGTGACGGCCCCTAGCTCAGATCCAGACTCGCAAGGTAGCGCCGGAACTCGGCGCCGATGTCCTGCCGCTCCAGAGCCAGCTCCACCGATGCCTGCAACCAGCCCATGGTGGTGCCCGCGTCGTAGCGCTTGCCCTCGAAAGCGTAGGCGAATACATCCTGATCGGCCATCAGCGCCTCGATCGCGTCGGTCAGCTGGATCTCGCCACCGGCGCCGCGCGGCGTCTGCTCGAGCTTCTCGAAGATCTTCGGCGTCAAAACGTAGCGTCCGATGATGGCCAGGTTGCTCGGGGCACTCCCCGGATCGGGCTTCTCGACCAGCCCGCGCAGCCGGTACAGGCGCTGGTCGCCGCCGACCGGCTGCGGATCGGCGTCGATCACCCCGTAACGCCCGACGTCGTCGGGCGGCACCTCCATCACCGCCACGATCGAGCCGTGCGTCGCGCGGTGGGCCTCGATGAGCTGGCCGATGGCCGGCCGGTCGCCGACGACGACGTCGTCGGACAGGATGACGGCGAAGGGCTCGTGACCGACGAGCTCCTTGGCCATCAGCACCGCGTGCCCGAGGCCGAGCTGCTCCTTCTGGCGGACGTAGCTGATCTGGGCCATGTCGCCGATCTGGCGCACGCGCCGCAGCATCTCGATGTCGCCCTTCGACTCGAGCAGGTGCTCGAGCTCGTAGGAGTGGTCGAAGTGGTCCTCGATCGGGCGCTTCTGGCTGCTCGTGACGATGATGACCTGTTCGACGCCCGCTGCCACCGCCTCCTCGACGCCGTACTGGATGACCGGCTTGTCGACCAGCGGCAGCATCTCCTTCGGCTGTGCCTTGGTGGCAGGCAGGAAGCGAGTACCCCAGCCGGCGGCCGGGAATACAGCCTTACGAACGCGCATCGAACCTCACTGGCAGCACGGGATGGTTCAGGCCGACTCCGGGTTGTGCGGGTAATGGGTCGGCCGGCCCCCCTTGGGCCGCTGCGCAGTATAGCCCGCGATGGCCGGCCGGCGGCCAGGATCGACCTCGACGCCAGGCCGACCCCGACGCCCGACCCGTGGCATTCAACTCCGCCGGTGCGGAACTCCTCTTGCGCCCATGGCGCGCGCCCGGCTTCTCATACTCGACTGGCCGTTGCGCTAGAACGAATGCTGACTGTCCGTACGGCCGCCAACCGCGCGCTCTTGACCGTAGCGAGCGTGGCCACCCGGGCGTGGCGGCCGCCGAACGAGGCCTACTCGGTCGATTTTTCGGCTAGCTCTACGCCGATTTGAGCATCGAATTCAGCCGCCCCAACCCGAGACGCAGCCGCGTCAGACCAGCCGCACCTCGGCTTCCTCGGCCTCGGGCGGCGCCCGCGGTGAGGCCTGCAGCACGACGGCCGCGACGAGCACGGCCGCGCCACCCACCAATTGCAGGATGGTCGGCTGCTCGCCAAGGAGCAGGCCCGCCAGCAGCACGCCGACGACCGGCTCGAACGTCATCAGGATCGCCGTCCGTGCCGGCCCGATCATGCCCAGGCCGGCCATCAGCGCCGTCGTCGGCACGGCCGCGCCGGTCAGCCCGCCGGCGACGATCCACGCCCACGCCTCGGGCTGGCGCAGCGGCACGAGCAGGCCATCGAGCTGGCCCAGCGGCAGGGCCAGCGAGAGGCTCAGGATGAGCGCCGCGGCAATGACGTAGACCGACACGTCGAGCGGGCCGAAGGGCCGAAAGCCGCGGCCGCTGAGCAACAGGAAGCAGGCCTGGCAGACGGCCGCGAAAAGCGCCAGCCCGACGCCGACCAGCTCGATCTCGAAGCGCCCCGCTTCGAATAGCGGCCCGAGGAGGACGAGCAGCAGGCCGACCGACGACAGCACCAGCGCCGCCAGCCGCGGGCGATCGAGCCGATCGCCGTACAGCCTCACGGCGGCGAGCGTGACGATCGCCGGGAAGGTGTAGAAGCAGATGAGCGCGACCGCGATCGTCGTGCGCAGGAAAGCCGCGAAGATGGCCACGTTGAGCAGCGCCCCGGCCGCGCAGGCACCGAAAAGCGCCCAGCGCTGCCGGCCGCTGAGCAGGCCCGGGCTGGGCAGGCGGCCGGTGCTGCGGCGCGTGACGAGCAGGACGCCCCCGAGCAGGGCGGTGGTGGCCAACGCCGCGCGCCAGGCGACGAAGGGCAGCGCCTCGATGCCCGCCGCGCTGGCGCCACGCGAGATGACGCCGAGCGTGCCGAAGAGCGCGGCCGCACCAACCACCAGCATGCTGCCGAGCAGCAGGGAACGGGCCACGGCGATCGGCGCCGGCCCGGTCTACGAGCTGTGCGGGCGAGCGGCCTGCTCGCGCTGGACGACGCCCGCCGGCTCGCTGCGGCGGCCACGGATGACGCGTCCGGTGAAGGGGATCCGGATCTCGCGAAAGACCTCGATCGAGACGAGGAAGCCGAGCAGCAGCAGCACCACACCGACGAGCTTGCCGGCCTGGAAGTAGTCGGTCGAGCCGAGCCGGGCGAGCGTATCGGCGCCGCCGACGACCATCGCCCCCAGCGCGATCAGGATCGTCGCCGGCACACGGCTGTGGAGGCGGCCGCCGACCAGCGCGCGCAGCGCGCCGGGCAGCGAGGCGAGGAAGTTGACGGTGATCGCCACCGGCGCGATGAACAGGTTGAACAAGAACGAGTCGCCCGGCTGATCGGGATCGAGCGAATAGGCCAGGACGCGCTTCTTGGGCATGAAGACGTAGGCCGAGAAGAGTGCGCCGAGGATCAGCGCGAACGAGCCGGTGATATTCATGAACGGCGTCAGCAGGCGCAGCGACGGCGGGAACAGCTCGCCCGTCGGCGCACCGGTCAGCGGGTCGATGGCGTAGCCCGGCGGCGGCAGGCTGACGCTGACCATCAGGCCGAAGCTGACGACCGTCGCGCCGACGACGGCCAGCCCCGCCATCATCGGCCAGCGCTCGTTTTGGAAATAGGTCTCGACGGCGACCGCGACGGCGAGCACGCCGGCGGCGAGGAAGTAGAGCACCGGTGCGTCACCGGCCGGCTCGGCCAGCCGCCGCGCGGCGAGGAACGTGAACAGGCCGGCCAGGAAGAGGCTGAGCGCGACGGCGTAACCGAAGCGCGTCCGGGCGAGCAGGAAGCACGTGCCCAGGCCCAGCCAGCCTGCCGTCCAGACGGCGCCGGTGAGGTACCACGCGCGGTACAGCGGCTCGTTCCAGCCGGCAACGGTGGCCAGCGCCTCGGAACCGGAGGCGACGGCGAAGAAGAGCATGCCGATGCCCCAGATCAGCTGGAAGGCGCCACGCCGCTCGCGCCACTGGTCGAGCAGAGCGAGGCCGAAGATCAGCGCGAGAAGGGCGGTGATGCCGGGCAGCAGGACGGCCATCGGTTCAGGCGGGTACGAACTCGTGCGCCTCGCGATGGAGACCGTCGCACAGACCCCAGCGCGGCCGGTCGCCGGGCAGCGGCACCGGGCGCATGATCTCGCGCACGTCCGACAGCCGGCAGAAGTAGTGGCCGCGCCGCCTGGCCCAGGCGCGGAAGTGGTCGGGCAGCGGATGGAACTGGTGCGGGCCCGGGTTCAGCCGCGCCCCGACAGCCCAGCTGGGCGGCGCCTCGGGCGAGACGATGTCGAGCAGCGAGACACGGAAGGGCGTCCCAGGGATGAGCTCGCCGCAGCCGGCGCAGCGGATGGCGTCGTTCTCGTCGAACAGCGTCGGGATCGGGATGCCATAGATCTGGCCACCCCGGAACTTGCTGGACATCGGGGGGATTGTAGCCCGCGTCCCAGCCGCGGCCGGCTCACTCGTCGGACGGGCGCAAGGCCTCCGCGACGATGTCAGGCACCGGCCGCGGATCGGGTTCCTCGTCGAGCAGCGAGAGGACCGACGCGTGAGTGCCCGGCTCGGGACAGTTGGCGCGAGCGCGATAGCGGACCGGCACGCGGGTCCCATCGGGTCGGGCCAGCTCGTACTCGCCGGCCTGCTCGCCGCTCGCGATGAAGGCGCGCCAAAGCTCCCGACCGGCGGCGAGGTCTGGCTGGGGCGTAAAGTCCCACACCCGGCGGCCGAGCATGAACTCGCCAGGCAGGCCAAAGACGCGCTCGATGCCCGGCGACGCGTCGATGTACCGGCCCTCGTCGTCGGCGAGCAGCACCGCCGGTCCGGCCGACGACAGGAACAGGCGGCTGGGGCCAAGGCTGTCGTAGGTCTCGAACTTCCAGGCGTCGACCAGGTCAACGAACTCGGGCCGCATGAAACCCTCGGACCGGCTCCGGGCGTAGCGACGCAGCGAGGCGCGATCGGGCCAAATGGCGACGGCGGCGACCTCGCTGCGCTCGCCGGCGATGCGCCGGCCGATGTAGCGCGCGATGGCGCCGGCCTCGTAGATGGCCGCCGCGCTCTGGCGAATGAGATCGAAGGCCACCGGCTCGACATGCGGCTTGAGCGTCGAGACGATGATCCCGATTACCGCACCTTCGAGCGTCACACGCGGTCGACCGTCGTCTTCGCCGGGGGCGGCCCATTCGGCGATCTCGTAGTGCGCCGTTCGAGCGTCGCTGACGATGTCGTCGAGCGGCACATTCGATCCGACGCGTTCGGGCTGGCCGCCGGTTGCCTTGAAGATGGCCTCGTAGTCACGCCAGACCGACACGGCCACGCCGTAGTGGTCGGCGCCCTCCTGACGGAATCCGTAGTTCAGGGCGACGAGGCCGTCGGTGCCGATCGTCGCCGGTACGACCTGCTCGCGCAGCCGGCTGATCAGCTCCGCGGCGGCGCCCGGCCGCACGCGCACATGTAGCAGACGCAGGATCATCTGGGGCCCCTCTCGTGCACGATCTGCGTTGCCCGGTCATGGTCGTTGGTGCCCCCAAGGGGGCTCGGGCACCCGCCCGCTGTCTTCGGACGACGATGACCCGCTCGCATGGTACGTCGCATGAGCGGGATCGCGCCAGAGAGAAGGGCCCTGGGCTGCACCCAGGGCTCGTGTGTTGGCTTCAGGCGGCCGATCTAGCCGGCGGTGCCCCCTGCTCGCTCGGCGGCAGGCTCCGCCCGTCGGCGCCCACGCTTGGCCTTGGGTGCCTCAGCCGGGTCGGCGTCGCCCTCGGTGCCCGTAGCCGTTACATCCTCGCCCTCCGCCACGATGCCGAGTCCGACGACGTGCCGCTGACCCGCCTCTGCCGCGACGCCGAACGCGCGGGCCGGGCGAGTGTCCGCAGCCGGCTGTCTCAGCAGTCTGGATCAGGCGGTCGGTCAGGCGCCGCGCGAGACGGCCTTCCGCTTCCTGCTCGTGCTGTGCGACAGCGTCGACGGCGGCGGACACGAGGAAGCGACGCGCCGGGTAGAGCTGCCGGCGGCGTGCGCTCGTCGGATATGCCCGGACCGACACCATGACGGCATAGTGAGAGCGCATCGGGCGACATCGGGTCGCGTCAGACGAGAAGAGAACGACAGTCTCTCGACCTGTCTCAGACGTGCCTGTGTAGGTCGGCTTCAGGGGACGTTTGAAGCTCGTCGTCGCCTCGTGGCGGTTGCTCCCAACCCATCGCGCCCGCGTCGCGCTGCGTGACATTGAGATGGACGACCTCGTTCTCGACGTTCGCGATAGCCGATGCGGGCACGTACAGGCGCGCAAGCTGCGGGCCTGACGTGAGGACGTAGTTCTGACCAACCTCTTCGACCGTGCCAACGGGGCGGCCGTCGTTGCCAAGCACTGCCCAACCTCGCCGTAGGTCGGTCATCCTCATGGCTTGTTCGCTCCTTCTGGAAGTCTCCTTACCGTACACCCCGCTGCCGGCGCGGGCCGACCTCATCCGCGGTGTCTCTATGCGGGCGTTTGCGGCCTCGGCCACCAAACGTAATGCGGAAACACTATGACCAGATGGTGTCGTGGTCGGTCGCGCGCGGCCGGAGTCCCACCGCTCGAATACCACCTAGCCCAGGGGGCCGCAGAACGGTCGTCGCTTCAACGTCAAGAGGCATAGAGTTGGTCGGTGGAGCCGACGCCCACCTTCCGGCACATCGCCATCACGCTGCCCGATCTCGAGCAGGCAGAACGGTACTACAGGCGTCTGTTCGACATGGACGTCGTCACGCGCGAGGCCGCCACGCCCGAAGGCGATGCACAACTCCCGCCCGACAAGGACTGGGACGACGCCCGGCGGGCTGGCGTCGAGCCGTACATGGTCGCGCTGCGACGCGGCGGCTTCACTCTCGCGCTCTTCGATGAGGCGTCGCCTGCCATCGCCGACCTCGACGCCGAACGACGGCGGCCGCTGTTCGTCGGTCTGGTGATGGGCGAAGCCGAGATTGCCGCTCTACGGACGAGGCTCGACGACGGCGAAGAGTGGGACGAGGGTAGCGGTGGCTTCCGCGACCGCTACGGGATCATCTGGCAGCCCGCGCCGGACGCTGGCTTTGCCGGCGCCGGCGAGAATGCCGGCAAGTGGCTCGACGTGTAGCGTCCGATCATCGCCGCGACGAACGGTGCTCGCGTCCTACAGGAGGCACGAAACTGTGCTGGGCGCAGCGGATCCGCTTCGCGAGCCATATCCCGAGGCAAGAGCGCGCCCAAGACATGCGCTTCTCCTGCGTGCGAGCTTGACGCTATGACTTCATCGTTGGAGCGACGGATTGACGGATTACTGTTACCGGGTGACTCGAGCGGCCGTTGTGGACCCATCATCAACCCGCGCAATGCGGAGCCGGCGAGCATCCCGACTCGGAGGCGAGGTGAGCCGCCGCTATCCGACGCACCGATCGGACCCGTCTAAGCCCGGATCCACCGACCCGTAGCGGCATCGAACGTGCAGGAGTAGCGAATC